>JBIJAX010000075.1:0-6112 GCA_044345485.1 Kapaibacterium sp. (SeqCode)
ATGTCGAGGTCCGACTCCTTGATCTGCGAGAACGTTGGATTGATCACGAACTCGCCGTTTACGCGTCCAACACGCACTTCTGCGATTGGCCCCTTGAACGGAATGTCGCTGATCATCAGAGCAGCTGATGCGCCGATTGTACCGAGTACATCCGGCTCGTTCTCCATGTCGTACGAATAGACCGTTGCGATCACCTGCGTGTCATTGCGCCACTCTTTTGGGAAGAGGGGGCGCAGCGGACGGTCCATCAGGCGCGACGAAAGAACCTCTTTGTTCGTTGGACGTCCTTCACGACGGAAGAAGCCACCGGGAATCTTACCCGAAGAAGCAAGTTTCTCGCGATACTCGCACGTGAGTGGAAGAAAATCGATGTCTGGCTTCGGCTCTGCGCTTGCGTTTGCCGTTACCAGTATCATTGTTTCGCCGTATGTCAGCATGACCGCACCGGCAGAGAGTTTGGCAAAGCGACCCGTCTCAATGATCAGGTCTTTGCCGTTGATCGTCCGTTTAACAGACTTCATAGATGCTCCTGTATGTACTACAGAAATGAACGAGAAAGTGTTCTCGGCATCGCGGTCAACAATCACTCCTTGTCAGGGGGCTTTTCGGCTGCTAAGCCCCTTGACAAAGAGTGCCACGACGCCGACCATTAGTGCGTGCCCGCGGGCACATTAGAAGGGTGGCGGAATCATTGCTGTTCCGCCACCACATGTGAATAGACTTACTTACGCAGACCGAGCGCAGCGATGATATCGCGATAGCGCTGAAGATCGTTCTTCATGAGGTATGCAAGCAGGTTCTTACGCTTTGCAACCAGCATGATCAGACCACGACGTGAGTGGTGATCCTTCTTGTGCTGTTCAGCGTGTCCAGACAAAGCCTTGATGTGCTCTGTAAGAAGCGCGATCTGAACTTCTGGCTTACCAGTATTCGCAGATGAACCGCCATGTTGAGCGATGATCTCTGCTTTGCGTTCTTTGGAGATCATGTGTTCCTCCGTTGTTGAATGAGATGTTGATAGATAATTGTTTGTTGCTTGTCGAGTTCGAGCTGCGCAAGAAACTCCTCGCGCGATCCGAACTTTTGCTCTCCGCGTAGTCTCGCATGAAACTGCACGTCGAGCGTTGTGTTGTACAAATCGTTGTCGAATTGAAGAATGTGAACTTCCAGTGTAGGTGCAGTGTCGTTGGTAAACGTTGGTCGTACACCAATGTTTGCCATGCCAACGTGCTCGCTTCCATCGATCATCATCGACACAACATACACGCCATTGCCTGGCATGAGTTTGTGAGGATTAGTTGGCACAATGTTGGCAGTTGGAATTCCAAGAGTTCGCCCCCTACCGTCGCCTTGCACTACGGTTCCCCGCAGCTCATACGGCCTGCCCAGCATTGCTATGGCTGCTTCAACATCACCAGATTTTAGTGCCGCACGCACTAGGGTGCTGCTTACAACAAGACCGTCTGTTTCAAGAGGCGGAATGCGTTCTACATCGAACCCGAGTTCTACTCCGAGATGTCGCAACAGCTCTTCATTGCCGCCACGGTCTTTGCCAAAGGCATGGTCGTGACCAATGAAGAAATGTTGCACATCAATTGTTGATACAAGCTGTCTGATGAAGCTCTCTGCAGGCGTTTGTGCAAACTCATGGGTAAAGGGTATAACAACCACTTCATCTACACCAACATGGGCAAGACGCTCGCAACGCTCTTCAATGGTTGTTAGCAAGGCAAGGGGCTCGCGTCCGGGTTTAGCTAGCACGATCTGCGGATGCGGATCGAATGTAACGACAACCACACGAAGTCCCTGGGCATCTGCCGTCTTTCGCATTAGCGAGATCACGCCTTGATGTCCGCGATGCACTCCATCGAAAGTCCCTACTGTGATACACGCTTTACCACTCATGATGCGGCCTCGTTAGGAAGTGCATCGTTTGTAAGGGCCTCTCGAATTTCACCGACGGTTAGCGCCGCGTCTACGGCAAAGCCACCACTGCGAACGCGCCGCAGCGTCCATACATAACCGCCACAGCCAAGGGCCAAACCAAGATCTCGTGCTATCGACCGTATGTACGTTCCTTTTGAGCACGTGATTCTACACTGTACGTGGGGCCACTGCACAACAACATCCGTGATGCTGTGTACTGTAACCTCTCGAACTTTTGGGGTAAACTCCTTGCCTTCGCGGGCAAGATCGTATTGGCGTTTTCCTTGATGGCGAATAGCACTGAATGCAGGTGGTGTCTGCTGTATTACGCCGAGAAACTGCTCGAGAGCATTGATCACTGCATCATTGTTTGCCGGCTCACAAACATGCTGCTCTACATCACCGCCCCGGTCATCAGTTGTAGATGTGGCTCCGAGGAGAATATCAACGTCGTACACCTTGATGTCATCCTGCAGTGAGGCGATGTCTTTTGTTGCCTTGCCAAAGCAAAGTACCAAAAGCCCCGTGGCTAGTGGATCGAGTGTCCCGGCATGACCTACGCGTTTGATTCGCGACATGTTGCGAACCTTTGCAACGCAGTCGAAGGACGTCCACGTTTCTTCTTTGTCAATGAGCGCGATAGCACCTACCGTTCTCGCCTGTTCCAACCAATCATCGATCGAACCAATAGTCCGTCGATCCAGTACCATTCGTTCAGTGTTCGTTGGTATCATCACCGTCTTCTCGATCTACGTCTGCTGGACGCACGCGATCAAGGATTGCCTCGATTCGCTGCGCTCTGTCCAGTGAGTCGTCGATATAGAATTTCAACTGCGGAGTGTACCTCAGTCGTACGGCCTTCGCCAACTGATGACGCAGACGCCCCATCTCGTGTTCCTCGAGATGATCAAGCACCTCAGCAGGGGAACGACGTCCACCAAAGACACTGAGATACACACGTGCCAGCTGAAGATCCGCAGACAGACGAACCTCAGTTACCGAGATGAACCCTGCTGAGAGTTCCTCGGCTACTATACGAAGGGGGCCGGCTAGCGCCTTTTGGATCTCTCCGGCAACTCGTTCTGTGCGAATCGACACTGTTACGTAAGCTTCCGTTTCACTTCAATTGTCTTGTAGCCTTCAATGATATCGCCCATTTCGAGGTCGTTGAAGCCTTGAACGCCGATACCGCATTCATAGCCTGAATCAACCTCACGGACGTCATCCTTGACGCGCTTGAGAGAGGCAAGCGTACCCTTGTAGATCTCAAAACCGTCGCGGAGCACTCGTACCTTGTCGTTACGCGTGATCTTTCCATTCTGGACATAACATCCAGCGATGGTTCCGAGCTTGCTGATCTTGAATATCGCTCGGACTTCAACGGTAGATGTGATCTCTTCTTTGATATCTGGCGTAAGCATACCCTCGAGCGCCAACTGCACCTCGTTGATACAGTCGTAGATGATCGAGTACAAACGCACATCCACATTTTCTGCTTCTGCAAGCTTGCGGGCTGCAGGGGGAACGTTGACCTGGAAACCAACGATCACGGCATCCGAAGCAGATGCAAGCATGATATCGCTTTCCGAGATGGCACCAACGCCGCGGTATAGAATGCGGACCTTGACTTCTTGTGTAGAGAGCTTTTGGAGCGAATCGGACAACGCTTCGACCGAACCACTTACGTCTGCACGTACGATAAGTCGAAGCTCCTTGACGCCGCCCTGTTGGATCTGCGCCGAGATATCGTCGAGTGTCATGTGACGCATACCACGGAACTGCTGCTCACGACGAAGCTGCTGACGGCGTACGGCCACGTCACGTGCCTCTGCATCGGTATCCATTTCCATCAGGATGTCGCCTGCATTTGGCAAGCCATCGAATCCTGTAACCTGTGCAGGCATCGATGGTCCTGCTTGGTCCATGCGGTGTCCGCGTTCGTCAAACATGGCACGCACACGGCCGGCGAACTGTCCGCAGACGAAGATGTCGCCCACATCCAATGTTCCCTTTTGAACCATGACGGTAACAACGTTACCGCGCCCCTTATCAACGTGCGCTTCGATGACCGTTGCTTTCGCCTTGCGATCAGGATTTGCCTTAAGGTCTAGCAAGTCTGCTTCGAGAAGGATCTTCTCGAGAAGCATTGGAACATTGAGACCTGTCTTTGCCGATACTTCTGCTACCTGGAACTTGCCGCCCCAGTCTTCGACCAGCACGCCGTGATCAGTAAGCTGTTGACGAATGCGATCTGGGTTTGCATCTGGCTTATCGATCTTATTGATAGCAACAACGATCGGAACACCAGCTGCCTGAGCGTGAGAAATAGCTTCAATTGTTTGAGGCATCACACTGTCATCTGCAGATACCACCAACACCACGATATCCGTGACTTGGGCACCACGCGCACGCATGGCAGTAAAAGCCTCGTGACCTGGTGTATCAAGGAAGCTAATTGAGCGTCCGTCTGGCAATTCAACTCGATATGCACCAATGTGCTGTGTGATACCACCAGCTTCACCGGCAACAACGTTAGCGTTGCGGATGTAGTCGAGGAGCGACGTCTTACCGTGGTCAACGTGACCCATGATCGTAACGATCGGGGAACGCGGCTCAAGTGTTTCTGGTGCGTCTTCTTCCTCTTCTACCACCATGTCTTGCTGGTCATCAACGAATACAACTTCAAAGCCGTAGTCAGATGCGATCAGCGTGATTGTGTCCTTATCAAGGCGTTGGTTGATGGAAACCATCAGACCAAGCCCCATACACTTCATAATGATGTCAGAGGCCGTAACGCGCATCAGGTTTGCAAGGTCTGCCGTTGTAACGAACTCCGACAAGCGCAGGATCGAGCTTTCGCGGGCGATCTCTTCTTGACGAATCGCTTCTTTCTCCTCGCGCTCGAGACGCTTGCGCATGCGCAGTTTGGCACGTCCGCCAGATGGTGCATACTCCATGCCGGAGAGCGTCTGACGAATAGCGCGTTCTACGTCGGAATCCGACACTTGGGTACGCATACCCTTTGCATTGGTCTTCTTCTTCTTTTTGTCGTCCTTCTTCGCTGTAGAAGGAGTTGCGTTTGGTCCAAAGTTTGGACGCGGTCTGTTGGCATCTGACGATCCCCCAGACTGCTGACCTTGCTGACCACCTCCGGGCCCACGACCACGGGCTGCCAGGGCATCACCAATGGCGCCGCGACGTTGATCACCACCGCCCTGCGGGCGTCTGTCATCGCGCTTCGGACGTGGGGCAGGCTTCGGAGCAAGATCAATCTTGCCAACGACCGTTAGGCCGCGAAGCTTTGCACCTTCGCCTGGCTTGTATTCAACTTCAATTACACCTTTACGTCGGCGCTTGCCTTTCTTCTCATCACCTTCTGTTGTTTCCTCAGCAGCTGGCTGATCAGTGGCTGGTGTAGCTGGTGTAGCTGACGTGGCTGGTGCAGCCTGCGTTGCTTCTGCAACAACCTCAGGGGCCACGGCCTGCTCGGCAGGCGCAGCAGCCTCTGGCTGCGCGGCTTCTGGCGTCTTCGAATCAGCCTTCGCAGAAACAGGCTTTGCTGCTTCCTTTTGGCCCTTCTTTGACATTGCGAACTTTTGTGCCGCTTCATCGATTTTCTCCAGCTCTTCGGCCTTCGAAAGATCGATTATTACCCCAACAGTTGGGCCGTCCTGCTTAGGGGCAGGGACAGGCGCAGGCTCGGGTTCTGGCTCGGGCACCGGCGCAGCTTGAGGGGTCTCGGCAACCTTTACAGGCCGCTCACTCACCTCAATCACAGGTTCGGTGGCGCTAGCTTCCGGGATAGACTCCTGGACGTATTCTTGAGCATCCGCAGGACGCTCAAGGCGCTCCTCGATCTCGCGCTCGCGCTCGTGCGCCTCGGCTATTGTGTCGATAGACACGGCATTACCATGCTCAAGATTACTCTTGCGCACAGCCTGCTGGCGTTGGACTTTCTCTCTCTGCTTTTGAGCAGACTTGAGCTCCTTCGCGAACTTTTCGATAACGAGATCTAATTGCTCATCGGACAATACAGTCGTGGCCTTGTTGTCGATTTTGTGACCTTTCGACGCCAAGTACTCTACGATTGCATCACGACCAATGTTGATCTGACTCGCAACCTTAAAAAGTTTATTTCCGGTAGAACCAGCCATACAACCTTCGGTTATTCATCACCTTGTTCTTG
>JBIJAX010000043.1:0-19136 GCA_044345485.1 Kapaibacterium sp. (SeqCode)
GCGAGGCCTATGTGATCGCTCGGTCTGCACTCACAGGAACCGGGACGGATGATTTTGTAGCGAGGCCTACTTTTTGGCTAGGCACCGACAGGTTTGGACGAGACATTTTCACGCGACTTATCTACGGCATGCGTGTTTCGCTCAGTGTAGGATTGATCTCGGAATCAATCGCGCTGCTAATCGGCGTGTTTCTTGGTGCGATAGCTGGCTACTACCGCGGTTGGGTAGACGATGGAATAATGTGGCTTGTCAACGTCGTGTGGTCATTTCCAACCATCCTTCTCGTTGTTGCCTTCAGTGTGTTACTTGGCAAAGGCTACTGGCAAACGTTTGTGGCTATCGGCATCTCGTCCTGGGTAGACATTGCCCGCATTGTTCGCGGGCAGTTCTTTACAATACGGGAACAAGAATACATTGAGGCAACAAGAGCACTTGGGTTTGGAACATTTCGCACCATATTTAGGCACATGCTTTTGAACGCGATTGGCCCGATTATCGTTCTCTCTTCGGCAGGTTTTGCAACGGCGATCATTGCTGAAGCCTCGTTGAGTTTTATTGGGCTTGGCGTACAGCCCCCTACCCCTTCGTGGGGTCAAATGATTAAGGACGGATACGGCTACATTGCGCTTGGAACCAACTGGGGCATGACGATCTTTCCAAGTATTGCCATGGCCGTTGGCGTGCTTGTGCTCAATGTGTTTGGAGATGGCCTGCGCGATGCATTTGACCCGAAGACGAGCCAGCGATGATACACGAGATTGTTTCAACTAAGAAATTTCCACCTGTACTTCTGTTGTTTGGCGCAGAGGATTTTCTAGTTGAGCATGACGCGCGGCGACTGTACGAGGCCGCCTCAGAACTCGATACCACAGGAATGAATTGCGACGTACTTGACGGCGAGCAAACAAGCCTGGACGCTGTTCTCTCTATCGCACGCTCCTACCCTATGATGTCGGAACAACGCGTGATTTGGGTGCGCCGCGCTGAGAAAATGTCTGCGTCGAAGGGAAAGAAATCATCAGACAATTTAGCGCAGTACTTGAGCTCACCGAACGCCACCACGTTCCTGTTGCTCACTGCATCACTTCCCACTGCGGATGGAATCGGTTCCCGGATTACACGGAATGCGGCCGCAGCTAACAAGAAGATCAACAGTCTAAAGTATCCCTTCCCGCTCCTCATGCAGAAGGCCTCATGGTCAGAGTATGCACAGCTCAAAGAACCTCAGGCCATGCAATGGATTCAACGGCGAGCCTCTGAAGACAACTTAGTCCTACCGCCATCGGCTCCTGAGTTCTTCATTACCCGATGCGGAACGTCGTTGAGGGATCTTTCAATGGAACTCGAAAAACTCAAGTTGTTTCTTGGAGACCGAACACATGCTACGGAAGAAGATGTCTACGCGGTTGTAGGTAGCTCACGTGAATTCAATGTATTCGAGCTACAGAAAGCAATCGGGCGAGCAGATGTTTCCGCAGCAATGAAGATCGCAACGTCAATGATGACGTCTGACAGTCAGGAGCTTCCCATAATTGCGATGGTATCGCGCTTCTTTCTGCAACTGTACCGCTTGTTAGATGCCCGTGCGCTGAGTGATTCGACGGCAATCTCCCAGCAAACAGGCATCCCAACGTGGACCCTAAATGAGCATCTTGATTACGTGGATCGCCTTGGACCATATCGCATTGAGCGCGCCCTGCATCTACTCCGGGAAAGCGAACGCACGATCAAATCAACTTCCACACCGCCCCTGTTAGTAATTCAGTCATTGCTGAGCCGCATTCTCGATAGCAAATAGCGCCTCCATTGGCCTATCTTTGCATGTGCTTCGCAGTGCACACGATAGAACCCCTTCCGAATGCGCCCAAGAACAGCTCGATGCGTATAACGCACGAGACATAGAAGCGTTTGCGGCCGTCTATGCTGACGACATCCAGCTCATTACACTGCCCTCAGGCGAGGTGTTCTGTAATGGAATCGATGAGCTTCATGAACGGTACGGCAAGCAATTCGACTTGCATCCTCATCTGCATTGTAAACTCATCTCCCGCATCGTGTGCCCCCCTTTTGTTATCGACGAAGAAGAGGTCTCTGGTCTAAGTTCGGCTGGTTTGGTGCATGCGGTGGCCACATATGAATGTAGGAACGGAAAGATTGTTCGTGCATGGTTCATCCGTGAAGAGGGAGCAGCAAAATGATGCACGAACAGCACACTTCGACACAACTCGTGGCTGATCTGCACACGCACACGACATGTTCAGATGGCGCCCTGAGTCCCCTCCAACTTGTAGAGAAGGCTGAAGCAAAGGGATTTACAACCCTCGCAATTACCGACCACGACAACATGAACGCCTATCGGACCCTTCTTGAAGGGGGCTATAACGGCAGTGTATGCGTGTTACCAGGCGTAGAAATTTCATGCTATGATTTCGGCCGTGAAGTTCACATTCTGGCCTATTACCTGGATCACACCAGTGCAGAGGTGCGTGAATACGAGAAATTCTATCGTGAAGATCGCATTCGCAGAGCCAACGAAATGGTCGACAATCTCAAAGCATGTAGGGTAAACATCTCGATCCAAGAAGTGCTGGATGAAGCAAACGGTGCAACTGTTGGCAGGCCGCATGTTGCTGCAATTCTTCTGCGGAAAAATGTTGTGAGCACTATTCAGCAGGCATTTGATATTTACCTGGACGTGGGCAAGCCAGGGTATGCACCTAAAACTCCGTTCCCTATTGCAAAGGCCGTGGACATGGTTCACAGAGCCGGCGGTATTTTATCAGTTGCCCACCCCGGACGGTACTTTACAAACCCTACGTCGTGCCTGCAGTTAATTGAAACAGGCATTGATGCTATTGAAGTATATCATCCATCACATTGGTACGTTACGCGCGAATTCTATCGCGTACTATGCACCCAACACAACCTGCTAATCACAGGCGGTTCGGACTTTCACGGCACTCGAGAATACGATGAACAAAACTTCGGCGTGTTCGGTGTTCCCGAGTCTGCACTCAAGCAGCTAGAAGATCGTCGAGACGTTGTACGTCAATCACAACCCGCATGAATTCCACTGATATACAATTTGCCGACCTGAGCGCATTCTCTGCCGAGGGCCTGCGTATTGGCATCGTTGCAGCCGCATGGCACGATGACATCGTTCAGGAACTCATTAATGGTGCTCTGAATGTTCTACAAGAACATGGCCTTTCGGATAACGATGTCGTACTCGTCCGCTGCCCCGGCAGCTACGAAATTCCCGTTGTTGCAGCCACGCTGATTGAACATCAACGGTGTCATGCTGTCATCTGTTTGGGTGTTGTTATCCGCGGCGAAACAGCACACTTCGAATACGTTGCATCACCGGTTATGCACGGCCTCCAGGATCTTGCTGTTCGCACCGGCATTCCCTGCATTGCAGGGATCCTTACTACAGAAAATGTCGAGCAAGCGTGGTCACGTGCCGGCGGTAAGGACGGACATAAAGGTCGCGAGTCCGCACTCGCAGCGCTATACACAGCAGACCTCCTTCGAACTCTTCGTACACCGTAAGTCACAAGGTTGGGCAGAATGAGAATACTCACGTTAGCTGCAGCCATTGCAATTCTGTGGCATAGTGCAGTTGCACAGCAAGTTTACCTTAGCGATTGGAAGACGATTTCATCGCTGTATCAGATTCAGGCAGTTGATGCCGATGCCGACGGTACAATATGGACTGCTACGTCAGGGGGCGTTCCACGCTGGACAACGGGCTCTGATCCAACGTACACGAAGTATGACAACATTAATGGACTTAAAACGCTGGACTGCACCTCGATCTTCTGCGATACGAAGTCCGGCCTGACGTATGTGGGTCAACGAGATGGCTCTCTCGACATCTACAGTAAGCGCAGTGATTCTTGGACGTTTATAGGCGACATCCAACGGTCAACACAGTATCCCAAGCGTGCTATAAACAGCTTCTCTCAGCGTGGAGATACTCTCGCAATAGCAACGGAGTTTGGCTTCGTGCTGCTGAATTCCGCTACCCAGCTGTTCATTGAGACCATTGACCGTGTCGGGCAGTTTCCTGAAAAGTCAGCTGTGAGGAACATTAGATTTATCGACAACAGCATTTGGGTTGTGATTAATGGAAGTGTAGCAACGGCTCCGCTAAATGTTACCACGCTGCGCCTGCCATCAGTATGGACACGCATCACGACATCGCAAGGCCTGCCGGACTCCACTGAACCGGTATTGTACATGGCATCAAAAGGCTCTCGGCTTTGTGTGGCGACGGCACGCAGAGTTTTTGAACGGGCATCCGATGGTCAGTTCAAGCTTTCACAGACAACAGAACGAGACATTAACGGTGTAAGCATCGGCAGCAATGGTTCGTTGATCGTGAGCACAGCAACATCGGTACTGGTTAATGGGCAAGAGATACAACTCGATAAGAACCTCCCCTCTCCGGTCACCGGTCACGCTTTGATACAAACACCTCGGGGTCAGTCAATCGTTACATTCCTCCAGAGCAACGGCCTCGGCATTGTCCAAGACGGAACCCTTACGCTTCTTGGCTTTAACTCGCCCCTTTCAAATCAGTTCACAGATATTAGCATTGATACAAAGGGATGGATCTGGGCTGCTACGCACACCGACGGCGGTTATGGCGGTCAGGGCGTGAGCTATTTCGACGGAGCTACCTGGCGCTCGATCACAACGGCATCTGAGCCTGCATTGCAATCAAATGGCTGTTACAGGGTGTCGTCGTTGGCAGATGGTATCACATGGATTGGCACATGGGGCCGCGGCGCGCTTAAATGCGAGCATACAGAGTCAGGTCTCAAGCTCTCGGCAGTGAATGCGCAAAACTCCTCGCTTGCTGGAATCCCTGCAGATTCGAACTATGTGCTTGTTTCAGAGGCAGCCCTCGATCGATATGGCAGAACAATTTTATTAAATGAACAAAGCACCGACAGACTGTTTGCGATAGAAGATGGATCTGGCGGATGGGCATTTAGGCAGAATTGTGCGAATACTCGCGAAAATTTGTTTCGATCACTAGCCGTTGACGGCAACGGTACGGTGTGGTGCGGGAGCCCTGACAGTCGCGGACTTATTGGATACAATGACAAGAATACGCCAAGCCAGGATGATGACGTCTGCAACAAAATCATGACCAGCAATTCTCAGCTCCAAGACAATGTTGTAACAACCCTCGAAGTTGACCAAAACGGCGCACTGTGGATCGGCACTGCCAAGGGGCTTTCGGTAGTATCAAGTCCGTGGAATCTGACGAATACCACCATCCCATTTGTGCGCAGAGTCTCGGCGATGTCATCCACGTACATCAACGACGTGTTTGTCGATGCTTTGAATTACAAGTGGATCGCAACGAACAACGGCGTGTTTGTTCTCGATGAAAGCGGCATCGAGGTTTTGGCCACAATCACAACAGCAACAAGCCCCCTACTGGACAACAACGTCCGCTCAATTGCCATAGATGATGCTACAGGTCTTGCCTATTTCGGAACCCTGAAAGGCTGTAGCGTTGCCAAGACCTCCTCGATGCGGCCTCTACCGTCATTCGATGTCTCCTGCTACCCACAACCATTTCGTGCGGGCTCACAAACGCAGCTTGTGATTGATGGCCTCGCGCCAGACACTGAAGTTCGTATCATGACGGCAGGCGGGATTCTTGTTTCAGCTATAGCAGCGCGTGGGCGCCAGGCATTGTGGGACGGACGCGACGTATCTGGCAATCTGGTTCCACCAGGCGTATACATCGCCAGCGTCTCAAGTGCGAGCACAAGTTCAAGCTCGGTTCTCAAGATCGCTGTTACCCGGTAAACGAAAAAGGGGCTAACGGTATGTTAGCCCCTTGTAACGTTTGTGTGCGGAAGACGGGACTTGAACCCGTACGCCCTTGCGAGCGCCACCCCCTCAAGATGGTGCGTCTGCCAATTTCGCCACTTCCGCAGAGGGATTGCGAAGATAGCGAACCGGCCAGATATGGCAAAATCTCGAGAGTGTTTATCGAATAACCGTAAGTGGAACCACCGTGCGAGCTCCGTTGACGACAACGGCGCACAGGTATGAACCAGACGGAACATTTTCAACTGGCACACGCACCTTGCCCGGCATCACTCTGTCTGTAAACACTGACTGCACGAACCGGCCTTCAGTTCCATAGAGTTCAACAGAGACCACAGCGGGCACCGACTGCTGCCACTCGAGAGTTGTGTGTGTTGAAGAAGGATTTGGCGCAACAGTTACGTGCACTGGCGTACGACCTTCATAGAAGTCGTCTACACTAGTTGGACGCTGCAGAACACCAATTGGAAGAACTCTGTCCTCTAGTACGCTCTCTGTGTCTTGAGGAGTTCCGCCGAACCAGTTTTCGAGGACGTCAGCATACACCCGACGGAAATCCCACTGATAGCGCAAATCGCCGTTGCTGTCAAAGTTCTGCAAATCCGGATTTTGACCATACACACCAGCACGAACTCCGTTACCGAATACAAACTGTACCGAAGAAGTACCGTGATCTGTTCCGCGACTTCCGTTCTCGTATGGACGGCGTCCAAACTCAGAAACCGTCATACCAACAACACGGTCGGCAAAGCCCTGTGCCAGTGCATCCTGCATGAATGCTCCAACACCTGTTGCAAGCTGATTCATGAGATACGGATGCAAGCCCCCTAGGTTCTCATCCTGCTGTTGCACGTGCGTATCGAACCCGCCCATGGCAACCATGTAGATTTTTGATCGGAGACCGCCACTGATAAGACGTGCGACGAGCTTCATCTGCTGAACAAAACCGGGATCAGTATACGTGGCAACATTCTTGCCCTTATCGAACGAACTCTTGACAACTGTTGAGTATCGGTCGCACTGTTCTGCAACTGTGCGGACAAAATTGAACTCTCGTCCGTATCGTGTTTCGTCAGACATCATCGCCATATCGGGCGAGAGACCCTGTCCGAGCTCAAAGAACTTCGCTGGATCTGTAAGCGCGATGCCAATGTCGCCCTTGGGACTCTGCAGCAGCATTGAAAGCGTGCCACCGATTTGCACTGCAATTGGGTCTTCTGGCAGCACTTCTGGGAATCCATTGATCTTATTCGACCAGTACCTACCCAGCCAGCCATCTAGGAGGCGTTTTTCCGGATCTGACGAGTTGAAACCGCTGAGCCAAATGTCTGTTGATCGGAAATGCGAGAGGTTCGGATTTTCATATCCGATTCCCTGCACAATAGCCAGACGTCCGTCCTCGAACATTTGCGGGAAACCATACATATCTTTTGGCGCTAATGCAGGGTGCATATAGACACGCGAAAGGACATTTACGGCCTTGTCTTTCGGCACGGCTATTGTTGGCCGGATCTGGTAGTAAGCCGGATCGTCTACGGGCAGAATGGTATTCAGACCATCATTACCGCCGAACATCTGGATCACAATCAAAATGCGGTCATCATCGGCCTGAAGTTGCTGCTGTAGTTGGAACGGAGAGAATGCGCGCAGCGGCACACCCCCGAGCACTTGGGTACCAACTGCGGCTGCAGCGGTCGTAGCGAGAAAGGAGCGACGTTTCATCGGGTTACCTTTACGTTCAAGTTCAGTGATAGGGGGCTTAGCACAGCTGGAAATCAGGTGCAACGGCCATTGTTTTCAAAAGCAGCTTGAACGAACGCGAAGCGCTGGCCGGTTGCTGCAGTTTTTCTGCCCAGGTGTAATCGGGCTGTCCTTCAAGAAGCGTTGACTTGTAATATGTCAAGCGCTCATCGCTCACAGTTACAGGGAGCATGTACTTGGCAACTTCTGCGACGAACTTGACGGGATCATCATAGTTCGGAAACTCCTTGATGAAGTCCATTGCTTTCGCGTCCGGCATGCTGTCTATTGCCTTCTTGGCAAAGTCGCGCCTACGCGGATATGTGTTCGTGCTGATCCAGGTGCGATACCCAGGCCAACCGGCAACATTAGGTGGGTCAAACATTGTTTGGTCCATCGTCCGAACCCATGCTTGAGGATCGAGCGCAACGATCTGTCCATCGTCGAGTCGGAGTTGTTTCAGCAATGATGTTACGTACTCTACCGGCGTCTTGATCTGTGCACCGCGAAGGGCCGGATCGAAGAAATGCGCGCTGGTGAGAAGCTTTCTGAACAGCGGGCGCAATTCAAAGTCAGCGGACTTAAACGCTGCTGCGAGATCATTTACTACTTGCGGATCTACCTCGCCTCCTGAGCTGTAAACAAAGAACAGGTATGCCTTGCGGGCTATGAACCTTGCAATTGCATCAGGTCGAACGCGGAAGAGAATATTGATAAGTTCTCTGATCTCTTCATTCTTCACCTGAAACGCGGTGTTGTTATCAGCTGTTCGGGCTGGTATCGTGACGCCCATGAACTCCTTCGCACCTGTGTCATGTTTGTTGGCATCGAACCATGACACATACATTCCATTCGGTGCTGGCTGATCATTGTAGCGTGATGCTTTCCATCCAGTAAGCACTCGAGCAGCCTGCTGAACATCACCTTCAGTATACCACCCGATACCGGTAGTGTAGAGCTCCATGAGTTCGCGCGCGTAGTTCTCGTTTGGCTTCCCTACTTCGTTGTACGTACCTCCGAGATAATGCAGCATTGCATTATCCAACGTCAGGTCCAATGCCATTTCCCGAAAATCTCCGAGACGATCCTTACGAAGCAGCGCATACTGATTGTAGATGGTATGCGGGACAAGGTACTGCTCGTCGAAACTGAATTCTGACGTCCAGTGACTCATCCAGAACAACGTCAGCTTTTCGACAGCAGTAGTATCACGCACCATCGTTTGTAGCCACCAGTTCGATAGCTTGGAGTGATTGCCGCGCCACCATGCCTCGATGGCAAAGCGTGTTTGCAGATCAGCACCGAGAGGATTCTCGGTGTAATCAACCATCTGCCCCGAGACAGGATCGCGCCACTTGTTGAACTCCATCGGCTTTGCGTGATCTGCTGGGGTGTCTGGCCCCAATAACGCGTCCACAACTTGGCCAGCGGTCTTGCCTACCAGCGCTTGAGCTTCTGGCACGGAAATGCCGAAACCAAGCCGTCGGTACAAGTGGTAGATATCCTCCAAGGTTAGTGGCTTGGTGTACTCCTCCAAGCCGCCTTGAACGTTCAACGGGGCTCCGTCGAACGGCCCTGGACCACGAACAGCAGTGCGCGCCAGGTTGGTAAAGAGTTCTCGTCTATTCATCGCACCCTCAGTGGAGTAGTGATTTGCAACGAAACTGTACGGCAGTAGAATCTGCCTTCTGGAAGTGAGTTGTCGTATGGAAGCTGATCAGGACCAATCCCCTTCACTTCTTGGATCGTAAGTGAAGGGGCTATTGAACGTACAAATCGTTCAACGGATTCTGCTCTGTCCTGCGAGAGCGTCATGTTATGATCACGCTCGCCCAGTTTATCGGTTGTACCAACAATGCGCGCCGTGCTACCAGCCCCTGTGGCCGATGTAACCACGCGCTGCATCATTTCCCTGTTTTGTTCTGATATGTCAGACTTGTCATAGTCAAACACGATCAGGCTCAAACGGCTGACTTCATAATTGCTTACTGTTTTGCGAAGCGGAAATTCAGCAACTGCACGTGCAGGCTCTCGGTCGGCCTGTTCAACCTGAAGTGTTGCAAGGAGTGTATCTACAGTGCCGGCAACAGGACCGAGTTGGTTCGTCATTTCTTGATTCAGATTGAATGTGAGCGTTTCTGGAGGCAAAAGCTTCCCAGTGCGAAGGCCAATCTGCTTTCCATCATGCTCTACTCGCAGTTCCCAACGGTCTGCACGTTCTGGGTTTCGAATTTGTGTTCGGAAATCATGTTGAGACTGCACAGGAACGTATTCGTTGAATCTTGTGTGGACGATTGGTCCAAGAAGAGTTTCATTCGTACTCGATAACTCAACTCTTCGATTTTCTGCAGCCCCCTCCGTATAACTTTCCCTTGATGGGTTCGAAGGCTTCGCTGATCCACGCACCACAAGCCTGTCGGCAGCAATTCCCCATCGTCTGCTTAAATAATCGGCTGTCGTCCGTGCGCGTCCAATGGCGATGGCTGCTCGTTCTTCGTTCGTGGTACCTTCACTGATGTCGGTTGTGCCGGTGATCACGAGCTTAGAGGTTTGGATGCCTCTCATTCGCGAGCCAAGAACGTCAAGGATACGATAGTAGATCGGCAGCGTTTCCTTCGGCAGGTCTCGTTCATTGAACTCTGAGGTGTTGTCATTGTGCATGTACTTCGAAGGAAGTGTAGCAGATGCCGAATCGAAGAACAAGTACGGGAGCAACGGAAACGTCTGTGTAACAACGGTTTCTCTAATCTCGAGCGGTGTTGTTGAAATCGACGCAATCACAGCAGGTGCTGGTTCAGGAACAGAGGGCGCAAGATCCGCAATCGGCCCGGGCTCTGGATCTGGCGGTGGTGGTGGTGGAGTCGTCTCGTCTTCCCGGATCTTGTAGCGCACTGCAATACCAGCGCCGATCCACGATTGATTCCACGTCGTAAAACTTGTAACCGAGTTTAGGCCATATCGGTAGGAAACCTCAGGTGCAATCTCAACATCATCTGTGACATCGAATACAATGCCGAGTCCGCCCCCTACACCAATTGATGTCCCCAGTCCTGGAAACGGCCCCTGACCGGTGGTTCGTATCTGACGTCCATCAGGAAAGACGATTCCATCAGGACGCACGATTTGTTCGGTCTGAGAATATGTGCTCGCAACCAACGGATTACCAGCGTCAAAGGTGGCCTTGATGTAGAACGGGAGACTCTCAAACGGACGAGTCCGGATATGTGCTTCGAACGCAACGTATCCAAGCGTGCTTTCAAAGACGTTTTCACGCACCATCGGCACATACTGCAACGAGGCTGGATCAAGCACTTCAAATCCGTCTTGTGTATTGACAAGCAGTCGAGCAGGACGTTGCTGAAACGCAAGACCAATGCCCACTTCCAGTGCATCGCCAATCAGCGCATAGTCGCCGGTTATTCCTGCGTACACACCCGGAGAAACACCATCCGAAAATGCGCCACAATCGGGATCGTTCGAGTTAAAGATGACCGGAATTGTTGACTGATTAGCGACATGCAGATAGCCGGCACGCATGCCAATAGACGCGTGCTGGGCGCGCAGCAGCACGGCTGTACAACAAAACACCACGAGCACTGTGGCAGTCAATCTCATGTTAGTCCCTCGTGCAATTTGCATGCGCTGATCGCATCAAGATCAAGCAGCACATTAGCGTTCGGGAAACTACTGCAAATGCCGTAATGAACCAACTGAATCGCAGGCGAGATAGCAGAAAGATTTACAACATGACCAGGCGGAATCCGGCGACTAGGCCAAAGAGTACAACCACAGCGGCCATCAGGCGCTGGACCAGCGAAAATGCCTTCTCAGGCACCCGGTGTTTGTAGCGCAGGAAGATGCCAACCAGTGTTACCAGCCACAAGTAATTACCAATTCCAAATCCGATTGAAAACAGTGTGCGGTCTGCCAAACTGCGATCTACCATTCCTGTTGCCAGTATGAACGCAGACATTACCAGCAATGATGGGATAAACGTTGGGTTAGCAAGATTTGCCAGGGCAAAGGCAGCTCCGGTAAAGAATGGCTTGCTCGACCGTGCGGCACCTTCTCCAACCTGCGCAACGTTAAGAGACACCGGATTGCGAAATTGATAAACCCCAGCCACGGATATCGCTGCTGCAACGGCCACAGCCGCGTAGACAACAACTGGATTTGTTGCAGAATCCAGCTTTAGCATGTGTGCGATGCCAACAGAAGCAGTCATGGCAAAGAAGCAATAGACAAGATCAAACAACCCTGCACCCAGCGCCAATGATCGCGATGCAGAATTGCCATGCCGTAAACCTGTTCTGACAGCTGCTAAACCAATGGGTCCTGGCGGTATTGCCAGCACATACCCAACGACCAATCCAGTAACCAATGCAATCATGATTCAAGATTACAGCTAAATTCCGAGTCTAACATGCTACAGACGATATGAATATCTCACAACAAGACAGGCCTACGGCATTACTTCCGAAACTGGGGATTTTTGCGACCACTTCGCTGGTTGTGGGCGGTATGATCGGCTCAGGGATCTTCCGTAATCCCTCGGCAATGGCGGAGTTCGTGCATTCACCACATCTTCTCATCGCAGTCTGGATTGTTGCTGGCATCGTTACTCTCTTTGGTGCTCTTACAAATGCAGAGGTCGCTGGACTGATACCAATTACGGGTGGACAATACCAGTACTTCAGAGCTATGTATGGTGAGTTCATTGCGTTTCTTTATGGTTGGGCACTTTTCGTCGTTATTCAGTGCGGCTCAATCGCCTCTATCACCTTTGTCTTTGCTGAATACGTAGACACGCTCGTGCCACTATGGAATTTACCTGAGCACACTTGGGAAGCCTGGGCCATACACCTTCCGTTTGCAACGATTTTTCCGTTAAAGAGCATTGGCATCAAGTTGCTTACGATCAGTGCTGTAGGTGTACTGACGTTTATTAACATTCGAGGTGTTCGTGAAGGGGGCTTTGTGCAATCGCTCCTCACATCAGCCAAAGTTGCTGCAATGCTGTTCCTTGTTGCCTTTGCCTTCATAAGCCCAGCCGGTTCTGTCCACAATATCACGGCTCCATCGGCAACTGCGGTTCCTGTTGGATCAGCGCTTATGCTGGCCCTTGTGATGGCCATGAACAAGGCACTATGGTCGTACGACGGGTGGAATAATCTCACGTACGTTAGCGGCGAAGTTGTAGACCCGCAGAGAACAGTTCCCCGCTCACTGATCCTTGGAACCGTGATCTGCATTAGCGTCTACGTGCTGATCAACTTGGCATATCTGGTTATCCTGCCAATTGATCAACTGGCTGACTCCTCGCTAGTTGCCCGTGATGCGGCCAACATCATGATAGGTTCTGTGGGTGCAACATTTGTTAGCTGGGCAGTGATCATTTCAACGATCGGAACATCGAACGGTACAATCTTGGCCAGCTCTCGCGTGTACTACAGTATGGCCAAAGAACGCATGTTCTTTGCATCTGCTGGAATCATCAATCAACGGTTCCAAACACCGGCGCGATCACTGATGTATCAGTTCCTCTGGACATCTGTTCTGGTGATGTCGGGTACGTTCGACATCCTCACCGACATGCTCATCTTCGTCAGCTGGGGATTTTATGCACTCGGCGCCTATGGCGTCTTTGTTCTGCGTAAAAAGATGCCCCATGCCGAACGACCATATCGGACATGGGGCTATCCTGTTGTTCCCATTCTCTTTATCACATTTGCGATAGCATTTCTTGTCTACACCGTAATTGCCGACCTCCAACGCTATCAAGAAGGCATGAAAGCGCTCGAGATCGCGCTGCAACAGGGTGCAAATACGCCGGCTTCTGACCCTGTCATCATCAATTCGCTCTGGGGCACCATCCTTATGTTAACGGGCGTGCCGTTCTATCTGTACTTCCGCCGATTACAGAAGAATGCCAAGTGAGACCTGCATAAAGGCAAGTTCTGCTTCTCCAGATCTGCGAACAAATTGATTACTCCAGATCTTCTTAACCTCGATATGAGGCTGGATACCAAGAACGTCAAGTCCAATCGAAACGCCGAGTGCGGCGCCAACATCATTGCGATTGTAGTCGATGTTGTTAATGTTGATGTTATATGGTTTTAGTTCATCTGTGCTTGAGCTTAGACCAACCGAACGATAGGTATAGACCATCTCCCCAGATACGCCAACACGAACAAGTGTGTTTATCGGAAACCAAACTGCGCCAGCAGTCACAGGAATATAGCTGGATGAGGTGAGAAATGTAGGAACCTGCACCCCAGCGATAACGACGCGTTGTTCTTGATTGCGAAAGAAATTTACCGATGCTGTACCCTGCAGGCTAAAACTCTCGCTTAGCCCAACACGCACCTTAGCACCGAAGTGTGTTCCGAGAGAGCGCGCCGCACTGTATGATTGCTCAACACCGTCGGTAATCAGCGCACGGTATACATTCCCAACATCCGCATCTGGCACACTTCCACCAACAAAAACACCCAACTTGATGCCCTCAGCAGAGCCGGCTGACCAGGCGCATTGTACCTGAATAGCCGCCAGTAAAGCCAAAACGATACAAGCTTTCAACGTGAGATGCGTCCGTTTCACAATTTGCCCCAAGAATTTGTTGTTGTAGTCCATTGGTAAACTTAACACTTGGTACTTTTGTACGTATGAAAACATCCATGCTCTCCGCCCTGTGTGTTTACCTGCTAGCCGCAGCATCAACAGTTGCCCAGATTATCCCTCCAGCCCGAGTCGGCGTGTCGGCTGGACTGACAATTAACTCCATCTCTCCCTCTATTGCAGTTTGGCGGCCAACTGATTCACTGAGCGGTGCACTTGCACAGTTCCGCACGCTCGACCCCGATGCAAAGTATTCTTCATCTGGTACTGGGATTGGTGGAGCATTCGCAATTGCAGGAGGCATACCTCTTACCTCAACGCTTCACCTCTCAGGTAGCATCGGATACCATTCGCTTCCAACGTCAATCACGTCTGAACGCCAGATCCCAACGGCAACTGCTACTCATACCCTGTCGCTTTTCTCGTCAATGCTCCAGATCGCACCATCATTGGAATTCTATGGGTTGTTTGGAGGGCTATCTCTTCATCCGATCATCGGTCTCGACATCGGCATTCCGCTCTCAACGAGCGAGTCACGAATAACCACAATTAACGAACAGAACACATTCTCAGAGCAGCTGATTGCGCAGGATGCGCCGATAGAGAATGCTTCAACGCGCACTGCTCTCCTGCTTGGGGTTGGATATACATTCAAGATTGATAGCAACGTGTTTGTTCAGCCGCACATTACGTATTCGCATCCGTTAACGAACATCTCCAGTAGCGCACTCTTCAGCCCAACCTCTATTGCGCAGCTGCGCATCGGTATTGCCGTATACCTTGGTTTTACTTCTGCACAGCCTCTTCTCGATACCAGGAAGCCCCTTACCGGGTCTATGGATAAAATCACGGGCATCGACAACGAAAACCGCGAAATGCTGGTATCATCGATCAGCGTAGAGGACGTGCGATATAACGAGATGTTCCCTCTCGTGCCATACATTTTCTGCAATCAAGGGGGCTTACCCGATGAGACTCAGCAGAATGCCAACTATAACATGATCAGCGGCAACTTTACCATTGAATCGCTTCCTCTTGATGCACTTGAGGTAAACAAGAACCTTTTGAATATCGTGGCACTGCGCATGAAAAAATATCCGCAGGCAGCGCTTACGATTACTGGAACCACGGATGGCAAGAAAGAGGCTACTGATAAAAGTCTTGCAATGAGCCGTGCTGAGTGGGCAAAGACGTACCTTACTGAGCAGTGCGGAATTGAGCAGGCCCGTATCCTTGTCAAGGCCACAACTGTTCCGACAAGACCATCAGCAATAAATGATCCCGACGGTATCGTGGAGAACCGACGCATTGAACTTTCATCAAACGTACCTGATGTTCTCTCACCGGTAATGCTCACCGCAGACAATCAGCGAGTGGCGAATTACGATGTTATCGTATTCTATCCATCCGTTAGCGACTCGAGTATACAGTCTTGGACAATGAACGTTACGCAGGCTGGACGTAGCCTTCGCACGCTCAATGGCAACGGAAGACCACAACCCATTCGTTGGGCTATGCGGGCAAATGAACTATCTGCTGCTCAGGTGCCGGTTGATTACGATCTCATCCTTCGCCGCTCACCCGACGATTCTGTAGTCGTCGCTGGCTCTATTCCCGTAGACTACATTTCAAGCGTCCGCAAGAAGACAGAGAACCTGCCAGATAAGAGCATCGACAAGTATTCACTTATCCTATTCGATTTTGACAAGGCTACACTCGGCGAAGAGAACCAGAGAATTTTGGAACAAATGGTGCTACCAAGTATCTCTGCGATCTCCAAAGTGAGTATCGTAGGGTATTCTGACCGTATAGGAAACGACGACTACAACATGAAGCTCTCTCGGGAACGCGCAGAGTCGGTTCGAGCGTTTCTACAGGTTCGCGCGCGCGATGCCCGGTTCTATACAATGGGTGTTGGAGAATCCACAGAAGTGTTCCCCAATGCCATGCCTGTTGGTCGCCAGCTCTCGCGCACAGTACAAGTCATCGTGGAAACACCACGGCGATAACCTCTTATTCATCTGCACTAACAAGGCTCGTTGTGGATTACAAGTATCTCATGGACATTGATTCTCCGGAAGACCTGCGCAAGCTCCCGGAAACAGAACTCCGCCGCGTCAGCGACGAAGTTCGCGAGTATCTCGTGGACACGATCACGAAGGTTGGGGGTCACTTCGGTGCAGGACTCGGCACAGTGGAGCTCAGTGTTGCGTTGCATTATGTGTTCAACACGCCCCATGACAAGATTGTTATCGACACGGGACACCAAGCGTATCCGCACAAGATCCTCACTGGACGCAGAGACCAGCTCCACACCATCCGTCAGAAAGGGGGCTTGTCTGGCTTCCTGAAGCGTTCTGAGAGTATGTATGACGACTTCGGCGCAGGCCATGCAACAACCTCGATCTCTGCTGCGCTTGGTATGGCAGCAGCGCGCGATCAGCTGAAGGAAGACTATCGTGTAGTGGCGGTAATCGGTGATGGTGCCATGACGGGTGGTCTCGCCTACGAAGCAATGAATAATTGTGGTGTAATCAAGAGCGATATCCTTGTTGTCCTCAACGACAACAACATGTCGATCGCACCAAACGTCTGGGCACTTTCGAATTACTTCTCCGAGCTCTTCGCTTCGGAGCGTGGCAAGCGCCTGCGCGAGACCATCGGAACCATGACCGACAAGATGGATGGCTTTGGCGATCGCATCAAGTCGCTCGCACATCGTATCGAAGGCGGGATGAAGGCAGTCATCACACCAGGCATGCTCTTTGAGGCACTAGGCTTTAGGTACTTTGGTCCAGTGAATGGACACAACGTAAACCAACTTGTAACCATGCTCCAGGGCATTCGTGACATGAAGGGCCCAATTCTGCTGCATACGATAACGCAAAAGGGCAAGGGGTATGGTCCGGCTGAACGCGACAAACAGTTCCTCCATGCTATTGGCAAAGTAGACAAGATCACAGGCAAAGCTGTGCAAGCGGCCAAGCCGGCAGTTGCTCCCCCACCAACGTATCAGAAGGTATTCGGCGACGCAATGGTGGAGATTATGTCCACCAACCCAAAGGTCGTAGGCATCACAGCCGCCATGCCAGATGGTACGGGGCTAGATATCGTTCAGAAGAGCTTCCCTACCCGTGTGTATGATGTAGGCATTGCAGAAGGCCATGGTGTAACATTTGCCGCGGGTCTTGCAACGCAGGGAGTTGTTCCTGTTGTTGCCATCTACAGCTCATTTCTACAACGTGCCTTCGACCACATCGCACATGACGTAGCGCTGCAGCACCTGCACGTAGTATTCGCTCTCGACCGCTCCGGTCTTGTAGGTGCCGATGGTCCAACACACCACGGCGTTCTAGACCTTGCATACTTGCGCATCATTCAGGGCATGGTTGTCATGGCCCCGAAAGACGAGCAGGAACTGCGTGAGATGCTCTACACCAGCGTTCACTCATACAAGGCAGGTCCAATTGCTATCCGCTACCCTCGTGGTAACTCAATAGGCGTGCCTATTAAGCCAATGCAGGCCATCGAAATCGGTAAGAGCGAAACATTGCGCACAGGCTCGGACGTTGCGCTGATTGCCATCGGCAACATGGTCGCAAAGGCAGAGAGAGCAGCAGAGATCTTAGCAGCAGAGGGTATCTCAGCAGAAGTTGTCAATGCACGATTTGTGAAGCCCCTTGACACAGCGATGATCGATGACGTTGCAAAGCGCGTTGGTCGCATCATCACCATCGAAGACGGTCAGATCCAGGGTGGCTTCGGCAGCGCCGTAGCCGAGCACATCGCGCAGCATCACAGCAATTCTGTTGATCTACTCATGCATGGCATCCCGGACATCTACGTAGACCACGGTACACAGGATGAGCTCTACGCAGAACTCAAACTTGACGCCAACGGCATAGCAGACGTTGCCAAGGACTTCCTCGGCTCTGTCATCATCCGCAACGTACTCACCACAGACTGATAGTTACTGGTAACCAGTAATCTGTATTTGCTCCTCTTTTCCTAAATTTGCGGCTCCCGATCCCGTAGCTCAGCTGGTAGAGCATTTGACTTTTAATCAAAGGGCCTTGGGTTCGAGTCCCAACGGGATCACACAAGCCTCACTGTACATGCTGCAGTGGGGCTTTTTTATTCCTACCGCACCTCTTCTATCTAACATTTTGCCGGATCCAATCTGCTGGATGAATCGGCATGAAGCGCAAGAATATTTGTTACGCCCCCAGAATTGGGTTCCTTGCCTGAAGTATTCGGTGATCTTCAGCTTGCGCGTCAGAGCAGGTGCTTCGGTTGGACAAATACTCGTATCGGTAACGAGCAGGGGTAATAGATTTCGTTATGCGTCGGGGCAACATCGAGTACCGGAATGGCATTGGGATTACCAACGGCAGCGGATGATCTCAGGCACACCGCGCGCAGAGGAGTGCCCAGAGGCAGTACGGGAATCGCCAGTTGCCATCACAATGCTCACCACTCCCGCACGAACTGTTCTCCTGTCCAGCGGCAGACGGATCCGTCGGCCATGCCGAACAGCATGTTGTTTTGGCGGTCGCGGTAGATGGTCCAGATGTGGGTAGTGGTTAGACCGTTCGCTTTTGTGTAGTTCGTGAACTGAGTACCGTCGAACTTCCAGGCTCCGGTGTCTCGGTCGCCGAACCAGAGGTTGCCGTTGGCGTCCTCCCCAATGGCAAACACATGCTCCAATGTGCCAACGGGTGATGGATCGCCTCTGTGGGAGCTGTTGGGCGACACTAATCCGTGCTTGAGGGAGAAGTTCTCGAAGTGCGTTCCGTCGTAACGGATGACTCCGATACCATTGTTGCCGATCCACAGGTTGCCCTTGCTGTCTGCATAGAGTGATCGGACATGCAAGCGCCCGGTAGCGTCGTTGAATCCCAACGTTGAGTCGGTGATCACAC
>JBIJAX010000044.1:0-19097 GCA_044345485.1 Kapaibacterium sp. (SeqCode)
CATTTGCGACACCGCCAATGCGGGCAAAGCTCGTCGTGAAGCGTGCACCACAGATGCGTTCGAACAAGTCATACTGTTTTTCACGCTCTGTAAATGTCCAGAGAAACAGCGTCAATGCACCAACGTCCATCGACGTAGCGCCCATGGCCAGCAGGTGCGACGAAATACGGGCAAGCTCGCACACAAGCATTCGAACCCACACGCCCCGTTCAGGCACGTGCACGCCTGCTGCCTTCTCAATTGCCATACAGATTCCAACGTTGTTGGAAAGGGGCGAGAGGTAATCAAGGCGGTCGGTATGTGGAATGAACTCGTGATACGTGCAGCTCTCGGCAAGCTTCTCGAATCCACGGTGCAGATAACCAAGTTCTGGAACGCACTTCGCAATTGTCTCGCCATCAAGACGCAACAGCACACGAAGCACGCCATGCGTGGCAGGATGCTGCGGACCCATGTTAAGAACCATATCGTTCTCAAGCGGATCTTCAAACATTGCAACTGTGTCTTTGTCCTGGACTTCGCGCAGGATTTTGGATTGACGGAGCTTTTCTACGCGTTCAATCGTAGCCGAATTCGAAACCGGTAGTGACATATCGCCTGATCAGTGTGAGGAGTAATCGCTATCCAAACAGCGACAAAATACGGAAGGTTTCCCGGTTTTCCGTTGATCAGTTTTGTGGGCGAAGTGGGACTTGAACCCACACGTTCTTGCGAACACGGGCTTCTGAGACCCGCCTGTCTGCCAATTTCAGCACTCGCCCTCACATCTACCCCACAATCACGCACGCACCTGCGGAGAGGGAGGGATTCGAACCCTCGATAGGATTGCTCCTATAACGGTTTTCGAGACCGTCCGATTCAACCACTCTCGCACCTCTCCGTGGTGTGTGATTGATGAGAGTTGCGAAGATAAGAAAGAGTAGCGAACAGCGAGTAGCGAGTAACTCGTTCTATTGCTAGGTCTCGCTGTTCGCTACTCGCTGTTCGCTGTTCGCTGTTCGCTACTCGCTACTCGCTACTCGCTGCTCGCTACTCAACAGCGTGTATGAAGCATACCGTTCTTCATCTACCAAGCCTTCTTCCACAGCTTGCTTTACGGCGCAGCCGGGTTCGTGGGTGTGCGAGCAGGAATTGAACTTGCAGTGTTCGGCAAAAGGGGCGAACTCTTCGAAGTAGAATGGGAGCTCGTCTATGCCCAGTTCCCAGAGGGCAAACTCGCGGATGCCGGGGGTGTCGATGGCGATGCCGCCGTTGCGCAATGGAATAACGATAGCGGCCGTGGTGGTATGACGCCCCTTATCGTATTTGCGGGAGATTTCTCCTACAGCTTGAGGGATGTTGCTGATCAGGTTGATGATGGAGGATTTGCCAACGCCCGATGGGCCGGCAAGAAGTGAGGTGTGTGCTAAAAGGCGCTGCTCAAGTTCGTCGATGCCCTCCCCTGTTGTGGTGCTTGTGAACAGCACAGGGATGCCCAGGTCTTCGGAATACACTCGAAGGTCATCGACAAAATCCTCGCGATACTCACCAGGAATGAGGTCTATCTTATTTATCACGATCATCGGGGCAAGCTCGCCTTTGTCTGCCGCGATCAAATACCGGTCGATGAGCCGCTTTTTATAGTCTGGCTGGGCTGCTGCCACAACGATGCAGAGTTGCTCGGCGTTGGAAACCAAAACCTGCTCCTTTTTGCCGCGTCCGGCAGCTTTGCGCGAGAGCACGGTCGTGCGTTCTTCTACCTTCACGATCGAACCGGCTCCTGATGCCCGTTGATCGGGCACGATCCAGACGGTGTCTCCAACGGCCACCAAGCTGGATGTGTGCGGCACGTCGATGACGCCCGAAACGGCACAGTCCCATACGGCTTCGGGTGTGGCAACCATCCAGCGCGGACCCAGCGGACGCATCACGGTGCCCTGGAGAGCCCCCTCGGGGATATTGCCCTGCTTTACCCGAGTGCGAGTTCTATCCAGCAGCTTCGCTCGCTCCCGTGTGCGCGCACGGTACCCCAGTTCGTGGTCGTCATGGTCGGGTTGCCCCGCGTTGTAGTCGTGTAAGCGTTTTGCCACAGGATGGGTTGGTTCGTATCTTCGGACAGTTTGATTTCAAATTAACAGGAACATTTTGAACTACCGGTGGATCACCCGGGATTGTCACGATGAGCATGCTGTCCAAACCATAATACAACAACTTCACGTCCCCCCGCCGATCGCACGCGTATTGGTGAGCAGGGGGCTATCCACAGTTGAAGACGTTCAGCGGTTCTTTGAACCGTCGCTTGATCACTTGCACTCTCCATGGCTCATGGATGGCATGGATCAGGCTGTTGACCGTATAGAAGAGTCCATTCAGAATAAAGAGCTGATATGGATTCATGGTGATTACGATGTGGACGGCACATCGAGCACTGCAATGGTTCTGCATTTTTTGCGCAGAATTGGTGCTCATGCTGACTATCATATACCTAGCCGACTCGAAGAGGGGTTTGGCTTTACCCCGCGCTCTGTTGACCGCGCCCATGAGGCCGGTGCCAAGGTTATCGTGACGGTAGACGTTGGTGTTACGGCCTCGAGAGCCGTAGACCATGCACGCGAACTAGGTATCGATGTGATCGTCTGCGATCACCACCAGGCTGCCGAAGAGATCCCGAAGGCGCTAGCCCTCTTGGATCCGATTAAACCTGGATGTACTTACCCTTACAAGGACTTAGCAGCTTGCGGTGTAGCATTTAAATTGCTCCAGGCTTTGAGTGAACGCCAGGGTCATCCCGAATTAGCATTCGAGTATCTCGACTTCGTCGCCATCGCCTCGGCAGCAGACATAGCCCCCTTAACAGGTGAAAACCGCGTTTTAAGCCACTTCGGCTTGGAACTACTCAATTCTTACCCACGTCCAGGCTTTAAGGGGTTGGTAGACTGCGCTGGACTTCACCTCGGACAACTGACAAACTCTAGTGTGATCTTTGGGTTAGCTCCCCGCATCAATGCTGCTGGACGCCTCGGAGACCCTCGCAGGGCAGTTGAAATGATGATCCAGTCAGATGAACTGCGTGCCTTCCACATCGCCCAAGAACTAGAACACGACAATCGCCAGCGTCGCGCGATAGACGAGCATACCTTCGAAGAAGCTGCTCAACAGGCTGAGCATCAACTTGCAACGGGAAGCGGTAAGTCACTGGTATTACACAGTGATAACTGGCATGCAGGTGTAATAGGGATCGTGGCTTCGCGTCTTGTAGAACGCTACAACGTGCCATCGATCATGCTTACCACGATCGATGGCGTCGCGAAGGGTTCGGCGAGATCTGTAAAGGATTTTGATATCCACGGTGCTCTAAAACAGTGCGAAGATCTGCTCACAGAGTTTGGTGGACACATCCATGCGGCCGGGCTCTCGCTGCCGGTAGAAAACATACCCGAACTTCAGCGTCGCTTTGATGCAATGGCATCCTCTGCTATTACACCAGAGATGCTCGAACACGAAATTGTTGTTGACACGCATTTGCAGCTAAACGAGCTAACTCCAAACTTTTTAAAGTTCTTAGGGATGTTCGCCCCATATGGGTATCAGAACCATCGTCCGGTTTTCCACACAGATAATGTAGTGTCGGCCAATGGCGTCAAGATCGTAGGGAACAACCATCTGAAGTTCCGTGCTCTACAGCGGAACTTTGCCATCGACGCTATCGGATTCAATTTGGGGAAGAAAATTTCAGAGTGCAGCCACGGTAGACACTTCGCTATGGTATACACTTTGGAGGAAAATGTCTTCCAGGGCACGTCTACTCCGCAGATTCGCATCAAGGACCTACGTCCACTTTCGTAGTTACCCACACGCTTCCATGTCGGTCGATTCTCCACGTCCGGTTATCCATGCAGGGCAAATCTCCTCTGTGGATAACGTCAGCAAGTCCTTTTCTATACAACTAGATACCGGGCTTGTCGAAGAGTACGCCCTGGCAGATGCTGGGCTTTTAGTGTCGGCGCAGTCCCAGAGTGAATCTTGGCTCGTGGGCACCCCTGTCCACAAGGTTATCCACAGTACGTCAGCGAGCCCCTTGCTCGTATTGCAGCCCAGTTACGTGGTCGACGTAACGGATGCTGCAGGTGTTGCCGGTACGGCTGGCCCAATCGACGTCAAGATCGTGGCGCGCAAGTTTCGTCGTGCCGAGCTTCTGCGGAACACCATGGCTGGCAGTCTCGTAAACTCTGCCTTCGATGTTTTGGTGCAGGGGCCAGATGATACCGACGAGCAGATCTTGCGCCATCTCCGAACGCTGCGACCACTAGCACTTGCTGCCATGAGCACCGGTGCAGGCCTCGAGGACCTGTTTAATCAGGTCAAGGGGCTTCTCCCCCGCTTGCGAGATCTTCGACGGTCGTGGATGCATGAGAAACTTGCCTTGGAGCCATACGTTGTTTCTGAGACGTACGGACTTCAGGGACGTGCCGATATCGTGCTATGCCGTCCGGGAGAGTTTGACATCATCGAAATGAAGGCCGGTAAAGCCCCCTCCGCTTCCATTCGTCTAGACCACCGTGCACAGGTAGCTGCGTACCATATGTTGATCCAGGAACAGCACCCACAGGCACTCGTGCGGTCGCTGCTATGGTATGTACAAGATGAGCACAACCCGCTCAAAGACGTGGGGTCACCCGAGACAGCCTTTGCCAGTCTCATTGCAGCTCGCAATGCCATCGTTGCATCCGACCTTGCCATTGCATCACGAGACGTACGCCCGTTACGGACGCTCACAACCTTCGACCCTCAGCGTGGCGCAGGAGCCTCGAGTTACGAACTCGGAGATCTGGAGGCAATGTCATTTGCCTTGCGAAATCTCGACGCCACCGAAAAGCATGCGGTTGCGGCATGGCTCGGCCTTGTCTCAGGAGAGCTTCTCGAGCAGCGGATAGGCACCTCGCGCACGCGAACAGTGCTAACGAATCTCGAGTACGACGCCGAGGAATCTGATACTGCCCACATGCATTTGGTGTTTCATCGAAGGGGGCTGATGGCCGACACCCCTATTCGCACCGGGGATGCGGTTGTATTGCGTCTGTTCCAGCCTAATGGCACGCCGCAACTCCTCTCAACACGATTTAAGGCCTCCGTGAGAGAAATCACAGCCAGCAACGTTGTGCTTTCTCTTCGCAACAAGTTTGCTCCTGTGCAGGAATTCCCACCTGGGACATGGGACATTGAGCTTGATACGATGGATTCGGCATCAAAGGCACACTATGCGGGCATTAGGGCCTTTCTAGAGCTATCTCCAGACAAACGAGCAGTGCTCCTTGGGCGCAGGACTCCGCAGATGGGTGCTCAGAGAGCTTGCATGGCGCCCAATCTTACGGACTCGCAGCGGGCAATTATCGAGAGGGCCCTCAGCGCCCGTGAGCTGTTTCTGATACAGGGTCCACCCGGAACCGGCAAGACGTCTGCCGTATTGCGAGCTCTTGTTCAAGAGCTCACGCACGACCCAGATGAACGTGTCCTGGTGCTCGCATACACAAACCGGGCAGCGAACGAGATCTGCGAGGTCCTGACGAGGTATGACATTCCATTCGCACGTCATGGAAGTCTGGAAGGGGCCACAGGATCGCATAGCATACCGCACATGGCGCGGACGTATTCGCCAGAGGCTCTTTCAGAACACCTGCGTGCAACGAAGTGCGTTGTCTCTACGCTTCAGTCGCTGACGTCTTCGCCTGAGATCTGGGAGTTTGGAAGCTTCACTACTGCGGTGGTCGATGAAGCATCCCAGATCCTAGAGCCAATGCTGCTGCTACCGATGGCGCGCACCAATCGTACGATACTCATCGGCGATCATTGTCAACTGCCTGCCGTTGTTGTGCAGCCCCTTGACCGTCTGGCAACACACCATCCGTTGCTAGGGGAGATTCATCTTACGTCTACTTCGATCAGTGCCTTTGAACGTCTTCTTCGCTGCGCCACCACTGACGTCCATGTTGCGCTACTGCATCAGCAGGGCCGGATGCACAGCGACGTGATGACCTTCCCCGCTCAAGCGTTTTACGCAGGTGCACTGACGTGCCTGAATGACCACCAGACAGACACCAATCCCCTTCCATGGTCGCATATCCTCCCGCACAGAGCGTGCTATGTTGATCTCACAGATGCCGAAGCCCAGGTGCGGTATGCTGTTGACCTCGCATCGACCCTTGCACGTCTGCCCCATCAATTGGGAAATCATACCAGCGTTGGCATCATTAGCCCCTTTCGTATCATCAACAATGCGATTCTCCAGGCTCTTCCGTTCGATGTACGGCAGCACTGCACCGTCGATACTGTAGAGCGTTTCCAGGGAAGCGAGCGCGATGTGATCATCTACATAGCCGCTGTGTCTACACTTCAGGAGTTCGATCAGATTCGATCTGAGATTGACTACAACGGCGCTCGTATCGACCGCAAACTCAACGTTGCCATGACTCGTGCAAAAGAACAGTTTGTCATGATTGGCGATGCACAAATCCTGTCTACATCAAGCGTGTATGCAAAGGCAATCGCATCACTACACCGACACCGTCCGTAGTTGTAGCTTTGCAGCATGGCTGGACACAGTAAATGGGCAAATATTAAGCGTCGCAAGGCAGTTGTCGATGCAAAACGCGGGAAACTCTTCACGAAGGTTTCGAAGGAAATTATTGTTGCTGCTAAGCTCGGAGGGGGCGACCCCGACGCAAATGCACGCTTACGCATGGCAATAGAAAATGCACGGTCGGTGTCGATGCCGGTAGACAACATTAAACGCGCCATCCTGCGAGGCACCGGTGAACTTGAAGGTGTAAGCTATGAAGACGTCACCTACGAAGGCTACGGCCCAGGTGGCATTGCCGTGATCGTTGTATGCACCACAGATCATCGCAATCGCTCAACACAGGAGCTGCGTGCAACATTCTCCAAATACGGTGGCAACCTTGGAGAGACTAATTCCGTAAGCTGGAACTTTACTCGCAAGGGAGAAATCCGCATTGAAACAACACGCGCAGAAGATGACCTTCTAACGATTGCCATGGAGATCGGCGCTGACGAAGTAGTGATGATTGAAGACGGCGCGCTAGTCTATTGCGCAGTCGATATGCTGGGCACATGTGCCAACGAATGCTCCAACCAGAGCCTTGATGTGCGAGAATCACGCATAGTCTTTGAGCCCAATACAACGGTGCAGGTTACGGATGAGGGCCACACAAAGATGCTCTACAGGCTGCTTGATGCGCTTGACGATAACGACGATGTGCAGAACGTCTTTCACAATGCCGACCTGCCCGACGAGGACGAAGCATGAGAATCCTTGGCATCGACCCAGGTTCTGTTGTGTGCGGATACGGCGTTATCGACGCCGAAGGCTCGTCGATGAAACTTGTTGAATACGGTGTGATAGCCGTTAAGCGCCGCACTTCATCATTTCCGGAACGTCTGCGAGAGATCCACGATCGCCTGAGCGCCGTGATTGCTCGAACCACGCCCGATGTATGCTCTCTTGAGAAAGTGTTCTACGCAAAAAACGTCCTCTCAATCGTTCAGCTTTCCCATGCTCGCGGAGTAGCCGTGTTGGCGTGCGCGCAGGCTGGTCACGACCCCATCGAGTATACGCCGATGCAGGTAAAGCGCAGTGTTACCGGACGCGGAGCGGCATCAAAGGATCAAGTACAGCATATGGTGCGGGCGATATTGTCAATCGATGAAACACCAGAGTTCTTCGATGCTACCGATGCTCTTGCCGTAGCCATATGTCATGCCGTAAATGGCGGACCGCCCCCTGCCGCAAAGCGTGGTGGAAAAGTTTCGAAGCGAAACGCCTGGAAAGACTACGTAGAGAAGAACCCAAACCGCGTCAAGAAACAGTAAAGCATGGTATTTTTGCGCCACGTTTTACTCACTCTTAACGAATTGGAAAGCCATGGCCACGAAGATTGCCATTAATGGGTTTGGACGCATCGGACGTCTTGTGTTTCGTGCACTTCTGCAGCGCAAAGCTGATGTAGAGATCGTAGGCATCAACGACCTTACAGACGCCGCTACGCTTGCGCACTTGCTCAAGTACGATTCTGTGCATGGACGGTTTAATGGCACAGTAGAGGTAGATGGGACATCGATCATCGTTAATGGCGCACGTATCAACATCAGTGCCGAAAAGCAGATCGAGAATCTTCCATGGTCTGGTCTGGATGTTGTTATCGAATCAACAGGCAAGTTTACCGCTAAGGCAGATCTCGAGAAGCACCTTAAGCATGCACGCAAGGTTGTGCTAACGGCACCAGCGAAGGATAAGCTCGACGGAACCATCGTTCTGGGTGTTAACGACCACGAGCTCACAGCAGACATGCACGTTGTCTCGAATGCGTCATGTACAACGAACTGTCTTGCTCCAATGGTCAAGGTTCTTCATGAAAACTTTGGTCTAGTAAACGGATTTATGACTACCGTTCATGCCTACACGAACGATCAAAACATACTCGACCTACCTCATAAGGATCTACGCCGTGCTCGCGCAGCTGCACAGAACATCATCCCAACAACAACAGGTGCCGCCAAGGCCGTAAGCGAAGTAATGCCTGCCATGAAGGGCAAGCTCGATGGTATGGCGTTTCGCGTACCAACACCTGATGGGTCTGTAACAGACTTTACAGTGGTGCTAGAAAAGGCTGCTACAAAGGACGAGATCAATGCTGCCTTCAAAGCAGCGGCAGAAGGTCCACTCAAGGGTATTCTTGAATACTGCACAGATCCTGTTGTCTCAACCGACATTCTCGGCAACCCACACTCTTGCATCTTTGATGCGCTGAGCACCATGGTGATTGGCAACAGCGTAAAGGTTGTTGGCTGGTATGACAATGAATGGGGCTATTCAAACCGCATTGCAGACCTTCTCATGCGGGTAACAGCGTGATCAAGTCGATACAGGATGTTGACGTTGCGGGTAAGCGCGTGCTTACGCGTGTAGACTTTAATGTGCCGCAAGATGATCACTGTGCGATAACAGATGACACGCGCATCGTAGAGTCGCTGCCAACAATCATGTCTATCGTGGACCGCGGTGGTGTTGCAGTCTTGATGTCACATCTTGGCCGTCCCAAGGGCGAGCGCAAGATGAAGTATTCGCTGCGTCCGGTTGCAGAGCACCTTGCAAAGCTCCTTACGGCAAGGGGCGTAGCAGTCTCCTTTGCTGATGACTGCATCGGTGAGCATGCTCTTTCGGCTGTCAACAACGCCCCCTTTGGAAGCGTTGTGCTTCTCGAGAATCTCAGGTTCTACGCGCAGGAAGAAGCAAACGATTCGTTGTTTTGTCAGCAGCTTGCGGAACTCGGCAACATCTACTGCAACGATGCCTTTGGCACCGCGCACAGAGCTCATGCCAGTACAGAGGGCGTTGCCAAGTTCTTCCCTGAACGTTGTGCTGGACTACTCATTGCCAAAGAACTCGAATATCTCGGCAGCGCACTCGCCAATCCGAAGCGTCCGCTTGTTGCTATCATGGGCGGCTCTAAGATCTCGGGCAAGATCGATGTGATTACTGCGCTGATGTCGAGCTGCGACACGATTCTGATCGGCGGCGGCATGATGTTTACCTTCCTCAAGGCCATGGGACACAGCGTAGGCTCATCATTGGTGGAAGAAGATAAAGTCCCACTCGCCAAAGAAATCCTTGAGCGTGCAGCATCGCAGGGCGTTACTCTTCTGATCCCAACCGACACTGCTGTGGCGGCATCGTTTGCCGACACTCCTGATCACACCGTCGTGTTGGTTGATCAGATCCCAGACGGCATGATGGGGCTGGATATTGGTCCTGCTACACAGCGGACCTTCTCTGATGCGATCAAAACTGCCGGAACAGTTGTATGGAACGGCCCGATGGGTGTGTTTGAGTTCGCGAACTTCCAGCAAGGCACTCGTGTTGTTGCTGACGCAATGGCAGCGGCAACGGCCTCGGGCACGATCACGATCGTGGGCGGGGGCGACTCAGCAGCAGCCGTTACGCAATTCGGTCATGCGAAGAACGTCACCCACGTATCTACAGGGGGTGGCGCTTCGCTTGAGTTTCTCGAAGGCAAACAGCTCCCTGGTGTTGTTGCATTGGAAGTCTAAGACATGTCAGCACAGTTTGGCCAAGGCCGTATGGGTGCATTCCCACCAGTGATCAAGTTCTTGCTTGCAAGCAATGTGATCGTCTTTGTGATTCAGTCGCTGTTTCTGCAGGGGCTCACACTTGGAGGACAGCCCATCGACAACGTGGTGATGGAGGCATTTGCCCTTTGGCCTGCAGGCAGCGGATTGTTCTATCCATGGCAGCTGCTCTCGTATCAGTTTATGCATGGTGGTATATCGCATCTGCTGTTCAACATGCTTGCCTTATGGATGTTCGGTGTTGAGCTCGAATACATCTGGGGTTCGCGTCGGTTTGCAGCATACTACGTCCTTGCTGGTATAGCGGCTGGCATTGTGCACCTTGCAATCACTCCATTGCTTGGAGGAGGCCTTGCCCCGACAATCGGTGCATCGGGATCAATCATGGGTGTTCTTCTAGCCTTTGGCATGACGTTTCCCGATAGACCTATCATGATGTTCCCGCTGTTCTTCCCTATTCCGGCAAGAATCTTTGTCATGATTTATGCAGGCTTCGATCTCATCAGTGGACTCTTCAATGCTGGAGACGGTGTTGCGCATTTTGCGCACCTAGGGGGTGCGCTAGGGGGCTACCTGCTCATCAAGTTTGGAGAGCCGCTCTTCCGGAAGATCGAGGGATCGCAATACAACAACACCTATCATCGGGGATCCAACGTTATCGATGCAGACTTTCGTGATATCACAGAACGTCAGACCCCTCGTTATGAATTCGTTCCCGAGCAGGATCCAGTGCGCACAGAGCATGTCTCTCAGACTCCAACAAAGTTTGTTGTAGATGGGCAGCCGGTATCACAGGAACAGATCGATCAAATTCTCGACAAGATTTCACGTGGCGGATACCAGGGATTATCTGAGCGGGAAAAGAACATTCTTTTTGAAGTTAGCCGTCAGCTCTAACCGTGCAGCACCACGACACACTACCACAGTATTGCGAGTCGCTCACGACGTATCATCGTCGTGAGACAGTTACTGCTACCATAGGCGAACTTGCAATGGGCTCTGCCTACCCAATCCGTGTTCAGTCTATGACTACAACAAACACGATGGATACGCAGGGTACGATCGAGCAATCTATTCGCATGATTGATGCAGGGTGCGAGTTGGTGCGCATTACAGCCCCCTCCATGCGGGAAGCAAAGAATCTCGAAGAGATACGCAAAGGTCTGCGCGAACGGGGCTATACAACTCCGTTGGTGGCGGATATTCACTACACCCCCAATGCCGCTGAAATTGCTGCACGTGTCGTTGAAAAGGTGCGGATCAATCCAGGGAATTACGTCGACAAAAAACAGTTCAATATCATCGAGTATACGGATGCAGAGTATCAGGAAGAGCTCGATCGCATTCGTGCGCGGTTTGTGCCGCTGATCAAGATCTGCAAAGAGTACGGAACAGCCCTGCGCATCGGAACGAACCACGGTTCGTTATCAGACCGCATCATGAGTCGCTACGGTGACAATCCCGACGGCATGGTGGAGTCTGCACTTGAGTTTTTGCGCATTGCCGAAGACGAAGGCTACTACAACATTGTGCTCTCGATGAAGTCTAGCAATCCGATCGTGATGATCCACGCATACAGGCTTCTCGTGTCGCGTCTGAAACAAGAAGGCCTTAAACCATATCCATTACATCTCGGTGTAACAGAAGCTGGAGATGGCGAAGACGGGCGCGTAAAAAGTGCTTTAGGTATAGGCACGCTTCTGGAAGACGGATTGGGAGACACCATACGTGTATCTCTCACAGAAGAACCCGAGGCCGAGATCCCAGTAGCACAGGCGCTAGCGCGGAGGTATGCATGAGGTCGCCATTTGCCTATCACCGGTATGGAACACGCAGCATAGCGATCATTGGCGGCGACAACGTACCGCGTGTTATTGCGGATCTGTCACATCTGACGATCAGCACCAAGGAGCAGTTAGCGCCCCTTGGACACATCTATGATCTCATAACGGACAAATGGGCTACAACCGATCAGCCAGCTGAGTTTCTCTACATGGGATCTTCCCCGTTACCGTTCATGGCACCAGCAGGTACACGGCAGATTCTTGACCATGCAACATGGCTACAGCACGATGACAGGTTCTATTGTGTTCCGCGTTTGACGGTTCAAGAGTATCTGACCGTAGAAGAACGCCATACAGTGATGAATATAGTTGCATGTGCATCTGATGAGACAGATAACCATGAGCTTCTCGAAAAGCTCTCACATGACACGACGGCCGTTGTATGCCTCTCGAGCGGTGCAGCGTCCTACTACAGAGACTTGCGAAGAACACTAGATGTGCTAACAGCGCGTGAAATTGCATGCCCGATAATCCTGCACAGAAACATTTCGGCCACCTCTCTCGATGAGGCATCACTTTGGGCGTCAACAGACGTGGGAGGCTTGCTTGTTGAGGGATATGGTGATGCTGTTATGCTCAGTGTGTCGATTGCTAACAATTGTATGTCGGCAGATGCTGTGCGCCTCTCATACGGGATTTTGCAGGCCGCACGCACCCGCATGACGAAAGCCGAGTACATCAGCTGTCCATCATGCGGGCGCACGCTCTTTGACCTGCAGGAGACCACATCCATGATTCGCGCCCAGACCGATCACCTCAAGGGTGTAAAAATCGGCATCATGGGATGCATCGTGAACGGTCCAGGAGAAATGGCCGATGCCGATTATGGTTATGTCGGATCGGGTCCAGACCGGATAACCCTCTATCGTGGGCAAGAGATTGTCCAGCGTAATATCCCATCAGCTGGTGCCGTAGAAGCACTTATCGACATTATCCGATCTGACGGACGATGGGTAGAAACGCGGTCATAACTCGAGTGGATCGATGATGAGCGTTTCCTTTACTCGAGCCTGCGCGTTCTGCCAGGATACAGTGGTTGTATCCAACGAATTGGTGGCTTGCTGAATCGCAGTTGAATTCGTTGCTGTGATCTGTTCTACCTGACTGACCGTATAGGTGGCAGTCGGATCGAGCAGTCCCATCCAGATCAGCAGAGCGATGAAAAATTCTGTCATGAGAGTACCGTTGCATAGAGTGAAACATTAGTGTGTTTCAATACTCTCAACTGCAACGAACAGATGTAAGCTGCTTTTTGCAGATATTCGGACAGCCTAATTGACCACTTTTTAACGGCCCTCATGATTGACGAAAAGCTTCGGGAATGTGCGCACGTCCTGACGTCGCTCTATGGCACCGGTACGTATCTGCAGCACTTCCTGGCAGTAATATTGACCTATGAAGAGCAACACTTCATCATGCAGTTGGTCGCGGGAAAGAAGGCCCACTTTCATGACGACCGTGATGTTCGCTTGCGAGAAGACTCTGCAAGGAAAGCAAAATCAAGGCTGCTCGAGAAGCTCGATGGTATGATCTTGGCCTTTCAACCATCATCTACTGCACGCAAGAGTATTGACTCAACACGCAGGGTGTTTTCACTGGTTGCCACGGCTGGAATCGCCTATAGGAGTCAGGCACACCAGCTGGCGAAGCATAAGCTTCAACTTGCCATCAGAAACATCGTTTTACCGGACTTGTACGACGTAAAACTATATGCTCTTCGCATGCTCAGAGCCATTGCCGCTAGTGAGCCCAATACGTTTGATTTCAATCGCTACAGCATTGAGCTTAACAATGCCAAGAAGACGCACGAGCTATTGACTTCAATTGATACAGTTCTAAGGAAGTTGATCCTTTGTAATGTGAAGAAGAATCTGCGGCAACAGCGTAAGATTCGAATAGCAAACGAAGCCGCCGATATCTTGAGTCGTATCGATGTGCAGCAAGTAGAACCTATCATCATTACTGCAGGCCTATCATTAGCTGTTACAACGAGCCAAATACTTCAGGATTACGAGCTTGCCATAACATGGCTTTCGGCATATCCCGAAGCCTGTAAACAACTCGGGATCTGGGATGATTCACATCACAGTGCATGGATTCTTCAGAGCATTCATATCCACCAGTTCTTTGGTAAACGCACTCGGGTTGCAGCAGCAACAAAGAAACTGCTGCAATTGAACCGTGCTGGAACCTCTAATTGGTTTCTCGTAACGAATCAACTCATGGGACGTTTGCTTTACGGCTCCGATTACAAACTTGCATCGCAGATAGCGACCGACGCAGTTACTCACGAACGATTTCGAAAGCAGCGTACAGATGTTCAGCGCGCGATTCTTCAGTCCGCTGGCTATGCCGCCGCACTATCCGGCAACCAAGTGCTTCTGAATACCGTTCTGCGCCGAAGGAAACAACGGGGTCTGTCTATCATTCACTCTGGAGTTGTTGACATCATTCGCGCGATCCAGCAGGACGATGTACTACCTTCACTGCAAGCTTTTGAACGTTTAATCATCGTCTTAAAGCCCAGAACTGATGACGATGGTACAGAGCCCCTCAAAAAACTACTGCTCAAGCTGCACCGCCAGTTATCTGATATTGACCGCCGGTCTGAGATTCGAACACAGAGGCGCATGTACTCCGAGTTTCGAGAAGACGTTTATCGGACGCTGGTACCCGAAGCACTCAAGCTGCTATAACGAAAAACGCACGTACCGTCTCCGATACGTGCGTCTGTTTGATTCTTGCGTAACTAGTACCCAGTACCCTAGTACCCAGTACTATCCCCTTACTTCTTACCCTTTTTCTTCGTGTCTGTTTCTTCTGCCTTCTCAACAACCTTCGGAGCATGGCAGGCAACAACAATAGCGCTTGGGCGGTCAAGGAACTCTACGCCAGGGACATTGAGGTCTGCTACGTGGATCGCAGCACCACGGCCCAGGCTTGTTACATCGATTTCGATTACCTCGGGCATTTCCGTTGGGTCAACCTTTACGTTCGCCTTGTGGAGGACGTGTTCAAGTGTACCACCCTCACGAACGCCTTGGGCAAGACCTGATACGTGCAGAGGAATCTTAATGTTGATTTTTTGGCCAGCCTTAACGCCGAGCATATCCACATGTAGGATCTTGTCAGTGAGCGGATCAAACGTTACATCCTTGAGGATGCAAAGCATGTCCTTACCATCTACTTCCAATTTCACTGTCTTTGCTTTCGCTGTGTGGACTACCGGACGCAACGAAAGGTATGATACAGAAAAATGTACGGGGGTTTGTCCATTTGCATAGAACACACCTGGAACGCGTTCGTCGCTGCGCAGCTTCTTGGCAATGCTCTGTCCGGGAACACGCGATTCTGCTTGAAGAACAATCTGGCTCATACCAACATCCTAACGAAATGTATTACCGACGTTTTTGTGTTCAGCCCTGGTTCGTATCGAACAAGGAGCTAATCGACTGATTTTCATGTGTCCGAATGATCGCTTCTGCGAACAATGGCGCAACACTCATGACTTCTATTTTGCTGTGAGACTCACGAAGCGGTATGGTATCAGTTACATACAGCTTTGTGAGCGCTTCGCAATCGACAAGCTTTTGAACCGCTGAGCCCGAGAACACTGGATGCGTACACACACCAATAATCTGAGCCGCCCCCTGCTTCTTGAGTGCTTCTACACACTGAACAAAGGTGCTACCGGTGTCGATAAGATCGTCTACGATCACAATGTTCTTTCCCTGAACTTCTCCGATGATGTTCATCACCTGAGCAACATTGTGTTTCGGGCGGCGCTTATCTACAACGACTAAATCAGCATCACCAAGCATCTTTGCGAACGCTCTGGCCGTTTTCACTCCTCCAACATCAGGAGCAGCTATTGCCAGATTTTCAAGTTGTAGAGCCTTTAATATCCCAACCGACACAGACGATGCGTAGAGATGGTCTAGCGGAATATCAAAGAAACCTTGAAGCTGAGGCGTGTGCAGATCCATTGTGATCACGCGGTTGGCTCCAGCTTCTACCAGCAGGTTTGCTACCAGCTTGGCCGTTATTGCAACCCGCGGCTGATCCTTGCGGTCCTGTCTTGCATATCCAAAGTACGGGATCACTGCTGTTATTCGGCGTGCCGAGGCCCGCTTAGCCGCATCAATCAACATCAGCAGCTCCATGAGATTGTCCGAGGGGGCAATCGTTGACTGCACAATGTAAAGATCAACACCACGAACATTTTCTTCGTACTTGACCCAGATTTCGCCGTCACTGAAGTTACGAATAGTAACTTCCGATAGTTCGCGATGCGTGGCTCGAGCGATCTTCAGAGCAATCTCTGGGTTAGATCTACCGGCTACGATCTTTATCTCCGAGTTCACGTAGAATTCCAGCTAGTGATCGTGTGCTGGGGCGGCAGGATTCGAACCTACGCATGGCGGAACCAAAACCCGCTGCCTTACCGCTTGGCGACGCCCCAATTACCCTTGCACTACTTAACTAGTGCAAGAACTTTTGACTAGTTATTAACGCGTATCCTGCGCTACGAACGGAAGCAGTGCAAGGTGGCGCGCATACTTAATCGCACGCGCAAGTCTGCGCTGCTGCAGAGCTGTTACGCCGGTAATACGGCGCGGTAGAATCTTGCCTTGATCATTCGTGAAGCGACTCAAAAACTTCGGATCGAGATAGTCGATCATACGAGACTTCTTGAGTGGATTTGTACGCTTCTTTGGCTGATTCCGCTTTTGACGGAATGGCGAATTGATCGTATTAGGATTTGGTGCTGATGGGATTGCCACGAGAGTAACTCCTTAACCTTACTTACCGGATGCCTTAGCATCGCGCACGGCCTTTGTCTTTTCCATGCGTTTTTTGAAACGATCTACACGACCGGCGGTGTCAACAAGCATTTGGCGGCCCGTATAGAATGGATGCGACTTGGAGTCGATTTCCAACACCATACGATCGCCCTTGTAGCACGAACGTGTCTTGTATGTACTGCCATCGGTCATCACGATGTCGATGGTTTTGTATGCGGGATGGATGCCCTTTTTCATGTTCAATTACCTTGAGAAGTCCATCTTTTCAATTTGACCAACATCGTCTACCTTGACGAACCGCTCCATGTACTTTACAGTACCCTTTTCTGAACGAAACGCCTTGATAACCTTGACGCTAATCTTGGTGTCGCCAGCTTTTTTCTTTCCTTTATCGCCGAACGTTTGCTGCTTAGCCATAGTGGCCTCAAATTTCTTGAGGGTGAATTGATCGTGTAAATGTGAACCGCGAAACTACGGAGTTGATGGATATTGTGCAAGTCTAATGTGTGAATTGTGGGTACCTGGAGAGTAGATTTGTGAGCTATGATCGTCATGAAATTTGGTGGGGCGGTGCTGCAGCATGCAGCAGGATTCAGGGATATGGTCTCGATCGTACGGTCGGGGCTAGAAAATCCTATAGTGGTTGTCGTCAGTGCCCTCGGGGCAACAACACGGCATCTTATTGAAGCAGCCGAGATTGCCCGCACACAGAGGTATGAATCCGCGGCCCAAGTTCTTGGTAATATTGAGGCATACCATCATGAAACCGGATTGGAGCTACTTGGTCAGGCACCTGCTCTGGATGACGTAACGCAGCAATTCAGCGGCGTTTTGCGTCAAGCTCGTGCGGTATTGCGCAGTGTATCAGTAACCAGACAGTTATCGCCCAGAACCCTCGACCGTCTGATGGCCTATGGCGAAGATCTCGCGCGCATTCTCGCTGGCGCTGTGCTGAGAGCCAACTCCATACCTGCAATTGAACTCGATGCTCGGGAACTGATCGTAACAACTTCTGAGCACGGAAGTGCTAGCCCCTTATTCGAAAAATCAGCAGTGCGCATTGAGCAGTTGCTGGCACGTGAAGTTCGCAGTGCGCAAACAGTCGTTGTAACACAGGGCTTTGTAGGAGGCTCTGAAGAAGGGGCTACAACAACGATGGGTAAAGAGTCCTCAAACCTCACGGCTGTTATTCTCGGTGCAACGCTCGGTGCCACTGAAGTGGTCATATGGACAGATGTCGAGGGTGTACGCAGCATCGATCCTAAACTCGGAATCGATTCGGCGGTGCGAGCTAACCTCTCCTACACGCAAGCGCGCAATGCTGCTATGCAGGGACTAAAGTTGATGTATCCTACGATGATTGCCCCTGCAGAAAAAGCTGGGCTTGCGATCCGCATTGCCTCGGCCCATCATCCGACGGGTGAATCAACATGTATCAGCGATCAAGAACGTGGTGGGGTGCCCGTGTTTATCACGAACTCTGACGGCGGCCATGCATCAGTTACAGTGATGTTCACTTCCCTGCATCAGTGGTTAGAAGCTGTTAACATGTTGCCAAAGGAAATCCACGAATCGAGTATTGTATGCGTCAATGCCGACCTCGAGAAGCAGGCATTCACGCTTGTTGTACTCAACGACGTGCTGTATACTGTCCTCGAATTACTCCATCATCAGCTACTCGGAAAGACCCGCGAACCATGAGCATTCAACACGATAAAGTGTCAGTCGAAGAATTTCAGCCTGGACAGCACTACAACGTTGCACTTCGTGGCACAGCACTCTATCGCGCTGAGGTTGTAAAGTTTCACGGTGGCTGCTGGGCAACCGTGAAGGTCATAGAATCAACGAACCCAGAAACAGCGAAGTACTACGCAGAAAACACAACGTTTGATATCAAGGTTGCTGAATACGAGATCACTCCTGCGTAGAGCCTTCGATCTCCTTTTTTACATTCGCGAGTAAGCGCGACATCATCTCTTTTTCGAGAACTCCGTTAGAGTTCCAGAAGTGCGTTTCCTGCGTGATGAATTCCTCATACCCTGAGCACTGAGCGCGTAGAACGATCTTGGTCTTGTTGCCTTCCTCTTCTCTGAGGTTGAACTTGTACTGGATGCGGAAAGTGGTCCATATTCCACCGCGTATCCGAGGGATTACAGAATATCGCTTTCCCACTTCCTTTGTAGAATCTGCACCCTGAGCTAGCACACAGAATTCCGAAAAGTACTGTCCTTTGTAGAGTCCACCGTCCTCCATCGGCTCAATGATCTTCTCAACCTGCGTCTTTGTACAGGACACCTCATCGATC
>JBIJAX010000045.1:0-18828 GCA_044345485.1 Kapaibacterium sp. (SeqCode)
TGTCGCCGAGGAAACACCAGAGAAGATCATCAAGGTCCACATCGACCCTTCAACGGGCTTCATGCCGTTTCAGGCACGCGAGTTAGGATTCGGACTCGGCCTAAGTGGCAATTCTCTCAAGAGCTTCATCAGTTTCATTATGAAACTATATTCAGCATACGAGGCCATGGACTGCTCAATGCTTGAAGTAAATCCACTGGTTTCTACAGTAGATGGCGACTTTATCGCTCTGGATGCCAAGGTAAATTTTGACGACAACGCTGAGTTTCGTCATCCAAACTGGGCAGAGCTTCGTGATATCGAAGAAGAAGATCCTCTCGAAGTAGAAGCTGGCAAGTACAGCCTGAACTACATTAAGCTCGACGGAAACGTAGGCTGCATGGTGAACGGGGCTGGTTTGGCTATGGGCACGATGGACATCATCCAGCTCGCTGGTGGCAAGCCTGCAAACTTCCTGGACGTTGGAGGCGGCGCCAATGCAGAACGTATTGCAAACGCGTTCCGCATCATGATGAGCGATCCAAACGTTGAAGCAGTTCTTATCAACATCTTTGGTGGTATCGTGCGGTGCGACCGGGTCGCAAACGGAATTCTCCAGGCTCTTGAGCAAGTAACTGTAAGCGTACCAGTTATCGTACGCCTAGACGGTACGAATGCAATCGAAGCCGGCGAGATCCTAAAGAAGTCAGGTCTTAACTTCTTGGTAGCGGCAACGCTTCAGGATGCAGCAGATCGTGTAACAGAGGCCCTCGGTAAGTAATCAGATTGAAATATAATCTGCATTATGTAAACTAGAAACAATAGAATGCAATGAAACAGCTCCAATCATCCATCCCCACTGCGTCGATCATCGCACTCGTTGCCATGACGCGTCTACTGCCACACTGGCCAAATTTTACACCAGTTATGGCAATCGCTCTGTGCGGAGGCGCTTTGTTTTCGAATCGGTTACAGTCTTTAACTGTAGCAATTGGTGCGATGCTAGCTAGCGATATTGCGCTAGGCGCGGTATTTGGCGCTGAGTACGCTCTGCATGCAACTCAGCCGTGGGTATATGCTTGTATCGTAGCCACTGCATTGATGGGTTGGACGCTGAGAACATCATCTACAGCAAAGATTGTTTTGCTCGGCGGTACTGCTTCGAGCATTGGTTTTTTCCTGGTAACCAATTTTGCAGTGTGGCTCCAGGGTGCATTCTACCCAGCCACGTTTGATGGTCTCATGATGTGTTACGCCGCTGGGTTGGCATTCTACCGCGAGAGTGGAAACTTCCTTCTTAATGGTATGGTGTCTACCTATGTGTTCTCACTGCTCATCGTGGTTTTGAGTAAATCGCTGCAATTAAAGGCGGCATACTCACGAGGATAGATTCCCTATCAGACCCGTCATTCGAATGGAAAACTCTGAAAGCCGTTGTTCTTAAAAAGGACAACGGCTTTTTCATTCTATGCACACTAGGTTTTCTACGCCCCTTGCACGCCTGTAACAGTGGTGTATTTTATAACGTGCTTCTTTTCAGGGTGCTGACGCTGGTACTCTACGTTCAATGCAACAGCAGCTTCGTGAAAGCCACAGAGAATCAGTTTAAGCTTGTTTGGATACTCAGAGATGTCGCCAACTGCGTAGATGCCTTCAACACTTGTCTGGAACGTTAGTGGGTCTACGTTCACAGCGTTCTTGTCAAGTGAGAGTCCCCAGCTGGCAATTGGCCCAAGCTTTGGAGACAGACCGAAGAGCGGAACAAAATGGTCAACAGCAACTTCACCAGTTGTAGCGTCGTTATGTGTGATTGTCACCTTTTCAAGCTTGCCGTCTCCATGAAGCCCCGTTACCTGTGCGTCGGTAATCATCCGGATCTTACCTGCATCGGCGAGTGCCTGCGCCTTTGAAACACTGTCTGGTGCGGCACGGAACTGGGCACTACGGTGGATCATGATCACTTCTGAAGCGATGTCTGCCAGGACGATCGTCCAGTCAAGAGCGGAGTCGCCCCCTCCACCGATGATCACGCGCTTACCGCGGTAGAATTCGGGGTCCTTGATGATGTATTCGACGCCTTTGTCTTCGAAAGAGGTAAGGTTCTCTATGACAGGCTTACGAGGCTCAAAGCAGCCCAGTCCCCCAGCGAGGAATACGGATTTTCCATGAACAACCGTCCCTCGCGACGTCGTAACTCGGAATGTACCGTCTTCGAGTTTTTCGAGAGAATCCGCACGCTCGCCAAGAGTAAACTCGGGCTTGAAGGGGGCTCCCTGTTGCAAGAGATTCTCAACAAGATCTCCTGCCAGGACTGACGGAAATCCGGGTATATCGTAGATCGGCTTCTTAGGGTAGATTTCAGCACATTGTCCACCAGGGGTCGGGAGATAGTCAATAAGATGACATTTCCATTTCAGAAGACCTGCTTCAAAAACGGTGAAGAGTCCGCAAGGACCTGCCCCGATGATGATAACGTCTGTTTCGTGCTGTGCAGCTGTACTCATGATTGTCTCGTTGAGTTACGATTGTGTTGAATTCAGTGATGAGGGTAAAACGCGGTCCCGCGACTCAAGAAGCCAACAGATTCCGCCTCCAAGTAATACAAGTCCGTAGTTCACAAACCACGAGATCATGCCAAACACCAGTCCCTGCGTCATAGTTGCACCGCACACGGTAACAAGTGCTGCCTGCGCAGTGATCTGGTAAATACCCAGTGCTCCAGGGGTAGGGGCAACGGTTACGGCAATGCCAATAACCACAAGGATAATCGACGCCTGGGCAAGTGTAACGGTCTGAGCTACGCCGTATGGCATAGCCATAATGAGGAACCACGCAACGAAACAGTAGATAGCCCACACGAGCGTGCTCTCGATTATGAGACGCACATACAACCGTGGCTCCTTAATTACAGCAAGTGCAGATGAAAATCGCGTGATAAGCAATGAAAGTTTATCGCCAAGGGGCTTATGTATTCGGCCGATAACTCGCTCAGATATTGTCTGCCCCACTGTGGTAAAGACAATCAGCGCAACAACAGCAAGAAGCACTGCCAATATCATCGTTAGGTTCTGCAAGACCGCTTCCGTCTTGATTGGTTGTGCACCTGAATTGGCAGAGTAGTAATTGAAAATACCCGCAACCGTATCCCCTGAGAGAACCACGACAAGCAGAAGAGCAACGATGATCGAGACAACATCGAGTATTCGTTCAATGAGAACACCGCCAATTGCCTCTTCTGTTCGTATCGATTCGCGACGTGCAAAGACAAGCGGACGCACAACTTCACCGGCTCGCGGCAGGATGGTGTTGAAGGCATAGCCAATCATGACGGCATTGAACGAGGAGATGAATCGGAGGTCTGGGTATAGTGGACGCATGATTGTGCGGTAGCGCTCAGCACGCACAACGTGCGAAAGCAAACTCACAACAACTCCCAGAGCAACATAAAGCCAATTCAAGTTTCCAAAGTCCTGACCAATTAACGTCCACTCTTCGGATGTAATCCCCTTAAGAAGATACCACAGGGCTGCAATTGTGATGATTACCGAAACTCCGTACGAAAGAAGCTTTTTCATTCAGCCTGCCTTTTCATAAAGGCACGCAACGCGTCGGCTGTATGCGATTTCGCACTGCGCGCTATGCCCTTAGGTGTGCCTGCGGCAACTACGCGTCCGCCATCGGCACCGGCGTTTGGTCCGATATCAATGATCCAATCTGCAGACGCGATGACATGCATGTTGTGCTCGATAACGATCAATGTGTGACCATAGTCAACGAGTTTATCAAACGCACTGAGAAGAGCAGCTACATCATTTACATGGAGACCAGTCGTTGGTTCATCAAAAATGAACAGCATACCCTCTCCAGCCCGCTCGTCGAGGTGTCCTGCGAGTTTTACACGCTGCGCTTCCCCACCGCTCAAGTGCGTGGATGGCTGACCGATCTTGAGGTAGCCGAGACCAACAGAGCGCAGAATATTGAGTTTGTTTACAATGCGTGGATAGTCTTTGAAATGCTCAACACCTTCGTCAATAGTCATGTTTAACACATCGACGATGGACTTACCGTTGTACAGTATCGATTGTGCATCGCGCTTATAGCGCGAACCGCCACACGATTCGCATGGCAACTCGATATCGGGCAGAAACTGCATTTCGATTGATACCGTGCCAGCCCCTTCACACATCTCGCAGCGTCCACCGGCAACGTTAAACGAGAAATGCCCGGCCTTCCAGCCAAGCTGCTTCGCGCTCTGGCTCGATGCGAAGACATCGCGAATCAGATCAAACACCTTGATGTATGTCGTGGGGGTTGACCGAGTAGATCGCCCAATCGGACTCTGATCGATCATCTCAATGCCGGTTACATGCTCCAGTCCGTCAATCCGGTCTACATGCCCGCTTTCACCGGAGTATGCTCCAAACATGCGCTGGATGTTGCTGTAGATCACGTCGTGCACGAGTGAGCTCTTGCCCGATCCCGACACTCCAGTGATAACTGTCATCGTACCAAGCGGAATCGTTACGTTGTCGCCTTTCAGATTGTGGATCAGAGGGCGATGTACAACGATCTTCTTTCCGTTTCCCTTTCGTGGCGTTGGCCGCGGTGTGATTGCTTTCTTTCCTTGCAGATATTCAGCTGTAAGTGATGTGCCCGACGTTTCCATTTCTGTAAACGAACCGGAAAACACGACCTCTCCACCATGCTCGCCTGCACGAGGTCCAATGTCGATGATATGATCTGCTGTGCGCATCACGTCCATATCATGCTCAACTACAACGACTGTGTTGCCCAGACCTCGGAGCTTTCGAAGCACACCTAGTAGCCTATCCGTGTCGCGCGGATGAAGTCCGATACTTGGTTCGTCGAGCACATACAACGTGCCCACAAGTGCTGAGCCCAAACTCGAAGCAAGATTAATTCGTTGCGACTCACCACCGGAGAGTGTGTGAGAAAGTCTGTCGAGCGTTAGATATTCAAGTCCGATCTCGCAGAGCAGTCCAAGCCTGCGATGGATCTCCAGCAGCACCTGCCCCACGATCGCTTCTTCATGCGGCGTTAGCTGCAGACGATGAAAATGCTCCCTAGCCTGTTCAAGCGTCATCTTCACAACATCTGCGATCCCCACGCCCCCTACGAAGACTTGTCGTGCAGCTGTACGCAGGCGAGACCCTTCACACTTCTGACAGGTAGTGTATCCGCGGTATCTGCTGAGCATCACACGATAGTGCGTTTTGTAACTCTTCTCCTCGAGCATGCGGAAGAATCCCTCAACACCGATATAGGATCCAACGCCCTTCATCACCATCTGCTGATGCTCTGAATCGAGGTCCATGAATGGAATCTCCGTTGGGATTCCGTATGTCTTTGCCTCGCTCAGCAGATGCTTGAGGTGTATTCCAAAGGTCTCACCACGAAACGGGTGAAGAGCTCCGCGCCGCAGGGATAGCCCCCTATCCGGCACTACAAGATTCATGTCTGTACCAACACTGCGCCCAAAGCCCTGACACGTTGGGCAGGCCCCAAATGGAGAGTTGAATGAGAACAACCGTGGCTCTGGTTCAACATAGACCGTCTGTGTTGTTGCACTCTCAAACCGCGAGGAAAACAACAGGTCAGTCCCAGTTGTCATGTTTCGTATTGCAATCCTGCCGCCACCACTTGCAAACGCCTGCTCCAAGGAATCTGTAATGCGCGCCATGCTTTCATCGTCTGTCCGGACAACGAGACGGTCAACAATTACATAGACAGGTGTGTTGTCCTCAGGCAGCGATTGTAGATCATCAATGCTCTGGAGTTCCATAGAACTGCCAAAGACAACTCGAGAGAATCCACGTGCACGTAGCCCGTCGCGGACAACATCAAGTGATGCGTGGTCCTGCGGGAGTTCAAACATCACATAGATGCGGGCCTCGTCATGCTTCCGCGCTAGCACCGTGGCTACGCTTTCGGCCGTGTCTTTGCGAATAACCTCGCCAGTGTCTTTGTCGATCACGATACCTATCCGGCCGTAGAGTAGGCGTAGGTAGTCGTATACCTCAGTGGTAGTGCCAACAGTTGACCGTGGGTTTTTTGTAAATGTCTGCTGCTGAATAGCGACCGCTGGCGGCAGACCAGATATGCTGTCAACATCGGGCTTTGCCATTCTGTCGAGAAACTGCCGTGCATATGCGCTGAGAGATTCAACGAATCTGCGTTGTCCTTCCGCATAGAGCGTGTCGAATGCGAGTGAGGACTTGCCCGAACCCGACGGACCCGTCACAACTGTGAGGGCGTTGCGAGGAATGTCCACACTAATGTTCTTCAGGTTGTTCGCGCGTGCCCCGCGAATCGAGATCGTTTTGCGGGTATCCGCGGTAGACTCAGAAGACGGTGGATTTTTAGGCTTGGGCACAGGGGTAAGGGGCTCGTGGTAATCGACTAGAACGACAAAATTACGGGAAAACACATCATTTTGCCCTATTCATGGCACGGTACTTGCTTCTGTGTGAATAAGTCAGTAATTTTATCGTCTTGCTTAACAACAATGTCTGGAATGGAGTCCAACAATGGCTCGTCGATGTGAACTCACGGGTGTAGGTGTAATGTACGGCAACAATGTGTCGCACGCGAATAATAAGACGCGTCGTCGCTTCCTGCCGAACATCCAAAAGAAGCGTATTTGGGTACCTGAAGAAGGTCGCTGGGTAACTGTAAAGGTTACTGCTAGCGCTCTCAAGACGCTCGACAAGATTGGCTATACAGCCATGAAGAAGCGCGCTGCAAAGTAATTGTAGCTCGACATCACGTGAGAAAGGTCGCCTAGCGGCCTTTTTTCGTTATTATTCAGTCATATCTGACTGTCTTGTTCGTCTACCCTCGGAATGACGTCTCCCCTTTTGCCGACATCCCCGATTACACGTGTGACCATGCTGTTCATGGTCACGTTGTGTTCGTTCTCATACCTACACGCTCAGCAACTCGATAGTGCCGCTCGAGCCCGCAAAGCCAAAGAGTTTTTCATTTCGGGCACTACGCTTCAAATCCAGGGCAATAGGCATGCTGAAGCGGTGATCGATTTTCAGCAGTCGCTGCGGTATGATAGCAGTGCGGTTACCCTTACCGCCATGGCCCGAAGCTACCGCGAGCTGAAGAAATTGGACCTCGCACTCGAAACCGTATCACTGGCACTCGAGCGCGATAAGACCTCACGCGATGCATGGGAGCTGCTAGCAGAGATTGAGATCATGCGCGGACGCTACGACGAGGGCCTAGCCGCCTACGAACGTATACTTGATCTGCAGCCTACAAAGCGTCAGCTCTATACTCTTGCTCGGTTATACGAGCCCCGTAACGCCAAGCGTGCCATCGAGGTCTACGAACAAATCGTTGCCAAGGCGCCAGATGTTATGATGTATATGCGCCTTAGCGAGCTATACGAACGAACGAAGAATCCCAAAGAGCGTCTTCGGGTTTTGCAGCTTGCTGCAAAGCAAGCCCCGAAAGACCCGCAGATCGCTGCGGAACAATGCGAGTTGTTTGTAGACCAGGCTCAGTTCGAAGATTTGCGAGGGTTACTCAAGTCGTGGGACGGACGTCTCATGGAACAGGAACAGGCAACAGACGTCTGGCTTGTTGCACTCTCACGTATCCTTGAAGATTCCCTCGTGGTAGGGTTGTATTCCTCCGAGGTTGTAACAGTTGTCGATCTGGCGCAAACAACACTTCCCAATGCATGGCCTGTGATGATCGTTGCAGGCACGGTAAGCATGGCAATTCAGGACACAGCGCGAGCGGCGCAGTGTTTCGGCGCGGCAACTGCAGCGGCACCGATTATTCCCGAAGGGTATCTCGAAATCGGGCGTGTATATGCAATGAAGGACATGCCGCAGCGCGCCCTTGAGTTTCTATCGATCGGACGAGTAAAATTTCCAACGGACATTCGCTTCCCGATCATCATCAGTTCGCTGCATATGGATCAAGGCAACGACCGTCAGGCGATCAACGAACTCGAGGCAGCAACGATTCTGGATTCCACTGTTGCAGATGTTTGGGTTCAGCTAGGCATGCTCTATGACAGAAGCAAGCGCCTGCTGGAGTCAGACCAAGCCTATGAACGCGCACTCGCGCTCGAACCGGCAAATGCGCTGGCTAATAACAACTATGCCTACTCCCTCTCGCTGCGTCGTATCGAGCTGGATCGCGCCAAGAACATGGCATTTACTGCCGTAAATGCAGATAAGGCCAATGCTGCATTTCTAGATACGTATGCGTGGATTCTCTACCAACAGGAAGACTATGAAGGGGCCCGCACATACATTCTCAAGGCAATCCAATACGGCGGAAATGCCACGCATTACGAGCATTACGGTATGATCCTGAAGGCCATCGGCGAACGAAATGCATCGATCAAGGCGTTTGAGCGATCGTTGGAGCTCGACCCTTCCCGCTCATGGGTTCGCGACGAACTGGAAGCACTTACAAAGTAACTACTCAAGAACATGGTGTTGACATGAATAAACCACAAAGCACAGATCCCAATGACTACGAAGTTCTGATCCGCCGCAGAGGCGAAACAGATTATGCTTCCTATTGTCCGCAGCTTGCCCACATGATCAAGGGTCAGGCCCACGAAGAAGTCGAAGAAGCAATGAAGGCCTATGTCATGGCCTACATCGCCTCGCTCCCGCAGGTTGACGTTTCTGCGAACTGATCTGAACCTGTCCCGATGAGCAGCCCAACCCAAGAGCAGCAAGAGCGGTACCTTTCGACACGCCGTTGGGAAACGCGACTGATGATCACGCTGATCGTGCTCATCGTCGTTGGCGCTCTTTGGTCGCTCATGCCCGCGCTGGTTCTGTCGATCACGAACAAAGGAGATCTACCGGTCTCGTACGAATCATGGAGCACGGGATCGTTCGTTCTGTTTGTTGGGCTGAGTCTGTTTGCGTCGATCCTGCGCACAAGGTTCATGGGCGCTCTGCGCAGAGACTATGTCTTTGTAGAGGGGTTTAGCAGACTCGAACTTGTTGTTCCGTTTGCTTCCTTCGGTGCAATCACTGTTGGTCTGCTTAGTCGCTGGATGAAGCGCATGGGGTTCGGCACCACGATGCGCATTGCCGTCCCGAGCGTACTCTCATGGATGTTTCTGCTGCCGCTGACGGCATTTGCAGCCTCCACGGGCGGTGTCGATCCGGGGTTGGTCATCATGTCACTGCCCGTCGTATTCGTACTCTGCATCATCTCAGCATACCTGTGCGTGCGCCGTGAAGACTGGACGTATATGCTTCCGATGATCATCGCTATGCTGATTGCACTTTCTAGCATCATACTCTCGGTAGCACTCGACACATGATGCCAAACGCTACGGGCAGATACATGCCCAACTTCGCCCCCTCGCAATGGTATATGCGTATTGCGCGTTTCTTCGCGTACTGTTTACCCGTAATACCTGCTTTTGCCCTCATCATCGCTCCATTGCTCGAGCCGAATGAGGCGTTGTATCTCGGACAGGCCTTCATCTCTTTGGCTATGGCTGCGGCGATGATCATTGAAACGATGCGTGTGCCAGGGGGCTCCTCTCGTGCGAGTGGACTTATTCCGTCGTCCGTTACGGGCGGACACATCTTCACAGGTGCTGCTACAGCAACCATCATGATGGTAATCATTGCTTTGGCTGCCATTGCAGCCGGTGCACGAGTGCAATATCTGGATGTGACCATCGAGCCATTCCTCGTTTTGGGTCTAGCTATTAGCTCCATGGGTGAAGAGGTGCTCTTTCGAGGTACCATCATGCAGGCGCTTCAGCAACGGTTCGGCACGTATGTGTCAGTGGTTGTGACAAGTGCATTGTTTGCGGCCGTGCACCTTGGTAATCCGCATGTAGAGCCCCTTGCCATTGTTTCCACGTTTATGGTCGGACTCCTTTTTGGCATGATGACGGTTCTGACCTCTTCACTATGGATGGCGATGAGTTTTCATGCGGTATGGAACCTGCTCTCCGCCGGGATCTTTGGCGAGGTTAGCGGCCTGACCCCTGTGTGGCAGTTCGTTGACATTGACACAACAAATGTTAGGGTTCCACAGTGGATCTTCGGCGGCAGCTACGGCATTGAATCCGGAGTGATTACCATCGTGCTTATTGTCGCAGCCTTTGCCGTTGTGCCCAAGTATTGCAGACTTGATCCGTTCGCCCGCGCCGCACGATATCGTATCGATGTTTGGCATCCATCGCATAATCAGCAGACCAGTTCTTCGTCGTACTAACCATGAACTTCTACCTCGGTTTGGTATTCGCTCTGCTAACGATTGTTAGCACGTCACAAGCGCAGTGGATCGTGATGGACCCCGCAGCAGACTCGATGATCAAAGCTGGGTCTCGTCATGTATACAACGTTGAGTTCGACGAAGCACAGCGAATCTTCAACGAGGTTACAACGCAGTATCCCAACCAGCCGGCAGGGTTCTTTGTTGACGCAATGATTGATTGGTGGCGACTAACCATCGGACAGCGTTCACCTGCGATCGAAGCGTCTTTCTTGAAGAAGATCGACCGCGTCATTGCCGTGTGCGATAAACAACTTGATGAAACTCCCAAAGACATCTTGGCGCTGTTCTTTAAAGGGGGCGCACTTGGTTATCGCGGACGCTTTCACGCTACCAAACAGAACATGTTTAGTGCTGCCGAAGATGGCCGCACGGCGCTCAGTATCCTGCAGGACTGTCAGCGACTGGCCCCCACGAACCACGACATTCTTCTCGGCACTGGACTCTACAACTATTGGGCAGCAGTGCTTCCTGAGAAATACCCGGCACTCAAGCCCGTGATGGTCTTTATGCCAAGGGGCGATAAAACAATTGGCTTGGCGCAATTGAAGTCGGCCGGACGCATGGCTCGCTATGCATCCGTTGAAGCTAAGGTTGTTCTGCTCGATGCATACATGTATTTCGAAAAGAACTACCTCGAGGCACTCGATGTAGCATCAGACCTGCGCACGACGTATCCCGGCAATCCGAAGTTTCACATTGAGTACGCTCGCTGCCTAACCTACCTGTGGCGCGTCGACACAGCATATAAAGTTTGGGACGAGATCCTCGAGTGCAACTATCAAAGCAAAACAGGGTATCGTAACCGTCTGATCGTGCGCGAAGCACTTTTCAATCTTGGTTCGCTGCTGTTTCATCAAAACAAAGAACTGCCCAAAGCCATCGCCTATCTCGAGCGCTGTGTTGCAGAGAGCAAGTTCACTGACAAAGAAAAGATCAGCTGGCAGTACCCGTGGGCATTGGTGCGTCTCGGTCAGGTGCACGATATGCTTGGAAAGCGCAAAGAGGCTGTGGCATACTACAAACGTGCGATTGAGATCGACGAGACATCGTCGAAGTCATACGAGAGTGCTACGAAGTACCTTGCAAGCCCCTATAAGCGCTGACTTCCCCGTATCTTTGCGGCTATGAAACCAAACGTATCTGTCTGGGAAGAGCTCGCAACCCAAGAGTTGCGTGGCAAGCCAGTTGAGGCACTCACTCGCACCTCTGCAGAGGGAATTCCCGTTAAGCCCCTTTACACTGCAGCAGATCTTGAAGCACTTGAGCTGCAGAATTCGCTACCAGGGGTGTTTCCTTTTGCGCGTGGACCATACGCCACGATGTATACCAACAGGCCGTGGACGATACGTCAGTATGCGGGGTTCTCAACAGCAGAAGAATCGAATGCCTTCTACCGCAAGGCCCTTGCTGGCGGACAAAAGGGTCTATCCGTTGCGTTTGACCTAGCCACACACCGCGGGTACGACAGTGATCATCCTCGCGTTGTAGGCGATGTTGGCAAAGCCGGTGTTGCCATCGATTCTGTCGAAGACATGAAGATCCTCTTCGATGGTATCCCCCTTCAGGACATGAGCGTGTCGATGACGATGAACGGCGCTGTGCTGCCGATCCTTGCCATGTTTATCGTTGCCGGTGAAGAGCAAGGGGCTACCCAGGCGCAGCTGAGCGGCACGATTCAGAACGACATTCTCAAAGAGTTTATGGTCCGCAATACCTACATCTACCCTCCCGAGGCGTCGATGCGTATTGTGGCCGACATCATCGAGTATACCAGCAAGAACATGCCGCGGTTTAACTCGATCTCTATCTCTGGCTACCACATGCACGAGGCAGGCGCGACGGCCGTGCAGGAGTTGGCATACACCATCGCAGACGGACTCGAATATGTGCGCACGGCGATTGCAAAGGGCATGCCGGTAGATGCCTTTGCACCCCGTCTTTCGTTCTTCTTCGGCATCGGCATGAACTTCTTCATGGAGATCGCCAAGCTCCGCGCAGCACGCGTGCTATGGTCTACTGCAATGCAGCAGTTTGCCCCTTCAAAGAAAGAGTCGCTGCTACTGCGCACACACTGTCAGACTTCCGGTTGGTCTCTCACCGCACAAGACCCGTACAACAACGTTGTCCGCACAACCATCGAAGCTCTTGCCGCGGTACTCGGCGGAACGCAGTCCTTGCACACAAATTCCTTTGATGAAGCTCTCGGCCTTCCAACGCAGCAGTCTTCGCGCATAGCTCGCAACACGCAGCTCATTATTGCCGAAGAGTCGCACGTAACAGAAGTGGCAGACCCCATGGGTGGCTCGTACTATGTAGAGTATCTCACCGATGCACTCGTCAAAGAAGCATCCAAGATCATCGCCGAAGTAGAATCTTACGGCGGTATGACAAAGGCCATCACGGCTGGTATTCCAAAGATGCGCATTGAAGAATCGGCTGTGAAGCGTCAGGCACGCATCGATCAAGGTGCCGAAGTGATCGTGGGCGTAAACAAGTACCAGCTAGCAGACGAACCAGATATCGACGTGCTTGATATCGACAACACTGCCGTGCGTCTTTCCCAGATCGAGCGTCTTGCCAGCATTCGCACCTCGCGAAATGTACAGGATGTGCAGGCATGTCTTGATGCCCTGAGCCAAGCAGCAAAGAACAACTCCGGTAACCTACTCGAGCTTTCGGTCAATGCAGCACGCGCGCGTGCAACCGTTGGTGAGATCTCCGAGGCATTGGCAGGCGTCTTTACACGATACGAGGCACAGACCGTGGCTATTGAAGGAGTGTACGGAGCTCAGTATGCGCACGACCCCGAGTATGCGGCCGTTCGTAAAGAAGTTGACGACTTTGAGCGCGAGTTTGGACGGCGTCCACGTATCCTGATCGCAAAGCTTGGTCAGGACGGACACGACCGTGGTGCAAAGGTTATCGCAACGTCGTTTGCCGACATTGGATTTGACGTAGACATAGGCCCCTTGTTTGCCACACCAGACGAAGCGGCACGTCAGGCAGCCGATAATGACGTCCACGTTGTTGGTGTGTCGAGTCAGGCCGCCGGACATAAGACCCTTATCCCACAGCTCATCCAAGCGCTTGCCAACGAAGACGCACAAGAGATCATTGTGATCGCCGGCGGTGTTATTCCTCCAAAGGACTACGACTTCCTTACACAGGCAGGGGTAAAGGCCATCTTTGGTCCAGGCACGCACATCCTACACGCCGCGCGCGACGTTGTACGTGCGATCGCACAGCAGCTGCGCTCACACGCGTAAGCACCGGGCTAGGTAATGATCAAGGCTGGGATCGATATCGGCACAAACACCGCACTTATGGTGGTTGCCGACGTGCATGATGACGGCACATATCGTGTGCTTCATGACGTGCACACGCTCCCCCGTCTTGGCGAGGGCGTATTACAGAATGGTGTAATCAGCCCTGCGTCTATTGAGCGAGGTGTTGAGTCCATGCAGACCTTTCGCACCATTCTTGAGCAGGCACAACCAGAACGCACACTAGTTGTTGCAACTAGCGCAATGCGCGAAGCTGCAAACGGAGCAGACGTCCAGCAGCACCTTGAGGCAGCGCTTGGACGCAGCATCACCATTATCGACGGAACGCGTGAAGCAGAGCTTACCTTCCTTGGTGCTGTAGGCAACTCCCCTGTCCCATCGCTGGTGATCGACATTGGAGGGGGCTCCACAGAGTACGCCTTTGGTCTAGATGGAGCTGTGACGTTCTCTCGCAGCATTGCCATTGGCGCCGTGAAAGCAACAGAGCTCTTTGCCCGTGATCGCCCCCTTCCAGAGCGCATGATGGCAGACGCACGCATGTGGGTGCGCGAGGCTCTGGAAGACGTTGCTTCTCTGCGAGATGCAACATCAACCTGCATTGGTGTTGCCGGCACGCCGGTAGCGCTTGCCATGATCGATGCTGATATTTCGGAATACAATGCCGAGCTGGTTGAGCAATACGTGCTTACATACGCGCGGGTGTGCGAGCTGGCCGACTGGTTATGCTCGCTCACACTTGATGAAGTACGGAGCATACCTGGGCTACACGAGCGCAGGGCAGACATCGTGCCTATGGGAGCGCGTATATTGGCCGAGTCGATGGACGTTTTAGGCTGCAATGCAATGACTGTCGTAACGCGCGGACTGCGCTATGGGGCTATGTTAACGGCATAACGGAGGTGTGTATGGCGTCTGTTCTCTCTGGTTCGTATTGGACCAACCTTGGGGCAACAATGATTGCGACCGTGCGGTCGTTTCCGCGTGAGAGTGTTATTGGGCTCGCCATGTCTGTGGCCTTCTGCATTGCCATCGCTGATCCAAGCAACGGCATTCAGCAGGATGCGATCCGTACAGGTATGGGGCTTGCACTCGGCATTGCAATCTCCATTGGGTCTTCGGTGCTCTATCGGTCTGGTACGATCAATGCTCTCATAGACTGGTTGTTTACGGTAGCTGCTGTAGGTGCTGCAACGTGGCACGCACAGTATCTCAACTTTGACAATGCAGATGGCATCGTTGAGTATGTCTACCTCGTAGTCCTCGTGCATCTCTTTGCTGCATGTGCCTGGATGGTGCGCACAGATGCGAAAACCTTTTGGAATGCCAATACCTCGATGTTCTATCGCATACTATTTGCGATTGTCTTCACATTTCTGCTGGTCACTGGCTTAACCACCGCAACATCTGCAGTCCGGCTGTTGTTTGGTCTGTTGGCATACAACGAGCTTGAAGGCTACTTGACGGTGTTTGCCATCGGTTTCTTTATGACGCTGTTCTTTCTTGCAGAGATGCCAACGCACGAGCGGGAGCGCCGCGAATCTATCGTACCCAAGTTGACTATCACGTTTGTGCAGTATGTGCTCGTGCCGCTTATTGCAATCTTCGCCGTGATCTTTTATGCCTACGCTATCAAGCTGCTGACAACATCGATCTCAACGGACATGGCCCATTATGTTGTGTGGTTAACGGGCACGTCTATTCTCGCTTCGCTGCTTACGTGGCCAATGCGCGCAGAGCAGAAGCCCCTTCTCAAGTTCCTTCATACGTGGCTCTACCCACTCATGTTCCCGCTGCTGATGATGGGTGTTTGGTCGTTGTGGGTGCGCTATACAACAGAAGGTATCGACCATGCCGGATTTACCCTCGGCGTGTTCACCAGTATAGGTCTGCTAACCACAGTTCTCAGCATTGTACTTCGCAACACAGACCCTCGCATACCGGCATTGGTTTCGTTGATCACATTTGCAATCTCTTCGCTCGGACCGTTGGGCGTCAATGCGGTGGTGCATAGATCTCAAGGAGATCATGCCAAGGTAGTCTCTGCTGGCCCAAATGCATCCGCCACCGGACTCCCTGAGTCACTTGACGAACAACCTAACATTGCTTCATCTACAACCGATGACCATTGGTTTGTGTCGTTCTCTGTTGATGCCGGAGATATACTCTCTACGTCAGATGCAACCGTTATATGCACAGAGCAAGGCATGATAACGGTGCTTCATCGAGGCATGAAAGACACCGTCCAGTTCAAGATATCCGACGTGTTAACGTTCACCTCGAAAACAGACACACTCTACAAGCCCCTTACCATCACATTGCCGAACAACCGTAGAGCAACATTGTTGTGCTCAAGCATCACCACATGGCGTGGAGAACCTGGCGATACAACAGCAAAACGTACGCTGAGTCAGGTGCGTGGTGCGGTGATGTGTATGCCGCAATAGCATGCCGATTGCAGTTAAGGTCTTGCTAAGGTGTTATGTGGCAATCACGCTTGTATGTTGGGTGTGAAATGCATTCACCGAGTTGAGAGAAACGCTTCATGTTCGAACCTTGCAGGACTTCCATCATCTTCATCACATCGCTGATCTTAGGCATTGTAGCCTCTCATACATCGGCACGGATACCACCTGATGCCTATCCAGCCACACCCAACCAGGTATACGCGGCCGGTGGAGCTTGTACGTTTTACTCTAGCAATGGTGCTGTCTTGATGTCTGTTGATTCCGCCGAAGCGCAGAGTTCCTGCAGTCCGGCGCTGGCAGCATGGGTCAAGGTTACGCCCACATCAGGTGGTTACAAGGAATTCCCACGTTACACATCCGAGCCTATGCAGGTTGATGCTGAGCGCAAGATTGAACCTATTGCATGGAACGCAGACACCATATATGACGAGTATGTGTTGCTCGATGGAATCGGTGCGAGCGCAAATCTATTGCTAGACCCGACCAAGATTTTACGCGTCACGAACTACGATGGTAGCGTTGTGTACAACCAAGGCGAGGACTATGCCCTGGACGGACGCACTCTAACACAGCTGAGCCAACGTGTTTCGAGTACAGTTGCATCGTTACCAGGGAAGAAGCGTGATGGTTCGCCCGACGGACTAGTTAACACCGCTCACACCTCATGGACTCGTGTCACGTATGTTGTATCAAGGGACATCATTTGGGAACAGGAATTCCTGAGTCAGTTTTTCCCGCCACGTGTAGGGCATCCTTTGCCCAACATTGAGCGTATTCTCTACGGAGAGCGTCGACTAACAATTCAAGCCTTGGGTATGGGAATCACCTCTGGAATGCATGTCAGTGGCAGCATTGCAGACGAAATGAACCTACCAGCAGCAGCCCCCTACATGCGCGGTTATTGCGAACTGTTTGCCGAGGTACTTCAGCAATATGGATTTGATGTAAAGCTCTTCAATAGTTCCTGTAGTGGTAAGACCGTCAAGTGGGCAGCCGATCATATCGTCCCGCTGGCAGCACCGAACAAGCCTGATCTGATTATTCTCGACATGGGCATGACAGACATGTTGGCAGAAACTACGCCAGAGCAGTTTCGTCAGGGCCTGCAGCGGTGCATCGATAGCATCCGTATGCATCTACCGAGAGTGTCAGTTTTACTCATCGCCAACATGATCCCAGATACAGCAGGCGCAGGCGCTCCAAAAGAGGGTGCCGCAAGAATGCGATCATTCTTGCAGGAAATCAGGGATGTCGTATCGAAGAACTACACTAATGCATCGAACGTCTCAATGATTGATGTCACATCACTGAGTCAAGCTGTGTACGAGCGCAAGGGAGCGCGTTCCTGTTTGGCAAACTCCCTGTATCCCAACGACTACTTTACGAGCTGGATCGGTCAAGGAATCACGCACGAGCTAACTGGCGGGGTAACTAGCGTCCCTGATAAACGCCGGAACGCCATTAACATTCAGCAACGCGGCAACACCGTAACGATCTCGGGAGATCTACCGGTCGCATCTGGGACTATAACGGTGGTTGACCTTCGTGGGAGCGTTGTATTCAGAGCGTCGCTCGATGCAAGCAAAGCTGAGCAAATCATCACAATGCCGTCGCTTCCACGAGGTGCGTATGCCATTACCGTCGAAAGCGCAAGAAAGGTAATCGCCCAAACAGTCTATTTGGTGTGGCTATAGTGGCAGGCTACCGGCACGCCCGCACATAAAAAGTCAATATTGGTGCGTCATCCCGAGGCACGAAGTGCCGAGGGGCCTGTGACGCGGCGCGCAATTTGCTTTAAACAGAGAAGGGCGAGCCACCGGCTCGCCCCTACCAAATGTTCGCTGTTCGCTACTCGCTGCTCGCCCCTACCCAATCGCTTCTTCCAACAATGCGTTTTGCTGTTGGTCGTGCATGGAGGCCGAGCCCGTTGCGGGGCTGGCGGCGGCGGCACGGCCGGCGTAGCGCAGGGTTTGTCCGTTCTGCAGGAGCTCGGAGAGGATTGGCTGCACAAAGAACCAGGCGCCCATGTTCTTGGGTTCTTCCTGACACCACACAACTTCCTTGGCGTTGCTGTAGCGGGCCAGGACACTTGCCATGAGCTGCTCGTGGAATGGATAGATCTGCTCCAGGCGCACAAGCGCAACGTCTGTCTTGCCAGCGTCTGTGCGCTTCTTGAGAAGCTCGTTGTATACTTTGCCAGTGCTTATGACAACTCGACGCACTGATGATGCCTCGACCGTTGCGTCGTCGATGATTTCCTGATATGAGCCGTGCTCGAGTTCGCCAACTGTTGATTGGAACACACGGAGGTATCCCTTGGGCGACATGACGATAAGCGGCTTGCGCCATGCAGCCTTTACCTGACGCCGAATGGCGTGGAAGAAGTTGGCTGGCGATGTGAAGTTGCAGACGATCATGTTGTCCTGCGCGCAGAGCTGCAAGAAGCGCTCTAGACGGGCGCTTGAGTGCTCTGGACCTTGTCCGTCATATCCGTGCGGAAGCAGACACGTAAGATTGCTGCGCTGCATCCACTTTTCTTCGGCACTCGAGATAAACTGGTCAAACATGATCTGCGCGCCGTTTGCAAAGTCCCCAAACTGCGCTTCCCACAGAGTAATGCCGTTCTTTGCTACGGTTGAGTATCCATACTCAAAGCCCAGGACTGCATATTCTGAAAGGGGCGAATCATGGATGTGAAGTTTCTGTGGCGCACCGATGTCGTTGAGCGGGATGTGTCGCTCGTCGGTGAGGTTGTCGCGCTGGACGGCCTGACGGTGGTTAAACGTGCCACG
>JBIJAX010000090.1:0-5906 GCA_044345485.1 Kapaibacterium sp. (SeqCode)
CGTTTGTAAATGCACGCTGCTTGTCTACGAGCGACGTAACACACGCAGATCTGATGCGAGAGATCTGACCCGTCCACGCACAGTGAAACAGCACCAGCGCATCAACAACATCAGCGCGCGTTATCCACTGCGCTCCGCGCGAGCGTATCCCCCCCACAATCTGTTCAAGTCGTGGAAGCCCCTTCATCATCCCCGGCTGCAACGTGAGAAGCCATTCAGCTGCGCGCTCGTTGTGATGGGGCTCGTAATTCAACAGCACTGCATGACATAGCTCCTCGACCACATCCTGCATACCATCGGCATATGCCTCCAGCTGCTGCATCATACTCGGCACAAGATTGATCGTATGCCGCACATCAAACTCCGACAACACCAGCGGCAGATCTCGATAATCCTTTACCGCATGCAACCTCACCCACGGCAACACAAAGCGTCCACCCAACCGATAATCCGGTTGATGCTGGTGCCAAAGGAAACAGATGCGAAGAGGCATGGGGAGGATGGCGGATTACGGATTACGGATTACGGATTACGGATTACTGGGTACTGGGTACTGGGACTGTTACGCCAACCTCTTCCCGAGCAGGGCCATTGGGAAGTATGCAACGACCAGATCCAGCATGTTGAACCACATTGGTGATGGAACCATAAAGACCATCATAGAGCCCCCTACAAAGAAGAGTCCGCCAATGATATACGCTGCATACGCAGAAACATTGCGTCCGAGCCTGTAGGCAAGAAATGCCGCAACAAAGGTTCCTGCGGCATGAGCAAGAAACGGGAAGACAAAGTGCTGCGGACCGAACAGCTTCATCGCTGCTACAAGACCTTCCGTGCTTGTGGTGTCTGCGCCTGCGGGCAACGGAATAAGCATTTCACCAACGTGTATCAGCGAGCTGTTCACCAGCGAACCAAGCACGATACCGAGGATCACGGCGAGAATTGGGTGGAGGGTGTGTTTCATGGGGGTGCGTTACTTCCAGAGTTGTGAGTCGAAGGTAAAATTATGCATTGCATTCACCTTCACACGCGACATCTCAGGATGATCGCATGCAATGAGGAGATTCCGCTCTTGCGGGATAATGATAGATGGAACCGCGAGAACCAAAGACCGTTGCTCACGCGCCCAAGTACTTCCTAATTCTTTGCATGATTCAATTGAAGGCGTATTTCGCCAACCCGGAGCTAGACTCTCGACGTCAATTGCTTCAGTATATGCATCAGGTACGTAGAGCTCAACAGCGAGAAACTGGAGATCAGCTTCTTTTCTATCGAGATGAACAAACACTTCAAGAGCAGCAAGAGATAGCGACGTAGCTGCATAGACAATACTGACACCAGGATGATTCCACCGAGCACCACATAGTCGAGAGCCTTCACCGCTGAGCACATCACCCTTGCGGCGTTGTTTAATCAATCTCCAGCAAAGCATCAGACGTACAACCCATACTCAATGCATCCGAGGAGATTCTCAACCTCATTAAACCCTGCCTGGCTTGCCAGCAATTCAAGAGGTACCGCACCACCCAGGCCCCGTTGGGGCTCGTGGAGCCAACGACGTGCAGAGTCCTCATTTTCCCACACGTACTCTGCGAGTGCTATCACATGTGCCAGCCTGTAGAGTCTATCGCTCATGTGCGGACTCAGCAAACTGCCCTGATCTGGAATCCGCTGCAATGTGCGTATGCTAACACCCAAGACATCAGCCAACTGCTGATCAGAAATGCCAATACGTTTTGCCACGGCAAGAGCACACGAGAGTTTGTACCCTTTCTGGATATCCTTGTGAACATCAAGGAGTGTATATGTATGCGAAGCCATCGATGAAATCTTGTATTTCATCACGCCGTATGCGGCAGAGATAGGAATCATAACCAGCATTGATTGGGATAGAGCATACGGTAATGTCATTTGACGTTACAATATACGTCATTTGTCACTTTCGTAAAACATCCGGTTCGTAGTGCAAAATTCCCATCCCCGAGTGACCTGCATACGCTGTGTACTGACTACGAGTGCTGATCTTTGAATGCTCCTTCTACTTCTAATATATTCTTACAACCTGTTGTGTATTGACTACGAGTGCTGATCTTTGAATGCTTCATGCCGTCGATCAAACTCTATTTCGTGGGTTGTGTATTGACTACGAGTGCTGATCTTTGAATGCTCCCGCGTATCTGCCGTAGTCAAACCAAAGGTTGTGTATTGACTACGAGTGCTGATCTTTGAATGCTAAGACCAAACTGCCCAAAGGCGTCTGGGCGTTGTGTATTGACTACGAGTGCTGATCTTTGAATGCTGCTTTGGATGCTGTTCTCGCCGGGACATTGTTGTGTATTGACTACGAGTGCTGATCTTTGAATGCTTGCTGATAAACAACGCAGGCGTAGGTGAGGGTTGTGTATTGACTACGAGTGCTGATCTTTGAATGCTTAACTGTCAACTCACATAATCCACAGAGACGTTGTGTATTGACTACGAGTGCTGATCTTTGAATGCTAAATGCCTTTTCCGTACCGGCAAAGAATGGGTTGTGTATTGACTACGAGTGCTGATCTTTGAATGCTAGCGATCAGCGGCAATGCCTACATCGTGAGTTGTGTATTGACTACGAGTGCTGATCTTTGAATGCTTGCGCGTTCGTTCAACCTTGTGATGATACGGTTGTGTATTGACTACGAGTGCTGATCTTTGAATGCTCTTTGCGTTGCCTTCCGTATCCAACATATTGTTGTGTATTGACTACGAGTGCTGATCTTTGAATGCTAGCAGCGCGAGATTGTCAATATACAGCTCAGTTGTGTATTGACTACGAGTGCTGATCTTTGAATGCTACTCAGTCGTAGTCACAAGCGATGCAGTCTGTTGTGTATTGACTACGAGTGCTGATCTTTGAATGCTTGAATACAGCTTCGGATATGAAGAGGTAGAGTTGTGTATTGACTACGAGTGCTGATCTTTGAATGCTCATGCGCTTACGTTCTCCATACGATAAGTAGTTGTGTATTGACTACGAGTGCTGATCTTTGAATGCTCAGAACCGTTGCGAGATGCACCTCCGCCCCGTTGTGTATTGACTACGAGTGCTGATCTTTGAATGCTATGTCAGCGCTATCTATATGATTAGCAATGAGTTAGATTATTCTGGGGCCTTGGCAAAATGGCGTTGCAGGCCCCAGGAAGTGAAATCATCGCAGTTTTTCTAAAACATTTCGAGCTGCGATGGTGCAGTACTCTCCTCTTGTTTCTGCTTTCCCCAGTATGTAATCATAGAGGAATACTGCTTATCGGTTATAGATAAAATGTTCACGACACCCTCATTGGGTACAATTTGGTCCACACGAGCAACATGAACTGCAGCATTCTCATATGTCGCACAGTGGCGCACATAGATTGAATACTGCAACATTGAAAAGCCATCTTTCAATAGCTTCTTACGAAAGACGGAATAGGCATGACGTTGTCCCTTGGTGAGCACCGGCAAATCAAACATGACACATAGCCACACAGCACGGTACTCGCTTATTCGCATAACCGAGGAAACACAGGAACGCCACGATCACCTGCAAATGTCTGCGCCATACTGGCTGCGGAAAGCTGAACTGCATTGAAAAGAGGTCTCCGTCCCTCTGCCCAATAGGTGTCGCACACTAAGATTTGAAGGATCTCTTTCTTCATCTGTGGGGTTAGCTCGTCACTTAATTCGTTGTCCAATGCCTTCGGTAAGACGTATCGATCAACGAAGGGACGGTATGGTTCCATCACATCATCCGCGAGCGCAAACGCATTACCTCTGTTAGAGTGTTTAATGCCAAGAGCTGGATGCAAACCTGATGAAACCAAGGCTCTTGCGACGCATGCCCGCAAGACTGCATAGCCATAGTTGAGCATATTGTTTGGTGGGCCGCCATTTGGATCTCGTCGCTGATCAAAAGGACGCAACAAGGACTTCCAGTAATGTGCGGCTGCTACCCCTTCCTGATTCGTGGAATCATTTGACAACACCTTTGGTATTCGGCGCCTTATCGGACGGTCATCAATCCCTAGTTCTGTAAGAGCATCTGCTTGATTTACTAGCTTACATTTTATTATCTCTTTCCATGCACGTTTTCTAGTTGGAATCGAACATTCTATCTGTTGCCGCAAACGCAATGCATGAAGTGAATGTCCTGTTATTGGCAGTAGTATCCCAACGGGGTGATGGGTGTTATCGCAAACAACAGTTGTTGCTCCATTTTGAAGCAGTTTAGCCATCAAGGAAGATGACATAGTCACTTGTGGACTGTCTACTTCGAGTAAACCTATGTCTTCAATGGGTATGGAATGCTCATTGTCATCAGCGACGCGTATTCGAAGCTGGTCGTCTTTGGTACTTAAATAACTTTTCGAGCTGATGTGTATTGTGCGCTTCAGCATTTAGTAAGAACTTCTCCAATTTCAGTTACTACTATTTTAAACCCATCAACCGATGACGGCACCTTTATAAGTCGTGCACTCTTATTGTTGATCGTGGCTGCGGCAATTTGTCGAAATACGAGTCGGCTATCGGCTTTGCTCATCTGTTGTACACGATACAAATTGACTTGATCATCAATTCCATCCGCATTTGTAGTCGCACAATACACCTCATTAATCCTGTAGGTTACTTCTGGTGATTCGCGACTAGGTCTCATTCCTCCAACTTTCTCGAGTAGTGTCAGCACCTCAGCACGACGTTTCTTTTCACCTTCGGCCTTTTGAAACAGTCGTATGTGGTCGTTCGATCCAGGCTCTACAAATACGCCGTTTTTACGGAGTTTCACCATACCGCTCGATGCCTTAAAAATTCGAACGCTTCGGATTCTAGGTCCGCGTGATCCATCTTTTCGTTTCATGTAAAGTGGCAGCTCAAATGCATTATTGGGTATTGTAAATTTTCCATTTACATCCACACCATAACTTGCGATGCGATCAAGAACAATTTTGCGCACAATGGGATCTACAATATCCTTGGCTTCTCCCGAGGAGATTGAGTGCAAGGACTTTCTGATAACATAAAGTGGCATTCCGTCTTCATTTGTAAGTGGGACGCCAAAAGAGTCGTGCGCAACACCATATAAAGTTTCTTCGTGGAGTTGACCACGTGATTTGCGATTTACTTTGTGACTAACTACGATTTTGTCGACCATTCGCTTCGCAATTGCCACCAGGCCCGGAATAGGCTCGTCTGGTAGTCGAATCCTGCCATCTGCAAAATGCTGTTCAATTTTGGTACCAGCTGATCTTGCATTAAGAGTCGCCACGCGTTGCAGTAATGATCGAGACGTTAAAGCAACCACCAAAGCATCTACGGCGTGATGTCGATGGTCTGCTCTACTTTTAACTCCGTTAGAGTAAGCTTCATCGTCAATCCAAGCTCTACCTTCCTTTGCCAAATCGGGAACAACTGAATTGAGCCCCCATCTGCGGCGTAGACTCGAAGTTAACAGCCCGTTTGCTACGACCACGTTCTCACATACATACCTTAGCTTACTGAGCGTTAGACGCCCCACATACCTAGTATCATTGAGCTGCCTTTCAACAAAGTTCTCTCCATAGAGCTTCTGCATTTCCTCGGTTGTCATGAACAATCGAGCGCTCTTCGCTTTTGCGATCTTATAGACTCTAACGAGTGCCTCAACGCGCTCTCGAAGCTCATTGTAACTTATGAGACCAGCATCACAGGCTTCCCTAGGTGTCCTATCTCCTTTTGCAATGTTGACATCTTTAAGACAAAGGACCTTGTTCATTCGAGAATCATCTAACGTTCTACTGTACGGCAGTATGTGATCCACATCAACAGGTCCGCTAAAGAGCATATCCTGTGATATTGGCTTTCCCGTATACATGCATCGGTGATTCTGCTCTTCCCAAAGTTTGTATCGCTC
>JBIJAX010000076.1:0-5872 GCA_044345485.1 Kapaibacterium sp. (SeqCode)
CGGTACAATCAACAACGTATCAGAACTATGCAGCCTGGCTCGAGCCGTTGGTGCAATCTCGATTGTGGATGGCTCGCAGTTTGTTGTGCATAGTGATGTAGACGTTCGGGCGCTCGGATGTGATGCGTATGTCTTTAGCGGACATAAACTCTATGCTCCGTTCGGGATTGGAGTTCTTTACGGTCGATTTGAGTTTCTGTCGGCTCTGGAACCATTCCAAACGGGTGGAGCCATGATTGACACAGTTCGGTTCGACGGAACTACCTATGCAGAGCCCCCTGGAAGATTTGAGGCAGGCACACCAAACATAGAAGGGGCCGTTGGCCTTGGCACTGCGATAACATGGATACGATCTCACAACAGAGCCGTTGTTCATAATCATGAGCGCATGATGGCACAGAGTATTATCAGCGCAGTTTCGCACGAGCAACGTGCCAGGATCCTTGCTGCAGATCATGCTGGCAACGGAATCGTTTCAATGGTCTTTGACGAACTTCATGCTCACGACGTAGGAGTACTTCTCGACGAACAGGGTGTGGCTGTGCGAACTGGACATCATTGTGCGATGCCCTTGATGGAACGCTTCGGAGTAAACTCAACTTTGCGCGTTTCGGTGGCCGCCTACACAACTGAAGATGATGTTGACAGGTTTGCATCAGCCTTTGCAAAAGCATGTAGGATGCTAGGGTAATCATGAGTACGATTGCAGATACCATACAGGAGCTGGCACAACGCATGCAGGGCCTTCCGGACTGGGAGGACCGATACGCTTACATCATCGCAATGGGAAAAGATCTCGCGCCCTACCCGGAAGAATTCCGAAGCGAACAATTCAAGGTTAAGGGATGCCAGTCGCAGGTGTGGCTCCATCCTTCGTTGGTAGATGGCGCGATTGTATTCGATGCAGATTCCGACGCAGTTATTGTGAAGGGGCTTGCAGCCATGCTCATGAAAGTATACAGTGGCCGCACGCCAGCAGAAATCACTGCACATAAAGAAGATGTGGCCATTGCCCTGGATCTGCAGCAGCACCTATCACCGAATCGTGCCAACGGTCTTGCAAGTATGATGAAGCAAATTCGTCTGTATGCGCTGGCCTATTCAATGATCAAACAATAATGGAACAGACTCAAGCCACCACCGAACCGATGCAAGAATCACTGCGTGATCGAGCAATCCTGGCAATACGTACAGTGTTTGATCCTGAGATCCCAGTAGATATCTATGAGCTAGGCCTTATCTACGAAGTACGCGTAGTTGAGGGCTCCAATGTTCATGTCATGATGACGCTAACGACGCCCAATTGTCCATCAGCGCAGTCGCTCCCGGCTGAAGTTGAACGGGTGGTTGCCGCAGTAGACGGAGTAACAAACGTAACCGTCGAAATTACATTCGACCCGCCGTGGGATAAGACCATGATGTCGGAGTCGGCACTTTTTTCCATCGGACTATTCTAAGGCAGCATCAACAGTGTTCTACGCACTACCAATTCAGCGTGTATGGAATGAAACCGAAGACTCGGTTGCAATCGCATTCGACGTACCATCAGAACTTCGTGAAGTGTTTCACTACAAGCACGGACAATACATAACCATAAAAACGGACATCGACGGTTCGAATGAGCGGAGGGCGTATTCTCTGTGCTCGAGTCCATACGTCGATGAGCCCCTTACGATTGCTGTGAAGAAAGTAGCAGACGGCCGCATGTCTACCTGGCTTAATGAGCACGTTAGGCAGGGGGCTATACTTGACGTCATGGCCCCAATGGGAGGATTTACCATTGCTCTCGATCCGGGGAATGAACGTCACATCGTCTGTGTTGCAGGCGGAAGTGGAATCACGCCGATCTTATCAATCATCAAATCTGTTCTGCAGGTTGAGCAGCACAGCGCGGTAACTCTTATCTATGCCAACGTAAGTGCGTCAAGCGTGATGTTTGCTGGTGAGCTCGCGCGGCTGTCGTCTGCCTACGGCTCGAGATTAGGAATCGTGCATGCATGGGAGCAGGATGAAGCTGGTGCGGCCACCGTCTCCGGTAGGCTGTCGGAGCAGACCCTTCGTTCACTTCTGCAGGACCATGTAGCACAATTTGACGGCGTTGAGGCATTTTTGTGCGGTCCGGAAGGGCTTATGAATGCCGCACGTGCAGCGTTCACAGGAGCTGGCCTGCCGATTGAACGAATTCATCAAGAGTATTTCTCGATTTCAACACCTACAGAAACACGATCAGTCATGTCTGAATCCTCTCAAGAACTCGTAACACGAAGAGTGAAGATCCGATTGTACGGACAGGATCACGAATTTGATGTAGAGCCCGATGAAACATTTCTCTCTGCAGCACAGCGTGCAAACCTTGATCCGCCGTATGCGTGCCAGATCGGTGCCTGCTGCACATGCAGAGCCAAGTTGGTGTCGGGATCTGCGATCATGGACGAGCGCGAGGCACTCTCGGATGACGAGATCGCCGATGGATACATTCTGACATGTCAGGCGCATCCAACATCTGATGGGTGCTTTGCGGACTACGACCAATAACGAGAGCTCATTTACATGCTGAAGCTTTCCAAACGAGTTGAGTATGCACTTCTTGCGGTGCAGGAAATGGCGCTGCGTCCAACGGAGAAGATCTCGGCAACCGAGATCGCCGAACGCTACTCTATTTCGCAGTCGCTCGTTGCAAAAGTTCTGCAGCAGCTTGGCAGAGATGGTGTAACTCGCTCCTTCGCAGGAGTTACAGGCGGATACATGCTCGGGAAGCCCCCCGAGGCAATCACCATTGCAGAAATCATCAGAATTATCGAGGGGTCTCCTGCAGCAATCGTTGACTGTCAGGGGAGCGATCATCACGAGTGCTCGGCACATTCTACGTGTACGATACGAGAGCCCCTTACCATACTTCAAGAGCGCATACAGGCAACATTCTCTTCAATGACTGTTGCCGAGCTCGCATCACCTAGAACGTTTGTACAACTGGAGGTATCATGAGTGTAGCAATGATCGGACAAGATGTTGTATCAATTCCAACGAGTGTCACTGGAACGGATGAGAACGATAACATCATCATCACAAGTAAGGCACTGAGCGAAGTCAAGAAGATCAAGTCATCGAATAACATTGCAGATGATTACGGTCTGCGTCTTGGCGTCAAAGGCGGCGGCTGCTCAGGTATGTCATATACACTCGGCTTCGATGCGGCATCACGCGACACAGACCTTGTGCTGGATGCTGAGGGCGTCCGCATTTTTATTGATGCAAAAAGTATGTTCTATCTGATGGGTATGACGCTTGACTTCAGCGACGGACTCATGGGCAAAGGATTTACCTTTAACAATCCAAATGCTACGAAGACGTGCGGCTGCGGAAGCAGCTTCGGCGTTTGATTATTCATCACAATAACTACTGCTGATTACTCAGAAAGGATCAACGATGTCATACGAATGGAAGTTTAACGCTCGTCCGTATTCGGACGATGAAGCAAAGGACCTTCTCAAGGATGTAATCTCGCCGGAAACAACAGACTGGCATTACAACACCCATCACAAGGGGTATGTGACGTTCCTAAACAAAATCGAGTCTGCTCTGCCAAATGCCGATCGGTCTGCCGCAAACGGTAACTGGAGCGACTTCGGAGAACTCAAGCGCAGGTTTACATGGAACCACGGCGGAACTGTGCTCCACGACGTCTATTGGGATGTTATGGGTGGAGACGGCGATCCATCAAAGGGTCCAGAAGTTCTTGCGGCCATCGAGAAAGAGTTCGGATCCTTCGATGCCTGGAAGGCAGACTTTAAGGCAACGGCAACAGCAGCCAAGCTATCTGGATGGGGCGTGCTATGCCTGGATACAATGTATTCAGGGCGCCTTCTGAACGTGCTGGTTGATGAACATCATTACGGTGCGATCTGGGGCGGTATCCCGTTGATCTCATGCGACGTATTCGAACATGCCTATTATCACAAGGACGGTCCAGGCCGCGTGAAGTACATTGATGCATTCCTGAATAATCTTCACTGGGGACGTATCAACGAACGGTATAAGAAGTACAGCGCGTGACTCTTGGTCTATTCCCGTTGAATCTTGTATTGTTCCCGCAATCAAGAATCGCCTTGCACATTTTCGAGCCCCGTTACAAAGCACTCATCAGCGAGTGCTTTGAGCGGGGTCTTGAGTTTGGCATCAATCTTATTGAAGAAGGCCACATGCACAGCGTTGGCTGTGCTGCAAAGGTGGTGGAGATTACCACCGCCTATGATGATGGACGGATGGATATCATCGTCGAGGGCATGTACCGATACAGCCTGATCGAACTCGAGCTCTCAGATACGCCATACGCCGTAGGGACTGTAATGCTTCATGCTGATGAGCTTGCAGAAAACACCGACGTGGAACTGCTGAATACTGTTGCTTCGAGCTACAATCTCGTGGTTACCATGGTGTTCGGATCCAAGGCTCCAACGTTTAGCCTCGAGGAGTTTTCAGCGACGCCATCTTTCGACATGGCGCCAAAGTGTGGGCTCTCGAACGAACAAAAACAAGAACTGATCTCGAAGCAGTCCGAAAATGAGCGGCTCGCAATACTCCAGAAACACCTTGGTCAGCTGCTACCAGCAATGCGTCGGGCCGATCAGGTAAAGCAGTTCATTCAACGGGACGGATACATCCGCGCAATCCCATCCTAGGGGGTTGGTGGCGGCGCAGGTCGATTGGCCTTTTGCATTGCTAAGTCGGGCCCTGCGCTGGCAATCTCCGCAAGCACGTTGCATGCACGTGCAATCATGTCGGCAACTGCTGCTGCTTCATCAGCGGGGAAGTCGGCAAGTACATAATCAACAAGTTCGCCAGGACCAAACCTACGGTCGATTCCGCATCGAAGTCGCCAGAAACTCGCAGAAGAGAGTTCCTCAATCACAGAAGCGATGCCGTTATGTCCGCCTGAAGAGCCCCCAGCCTTAAGATGTATTCTACCAGTGGGGAAGTTGTATTCATCTGTGATCACAACAATGCCACCAGGCGAGAGGCTGCATTCATTCATGCGTTTGCGGATGACTTTCCCGGAGAGATTCATGAATGTAAGGGGCTTGATAAACTCCACAATACGGCCACGAATGCGTGCTTGGGCCGACTCGTATAGATCTCCGTGTCGAGTCCACGTAAGCCCCAGCTTCGCAGCATAGGCGTCTACAACCATAAACCCAATGTTGTGTCGAGTATTCGCATATCGTGCACCCGGATTGCCGAGTCCAGCGATCAGATACGAAGGACGTTGAGAAGACATATCGCAAAACTACCCAGGAGGCCCCTTCCGAGGCGTCTCATTTGCTATATTGCGAGGAAATTTTGCCGACATAGTGACACTACACACGGAACAAATGGTATATGGGCGTGTCAGCGCTACTTGCAACCTTGTTCGTACCTCTCGCGGGTGCGATTGCCGTCATGTTCATTCACCGGGATCAGGCCGTTGCCGCTAAGCGCACTGCGCTAGCGTTTTCGCTTGTAACGTTCCTAGCCTCGTTGTTTCTGCTGCCGCAATTCCAGGCAGACAACACCAGCATGCAGTTCGTGATCAATCAGTCGTGGATCTCGTCCATCGATGCGGGGTTCCGAATCGGAGTCGACGGAATATCGCTACCTCTGGTGCTCCTTACCGCGTTGATCATGCCGATCGCTATGCTGGCATCATTTGATTCGATCTCTAAGAATGTCAAGGCATACTACGCGCTCATGCTACTTCTGCAGTTCGGCATGACGGGTGTGTTTATTGCTTGGGACACCTTCCTGTTCTATGTATTCTGGGAATTGATCCTCATCCCGATGTACTTCATCATTGGTATCTGGGGCGGTAAGGACAGGATATATGCAGCTGTGAAGT
>JBIJAX010000046.1:0-18379 GCA_044345485.1 Kapaibacterium sp. (SeqCode)
CCTCCGATCCTAACGTTGTTTACGTAGGGATGGGCGAAACAGATATTCGAGGCAACATTTCGCCGGGTGATGGCATCTACAAGACCACTGATGGCGGACATACGTGGACGCATATTGGTCTGCGCGAAGCAACTATGATTGCAGACATCGTTGTTGACCCGCTCGACCACAACATCGTTCTTGCCTCTGCTATGGGCAACGTGTTTACTGCAAACGACGAACGGGGTATCTTTAAGTCAACCGATGGCGGCTCTACGTGGCGCAAGGTGTTGTTCCGCAACGACAGCACCGGCGGTATGTCCCTCAAGATGGATCCAAACAACCCACGAGTTATCTATGCATCGCTCTGGCAGGCATACCGCAATGCATACAGCATGAGCAGTGGAGGCAAGGGCTCTGGTCTGTTCAAGAGCATCGACGGCGGAGAGACATGGAACGAGATTACATCAAACCCGGGTATGCCCAAGGGGATTTTGGGCAAGATCAATGTCGATGTTTCCCGAGCACAGCGCAATCTCGTTTGGGCAATGATTGAGAGTGAACATGGTGGGTTGTTTAAGAGCACCAACGGCGGTAGCACATGGTCGCGCGTGAGCACATATGCAGAGATACGTCAACGTCCATGGTACTTCAATCACGTCTATGCCGACCCACTTGATGCGAATACCGTGTATGTACTCAATGTTGGCTGGCACAAGAGCACCGACGGCGGACGCACCTTTGCTGGACTTGGATCAAACCATGGTGATCATCATGATCTTTGGATTGATCCTGCAGATCCCAAGCGCATGATCATTGCTGATGATGGTGGGGCAGTTGTTACCGAGGATGGATGGAAACACTGGACAGAAGACGATGTGGCTACTGCTCAGTTCTACCATGTTAGCGTAGACAATCATTTTCCGTACCGTCTCTACGGTGCCCAGCAAGACAACACAACGTGCTCTATCCCGCACCGCGTGATAGGGGGCTGGTCTATCGGCAAGAACGACTGGTACCCAGTGGCAGGATTCGAGAGTGGTTATGTGATTCCACACCCAACAGATCCAGACATCACATTTGGCGGCAACTATTCTGGATACATCGGGCGTAAGTCTCTCAAGCTGAACCAAGAGCAAGACATCTCGGTCTATCCCGAGAACCCAATCGGCGAAGGTTCTATCGACCGCAATGAACGATTCCAGTGGACATTCCCATTGGTGTTCTCGCCCCATGACAAGAGCGTACTCTACACAACATCGCAGCACGTCTGGAAGAGCACCAACGAGGGAATGAGCTGGACAAAAATGAGTCGCGATCTAACTCGCAATGATGCAACAAAGCAGCAAGCATCCGGTGGCCCCATCACAAAGGACAATACAGGTGTTGAAGTGTACAACACGATCTTCACCTTTGCAGAGTCATCAGTAAAGCAAGGGGTACTGTGGACAGGCAGCGACTGTGGTCTGATCCACGTTAGCACAGATAACGGCGCAACCTGGAAGAACGTTACACCAAAGGGTCTGCCCGAGTCACTGATCAGCATGATATCACCGTCAGCGTTCGATGCAGGCACAGCCTACGCAGCAGTGAACAGGTACAAGCATGGCGACATGGCGCCATACATCTACAAGACCACCGACTTCGGAGCTTCGTGGGAGCTTGCCACAGCGGGCATCCCACCAGGGGCATTTGCGCGCGTTGTGCGGGAAGATCCATTCCGTAAGGGGCTTCTTTATGCAGGCACAGAGAAAGGCTTATTCATTTCATTCGATGGCGCTGAGACATGGAGTTCTTTCGATCTCAACTTCCCGGTTACACCTGTGCACGACCTCGTTGTTCATCCAACCGAGAAAGATCTCGTGATCTGCACACACGGACGTTCCTTCTGGGTCCTCGATGATCTTACACCGCTGCATCAGTATGCACCACGAGGTAAAAAGCTTCTCACAGCACACACACCCCGTCACACATACCGTGTGGCAGGGGGCTCATGGTACAGCCCAACCATGAATGTGGGTGAGAATGCACCATCTGGAGTGCAGCTGTTCTACACACTCACAGATACAACATCCAAGGAGTTGCGAATCACCATTCGCACAGAGCAGGGCGACAGTATCGTTACCTACTCAAGCACAACAACGCCTAAGGGGGAACCGATCAAGATAGACCGCAACTTCCATGTGGACTCGCTTCACCGCTTCTCTGCCGAGGCCCCGACATTGTTTCGTGGACTAAACAAGTTTACATGGAACATGCGCTGGCCTGATGCTGAGGCGCTCGAAGGCTCATTGCTGTGGGGTGGCGGAACAGAAGGTCCAGCAGCAGTACCGGGATGGTATACAGCAACATTCGTGCTTGGCAGCGATACACAGACGGTAAAGTTTGAGATTCGTAAGGATCCGCGACTCGACACGCCGCACGAGGATTTTGTTGCTCAGTTCGATCTACACCAGCGCATCAACAAGAAACTTTCGGAAGTGCACAAAGGCATCAAGCGTATCCGCGAAGTGCGCAGCACGGTCTCGGGTGTTACGTCCAGCTGGTCCGATCTTGACTCAACACAAACTGCAGCAATCGATTCAATCGTCAAACAGATCAATGATACGCTCACACACGTCGAAGATGCGCTCATTCAAACAAAGGCAAAAGCCTTCCAGGATCTTTTGAACTACCCCGTAAAGCTCAACAACAAGATCGCTACACTTGCAAGCGTAGCATCGAGCGCAGACAGGCGTCCAACAAAGCAGACATACGATCTTTTCGACCAGCTGTCTGCCGAAGCAGACTCGTATCTCCAGAAGTTGTATGACGTGGATGAGAAGTCCATTACAGAGCTTAACAAGCGCATTAAGCAGCTTGATCTGCCTGCAATTCCAAAGAAGAAATCAGCGAAGAACTGATGCGACGTCTTCCCTTTCCTGCACTCGTCGTATGGCTGACTGCTGTTGTAGCGGCTATGCTTTGGGTAGATCAACCGCTGGCGCAGTGGATTAACGGCGTGCAGAATGATTCAAGTAGGGCACTTGGACATTGGCTTGAAGAGATAGGCAAGTCGCACTGGATTCTTGGCTACTGCATCGTAATCTCAGCTATCGCGTGGCGATCTCGGCGCGACGAAGCGTACAGTCACCTGCGATTGTTCGGCGCCGTTGCTGTCTCTGGAATCGCTGCGAACATCATCAAGATTCTCGTCTGCCGTCCGCGTCCGCCGTTGTTCATTGAACAAGGTCTTACCTCGTGGGACCTACTGGCGTTCAAAGCGGAATTCCTCTGGAACTCGTTTCCGTCTGGGCACGCAACAACCGGCCTTGCAATAGCGGTTGCAGGCGCAGCAGCCTACCCGCGGCTAAAGCATGCATTCTGGATCATCGGTATTGCGATTGCTCTAGGGCGCATCATGCTCAACGTTCACTACCTAAGCGATGTACTTGCAGGTAGCCTACTTGGAACGGTAGCGGCACTGTGGTTTGCCGACCGCCTAGGACATAAGCCTGCGGCGTAGTTCATCGAGTCCAGGATTGGCAACGCTGCCCAGAGCAGAGGTACCATCAAAGACGAGATCTCCCTGGGCCCGCATCGAGCCTCCATCGGCTACGAGTTGCGCTACCTGGCGATATGCCTCTCTGAACGGCACACCCTGCCGCACCAGATCGTCTACCCTATCAACACTAAAGAGCCCATCATACATTTCACTGTCAAGAACCCCCTCACGTGGCGTGATCATCGGCGACACATGCTGCGCTACACGCAGGCACAGCCCGAGTTCATCGATGGCATGCACGATGCGGTCTTTTGTGAACTGCATATCACGATGATACCCTGAAGGAAGATTCGTGCAGACAAGCGCTATCTCTTGCGCTACGGAGGAAAGCCTGTTGCATCGAGCACGAAGAACTTCGAACACATCTGGGTTCTTCTTATGCGGCATGATACTTGAACCTGTCGTGAGCGAATCTGGTAGTGAGAGAAAGGCATAGTTCTGGCTAACATAGTGAACAACGTCTGTCGCAAATCTTGCAAGCGTCGATGCAACTTGACCTATTGCAACAGCAGCCAACTTTTCTGTGCGCCCGCGTGACATTTGGGCAAACGTGCTGGTGATGTGAACACGATCAAAGTTCAAAGCTTCTGTGGTGCGCTGCCTGTCAAGGGGCAGGCGAGTACCATATCCTGCAGCGCTGCCAAGTGGGTTTGCATTGGCAGCATCGATGGCCATGTCAAGCACGCGCATGTCTTCCATGAGCGCTTCTGCATAGCCCCCTAACCACAGCGCTACGCTCGATGGCATAGCTACTTGATAGTGCGTATACCCTGGCAGGAGTAGGTCTTTGTGTGCCTCGGCGTGATCAAGCAGAAGAAGCGCCAGCTCCTTAACGGCGTTCTTTAGCGTTCGAAGTTCGTGACGCAAGAACAGCTTGAGATCTACGAGGACCTGATCGTTTCTACTGCGACCAGTATGCACCTTCTTACCAATGTCTCCTAGTCTCTCTGTAAGGATCTTCTCCACCTGCGAGTGGATGTCTTCTATCCCATCCTCAATCACGATACCGCTTGTGTCAATGTCCGCTAAGAGATTACTCAGAGCATCTACCAGCTGTGCTGCTTCTGCCGATGTGATGAGTCCAACGGCACCCAGCATCTCGGCGTGAGCAATTGAGCCAACAACATCCCAGCGCGCCAGGCGGACGTCAACTGTGCGGTCATCGCCTACGGTAAACGACTCCATGATAGCGTCGATAGGTGTTCCCTTGTCCCAGAGTTTCATTGGATTCTCCTCATCATGGCATCGAGTAGGTTGATAAACGAAGATATCGACTCGGCAAGCTCGTCTACACCGATCCACTCATCAGGCGTGTGCGATCTAGAAGAATGCCCTGGCCCAATCTTCAAGGACGGCACATCCATAGGTAGCAGTGACTGGTCTGACATCGTGGGACTTCCGTACGTTGTCATTCCCAATGAAACACCTGCTTGGACCAGCGGATGTTCCATAGGAATGGAGGATGGCTGCAGTCTCATAGAACGGGGCGTTACATCGCATGAAACATGCGCACGGATAATGTCGAGCACCTCCGCATTGGAGTAGGCATCAGTAACGCGTACATCCACGACAAATTCGCAGCGGTCTGGCACAACGTTGTGCTGACTGCCGGACTTGATCTGCGTTACCATCATTTTTACGTTGCCAAGGACGTCCGATACTTTTTCAAACTGGTAGTGCTGGAACCAATCAAGGTAGGCCATCGCCTTCTGAATTGCGTTATCGCCCTCGTCGCGTGCTGCATGTCCAGTGCGGCCATGCACCACGCAGTCCAGCACCATAAGCCCCTTTTCAGCGATTGCGAGCTGCATTGCTGTAGGCTCACCAACAAGTGCGAGGCTGAGTGGATAGGTGCTCCATACTTCTTTGGTAAGCAGGTCCATACCCTGCGTTCCTGATACTTCTTCTTCGGCTGTAGCGGCGAACACATACTCAACAGGAAGATCGCGTTCAGATTGATAATGCAGGAAGGTACCAAGCATCATCATTAGCGCACCGCCCGCATCGTTGCTGCCAAGTCCATATAGACGTCCGTCTTCAATCACTGCACCAAAGGGATCCTTGCTCCATCCCTGTCCCGGACGCACGGTATCATGATGCGAGTTTAGCAGCACTCTCTGCGCGCCTTTGCAAAACGTGCCGGGGTTGCTATATGCAACCACATTGTTTCCGATACGTGTTACTCGTACCCCGCGCTCCAACAAGTAACGCTCAAGAATATCAGCAGTAGCATACTCTTCTCGAGAGAAGGACGGAGTAGCTATAAGCTCACGCAGGAGATCAATCATTGTAGTAGTGTACCCTGTTCTGTACCGAGATCCCGTGCATGCTGAATACGCACCTTGACGCCTGAGCGTGCTGCGTCGATCGCCATGGTGATCTTTGGCAGCATACCAGTCGATATCGCTCCGTCTGCAATGAGCTGTTCCACCTGATCTACATTGATCTCTGCAATCACCGTGTCTGGATTCGTCACATCACGCAGAACTCCGGGCAGATCGAATAGATATGTCAGCTGTACATGTTCACCATTCTGCACAGCGAGTGCTTTCGCAATCTCTGCAGCCATTGTGTCTGCATTGGTGTTCAGCAGCTGACCTTTGCCATCGTGAGTAATTGGCGCTACCACGAGCGAGACACCAGCAGATCGCAGCCATACGATCTGCTCTGTATTTACATTTGAAACATCACCGACAAATCCGTATTCGATCGTTGCATGGCTGCGCTTTTCAGCACGGAGCAAATCCATATCAGCCCCACAGATTCCCAGTGACGATACTCCCAAAGCTTGCAACTGCGCTACAATACCCTTGTTTATCAAGCCGGCGTATGTCATTGTAACTATGCGCAACGTCTCAGCATCAGTAATACGGCGTCCGTCCACCATCGTTTGTGGAACACCAAGTGCTGCGGCCATATCCGTGGCAATCCGTCCACCACCATGAACAAGAATGAACGGGGCGTGCAAGGATGCACATGCATGCAACACCTGCTGCAACATCGATGCATCATCTATAACTCCCCCACCGATCTTGATCACGTGCGTCATACAAGCCCCTTGAGCATGTACGATAGCACAGTTTGTGCTGACACAACACGGTTAGCTGCCTGCGGAATCACGATGGAATTTGCACTGTCAATCACATCGTCTGTAACGATCATGTTTCGACGTACAGGCAGACAGTGCATGAACTTCGCACTGTTTGTTAGCGACATTTTTTCCGTGCTTACCGTCCACGACATGTCCTGTGATAGGATCTGTCCATACGGCTCAAATGCAGACCAATTCTTGGCGTAAACGAAATCCGCACCTGCCAATGCTGCATTCTGATCATGTGTAACAGAAACCCCGTCAATGAACGATACATCGAGTTGATATCCTTCAGGATGAGCCACGACCAGCTCTACATCGGCATGCTTCATCCACTCAACAAATGAATTGGCAACTGCCTGCGGTAGCGCCTTTGGATGGGGCGCCCAGGTAAGGACTACTTTAGGTTTTGATGTTGTCTTGTGCTGTTCAATGGTAACAAGATCTGCAAAGCTCTGTAGCGGATGCCGGGTTGCGCTTTCAAGACTTATCACCGGTGCGCCGCTGTGTTGGATAAACTTCTCGAGGACAATTTCCTGATAATCATGCTCACGGTCTGACAACCCAGCAAACGTGCGGAGTCCGAGCACATCACAATATGCCCCCATCACCGCAGCTGCTTCTTTGATGTGCTCCGTAGTACTACCATCCATAATTACGCCATCGCGTGTTTCAAGCGTCCACGAGTCGCTTCCAGCATTGAGCACGATCGTATCAGCTCCTAGCAGACTTGCAGCCTTTTGTGTGCTCATACGGGTTCGAAGTGAGGGGTTCATGAAGAGCAGACCAACTGTCTTTCGTTTGCCGAGATCCGCATTTCTCCATGGGTCCTGAGCGTAGGCGAGTGCCTCTGACATTGCTTCTGGCAATCCTGGGCCGTTGATAATGTCGTAGACCGATGTAAATCGTTTCATAGAATTCGTTAGAAAGCAGATGCTTTGGTGAAAAGGCCAGCTGTTTCTTCAATACCGAACATGATGTTCATGTTCTGCACGGCCTGACCAGAAGCCCCCTTCATGAGATTGTCGATAACCGACACTATCAAGAGTGCAGAGTCTGACGCTGTAATGCCAATGTGACACATGTTGGTATTCACGATGGACTTCACATCGGGTTCGGTGTCGCGGATTACAACAAATGGATGATTTGCGTAGAACTTACTGTAGAGTTCTCGGAGGTGGTCTACATCATACTCTCCGGGGATCACACAGGTTGTGTAGATACCGCGACTGAATGGACCGCGAAGTGGTATAAAACTGAGTGCATTTAGGCCAAGAGTTTGCTTGATCTCTGCTTCGTGTTGATGATGAAAAACCTTGTAGGCATTTACATTACCATGGCGCCATGAGAAATGCGTCGTGTCGATCGGCTGCTGGCCAGCACCAGTGGAACCCGTCATTGATTGTGCAATAATGTCACCATAAAGGGCTGCTGTTTCTGCCAACGGCAACAGTGCGAGCTCAACAGACGTAGCAAGGCAGCCTGGGTTTGCCACACGATTAGCTGTAGATAGTTGCTTGCGGTACTTTTCGGGCAATCCATAAACAAATGGACTATCAGCACTCATGATGCGGAAGTCCATACTGAGATCGACTACCTTCACATGATCGGGAACATCGTTAGCACTCATCCACGCCTTGCTCATGCCGTGGCCTACGCACAGAAAGACAACGTCTACCTCTTCAAACGATGGCAACTGTGCGGCAAAGCTCAGATTCGTATACCCCCAGAGATCGCTGTGAGCGCTGGCAAGGGGCTTGCCTGCATGTGATGAACTCACAGCCATAATGGCCGAAGCATCTACATGCGGGTGCTGGAGTAGAAGCCGAAGCGTCTCCCCACCGGTATAGCCAGCAGCACCTATTACAGCTGCACGTATCATGACTTGCCTCCGTGATGCACGCTACGCCAGAGCGACGTTGAGATTGCATTGATGGCTGCAAATCCGCGAGCATCAGCCCCATCCCAGGCTTTGTTCTCCTCACCGTAGGTTGCAAAGTTGGATCGCATCAGATCGTTGTCCGATGTAATTCCCTGCACAGAGAAGCCACCGTCAGAGCACAGCACAGTTACAGTTCCAGACACACCTTCTTGCGTTGAAGCAAAGAACGCTTCGATGTCCCGCATGGCAGGTTCGAGAAACTGGCCTTCGTGAAGAAGCTGACCATACCACAATGCGAGCTGGTCTTTAAGCATCAACTGCCACTTCGTAAGCGTATGTTTCTCAAGTGCGTGATGTGCCTTTATGGTCATCAATGCGGCAGGCGCTTCAAAGGCTACACGGCCCTTGATACCAAGGATCGTATCACCAACATGCATATCCCGTCCGATGTGCCACGTTGATCCTATCTCGTTGAGCTTGCGCAGCACGTCAAGCGAACTCATACGCTCACCGTTGAGCGCAACAGGAAGCCCCTTGTCAAACGTAATTGCAAGAGACTCGTTGCTACCGGCTGCTACTGGCTGATGAACAGAAGATGGCCATGCATGCTCGGGAAGGGGCTCATTGGACGTAAGTGTCTCACGTCCGCCAATTGTTGTACCCCATATTCCCTGATTGATTGAATAAGCAGACTTTGTCCAGTCCCCTTCTACTCCATGCTTTGTGAGGTACGCTATCTCTTCATCACGCGAGAGCTTGTTATCTCGAATCGGCGTGATGATGGGCAGATCTGGGCACATGATGCGAAAGATCACATCAAAACGAATCTGGTCGTTACCGGCACCAGTACTTCCATGAGCTATATGCGTTGCGCCAATAGTGCGGGCATGCTCGGCGATCGCAATAGCCTGCACAACCCGCTCTGCGCTTACACTTAGTGGATATGTTCCGTTCTTGAGAACATTGCCGGCGATACAGTACCGAAGAACAGAATCGAACAATTGTTGCGTTCTATCGAGCGCGGAATGAGAAGCAACACTGCATGCTTCTGCTCGTGCCTTGATATTCTCGAGCTCAGATGCTGAGAAGCCTCCTGTATCTACAATCACTGAGTGTACTTCCATGCCGAGGTCTACCGAGAGATACCGCGCGCAGTATGAAGTGTCGAGGCCGCCGCTGAATGCGAGAAGGACCTTGTTCATTCTGAAGACTCCTTTGGATCGTACAGCATACCTGTGCAGAGACACATTGAGCGCTTGGTTCGTTCGAGAATATCAAAGTTTGGACAAGACTGACAGCCCTTCCAGAACGACTCGTCGGCTGTGAGTTCGGAAAAGTGCACTGGACGATAACCAAGCTCGAAGTTAATCTTCATCACGGCAGCGCTAGTGGTGATACCGAACATCTTTGAATCTGGGAAGCGTTCGCGAGAGAGTTCGAATGCTGCACGTTTGATACGCCTGGCGAGATTGTTCTTTCGGAATTCAGGCTTCACGATCAAGCCTGAGTTGGCCACATAACGTCCGTGTTCCCAGGTTTCGACGTAGCAGAACCCTGCAAACGTTCCATCAGGAGTAAGAGCAATAATTGCCTTGCCCTCCGTCATCTTCTGCGTGATGTATTCGGGGGTACGGCGTGCGATGCCCGTGCCGCGTTGCTGCGCTGCAACGAAGATCGTTTCAACGATCTCCTCTGCATACGAAATGTGCGATTGGTCGGCGCGCACGATGTGCACGTCGACCTCTTCCAAGAGGTGATTCATAGGCTGAATAATGGGGTGCTTGGTCCGTGCGGCGAGACTACCGTTCTCGAGCCGCTCGTTGTGGGCGAGGCGCTGAAGGCTTCGCTGCGGGATGGGTCAGGATTGACGCGTTACGAGGAACGTCCTTCCCGCCGGGTTTCCCGCAGCGGAAGTCGTCGTCGGTCCTCATTATGGTATTGCGTGAGAATCATCGTAAGGGTCGCAAACATCGCAAGAATGCAGATTCTGCACAAGTAGCAGCGTGTTGTCGAATTATAAATTCTCGTTCTTCGCGCGAGACTCGGATGCGATCTTTTCCTTAAATGCCACAAGGCGCGGCAGGAGCTCCGGCATACCAATGGAGAGCATTTCTACGGCAAGAAGCCCTGCGTTGCGCCCGCCCCCTACCGCAACAGTTGCAACAGGTACACCACTGGGCATTTGAACGATGCTTAACAGTGAATCAAGTCCGCGCAGCTGCTTGGTAGCGATCGGCACGCCGATAACAGGAAGAGGTGTATACGAGGCTGTCATGCCCGGCAAATGGGCTGCTCCGCCGGCACCAGCAATGATTACCTTGATACCACGACTGTGTGCCGATGTTGCGTATTCAGCCATATCATGGGGCGTGCGGTGAGCACTAACGATCCTTATCTCGTAAGGAACACCAAACTCCTCACAAACAATCGCCGCCTCCTTCATCGTAGGCAGATCAGAGTCGCTACCCATGATAATTCCAACTACAGGCTGCATGCTCATACAACATCCTTCTGTGTTTGCATTACAATGCGTTTCATCAATCCAAGCAGCTGATGTCTGCCTAAACCAGTGTCGCTTGATGTGGCAATAACGTCTACGAGCGACGTACATTGGGACAGCAGCTCCTGGACCTGCTGCGTCCTCTCCTGCAGGGCTGCAGGTTTGAGCTTATCGCATTTGGTAAGTATCACCGCATAGCGGCGCTGAGCAAATTCAAGTTCCTCGATCATTGCTAGGTCAAGGGGCTGAGGGTCGTGCCGCGCGTCAACAAGTACGCAGGTTACGGCAAGCTGCTCGCGTTTTAGAACGTAGGCCTTGATCAACGACGAGAATTGTTCGCGCTGGGTTTTACTTACCCTTGCATAGCCGTAGCCTGGAAGGTCTACGAGCATAAATCCGAGGTCGGTGACAAAGAAATTAATCTCCTGTGTTTTGCCAGGCGTATTTGATACGCGGGCAATCTTCGATGATCGTACGAGTGTGTTGATCAGCGAGGACTTGCCAACATTCGAGCGGCCAATAAAAGCAATCTCCGGCAATGTTGACACAGGGAATTGCCCAGGAGCGGTAGCGCCTTTGACGAATTCTGCTCGAAGATGAATTTCTTGGGCCATAGGAGAAAAAACGAAAACGCCGAACGCTCACGCATCCGGCGTTATTCAACATTGTTCTTTGCGATTACTGCTTAGCTTCTTCGGCAGGAGCTTCACCTTCTGCAGGCTCGCTGGCTTCAGCGGCTGGAGCATCTTGCACGTCAGCTACAGGTGCAGTTTCTTCAGTCGCTGCTTCAACCACAGGTGCGGTTTCTACAACCTCTTCAGGTGCTACAACTTCTTCAACAACCGGCGCTGGAGCTGGTGCTGGTGCGGCCTTTGGCTTTGCTACTGGCTTTGGCTTGGCAGGCGCTTTCGCTACGCGACGCTTTGTTGATGAAGAGCGGCCATCAACTGGATTTGACCAGTCAACAAGTTCAATCATCGCTGTCTCAGCTGCATCACCACGACGCAGACCAAGCTTTGTGATGCGCGTATATCCGCCATTACGTTCAGCAACCAACGGTGCGATAGTGTCGAACAGCTCCTGGAGAACACCCTTGTTCTTGATGAAGCGGCCAACCATACGGCGGTTGTGTACATCAACGCCTGCAATCGCGCCAGACTTTTCAGAGCGATGTGCGTTGCGAGCACGTGTGATTAGTTGCTCAGCAAACGGACGGAGTTCCTTGGCCTTGGCAACTGTTGTTACCAAGCGCTTGTGTTCGAACAATGATGTTGCCAAGTTCGCAAGCAACGCGCGCTTGTGGCTCGCGGTACGCTTGAGTTTCCGGCCTGCATATCCATGTCGCATGATTAATTCTCCTTGCCTTCCTTAGTCTTGTTTCTTTTCGTCGCTGCTGAGGTAGTCATCCAGATTCATTCCGAATGTCAGACCGTTTGCAGAGACAACTTCTGCCAACTCCGAGAGAGACTTGCGACCGAAGTTGCGGAACTTCAGAAGGTCGGATTCTTGGAGGCTTACCAAGTCTGCAAGCGTTTTGATGCTTGCTGCCTTGAGGCAATTGTGAGCACGAACGCTCAATTCTAGTTCATCTACAGGTTGCAGCAGGATACGGCGTACGCGTGAGCGCTCGCGATCTGCTTCACTGTCGCCAGTTGACGACGACTCGTGAACTTCAGCAGCACCGGCAGCTGTAGGGTTTACACCCAAGAACAGCGCTACGTGTGAACGCAGGATACTTGCTGAATGCTCCAGTGCTTCTTTTGCAGTGATCGATCCATCTGTGCTAACGTCGAGGACGAGGCGCTCGTAGTCTGTCTTTTGTCCAACGCGAAATGGCTCTACGTTATAGATCACATTCTTAATTGGAGTATAGATAGCATCAATCGGAAGCATGCCAAGCGGGAAATCAGTTGAGTTCTGTTCTTCTGAAGGAACATATCCCTTACCGCGGCCAATTCGCAACTCAACATCAAAGTCTACGTCGTCGGACAATGTGGCGATCTTCTTTGATGGATCAAGAACTTCAATTGCACCAGCAGTTGCGTCTTGGATCATCTGAGCTGTCCATACGTTCTGTCCCTTAACGCGGAACGAAATACGCTGCGAAGCCTTAGGATCGTTGATACGGAAACGAACTTCTTTGAGATTGAGAATGATCTCGCACATGTCTTCTACAACGCCCGGGATCGTCTGGAACTCATGCTGTACGTCGGAGATCTTCACTCCAACGATAGCTGAGCCTTGGATCGATGAAAGGAGCACGCGACGGAACGCGTTACCTATTGTAGTACCGTAACCTTCTTCAAGAGGGTTAAGGATAAACCGAGCATGGTAGGGACTGCCGAGTTCTTCGACGACGACGCCTTCTGGCATCTGCATCTGCATATTCATGGCCTTCCTTTGGTCAAATTCAGACGGAAAAAATCAACATCATCAGAGAGGGTTAGACGCGGCGCTTCTTCGGCGGACGGCATCCGTTGTGTGGCAACGGTGTCTCGTCGAGGATCGAAAGAACCTCGAATCCAGCTTGCGTGAGAGCGCGGATAGCGGCTTCACGTCCAGATCCTGGACCCTTCACGATAACATCTACCTTGCGAAGCCCCATTTCAAAAGCTTCACGAGCGGCCTTGTCTGCTGACACCTGCGAAGCATACGGCGTGTTCTTCTTTGAACCACGGAATCCGTTTTTGCCTGCAGATGACCACGACAGTGTGTTGCCGTATGTATCTGTTACTGTGACGATTACGTTATTGAATGTAGCACGAACAAACACCTTGCCATGCACATCCGCAACGATTTTGCGCTTTACGCGCTTCTTAGCAGCTGCCATTGATCATCATCCCTTAATTACTTCTTCACTGCCTTCTTCTTACCAGCAACTGTCTTACGCTTACCCTTACGAGTACGCGCATTCGTGCGCGTGCGCTGACCGCGTGCTGGCAAACCGCGACGGTGGCGTAGGCCGCGGTAACATCCAACGTCCATAAGACGCTTGATGTTAAGCTGAATCTCCGAGCGGAGCTGGCCTTCTACTTTGTAGTCGGCAAGCACCTGACGGATGCGTGCTACTTCGTCATCGGTCCACGTTGATACACGCTTGCTGTGGTCAATACCCGCTTTGTCGAGTACTTCACTGCTGATCGTGCGGCCGATGCCGAAGATGTATGTTAGCGCGATGATTCCGCGCTTATTTTTTGGTAGGTCGATACCTGCAATACGAGCCACGTTGTGTCTCCCTTTTAGCCTTGACGTTGCTTGAAGCGTGGGTTTTTCTTGTTAATAATGTAGACCCGTCCCTTACGACGTACAATTTTGTCGTCTGGGCTACGCTTCTTGACTGATGCTGTTACCTTCATGACTTCACCTGAAGTTTAATTCTCAACGTTACTTATAGCGATACACGATTCGCCCCTTCGACAGATCGTATGGCGACATTTCGACTGTCACCTTATCACCGCGAAAGATCTTGATGAAGTGCATACGCATCTTGCCGGAGACATGCGCGAGGATCTTATGCCCGTTATCCAGCTTAACGATAAACTGGGTATTCGGGAGTGCCTCCTCGATTGTACCATCGACACGTATGACGTCTTCGCGACCCATGTATTCCTAATTGTGTTGCTGTCTGTTAATTCCACTCTGTAAGAATTCTCGGCGTTGGTCCGTCGATGAGTATCGTGTGTTCGAAGTGTGCAGACGGCTTTCCATCTGCTGCATACACCGTCCACCCATCACTTGCTGTATGAACATGGAACGTGCCCATGTTTACCATCGGCTCGATCGCCAAAGCCATCCCAGTTTTGAGTGGGAGGTTTGGAAACCGAGACTTATGAAGCAGTCCCGGAACAAAATTTGGCACAGGGGGCTCTTCATGTAGGTTTTGGCCAATACCATGACCCACGAGTTCCCGCACCACCGAAAATCCCTGTTTTTCAACGCACGTTTGAACAGCTCTCGCAATGTCGTAAATGCGATTTCCGTCCGTTGCTTGCTCGATACCCAAGCGGAGCGACTCCCTTGTTGCATCTAACAAGCGCTGCTTTTCGGCTGAGATGTCGCCTACAGCAAATGTATAAGCGCTATCTCCATAGTAACCGTCCTTGCGGACGCCTACATCTACCGAAACAATTTGACCTGCCGTCAGCTCACGCTGGCCTGGCATGCCGTGAACAACTTCTTCTTCTACACTAATGCAAAGCGTATATGGATAGGTCTTACGATCAACCCTATACCCTTTGAATGCTGGCTCTCCACCTCGCGTGCGGATAAAATCCTCTGCGATGGCATCGAGCTCAATTGTTGTAACACCCGGCTTGACGTGCCCTTGAAGATGCTGCAGTACGTCGGCAACGATCCTGCATGCAGCTTCAATCTTCCGTACCGCATCACCCGTGTGGGTTGGTATGCGAACGTCGTAGGCTGCCATGATACCTTAGGATGCAACTCCGGCACGTCCGCGGATCTTACCAGTCTTCATGAAACCGTCGTAGTGACGCATAAGAAGATATGATTCGATCTGTTGGAGTGTGTCAAGAGCTACACCAACAACAATGAGAAGACTTGTACCACCAAAGAACGACGCGAGCTGCGGCTGAACTGTCAGAACACTCATTGCAAACGTTGGAAGGATCGCAATGATGGCCAGAAAGATCGAACCAGGCAGTGTGATTCGCGTAAGAATATTTTCAATGTAATCTGAGGTTGGGGTACCAGGACGCACACCTGGAATAAACCCACCATTCTTCTTCATGTTATCGGCAACTTCCTTCGGATTGAAGGCAATTGCTGTGTAGAAGTATGTGAAGAAGACGATCATCAATCCATAGAGTACAGAATACAGAACCGCATCTGGACGCAGAGCTGCTTCAATTGTGCGGAAGAACGCTACATCCGGGAAAAACCCTGCGATTGTTCCTGGAATGAACAATATCGATTGCGCAAAGATAATCGGCATCACACCCGCTGTATTTACACGAAGCGGGATGTACTGTGTAGATCCGCCATATACCTTACGTCCAACAACACGCTTTGCGTACTGCACTGGAATTCGACGAGCACCCTGAGTGATGAGAATCACTACAGCGATGATACCAAGAAGCAGCGACAAGAATATTGCACCAATAACAAGCTGCTGACCAAATGTGCTGTCTTCTGGCGTTGTAGCAAATTGTTGGTAGAGTCCAACAGGCAAACGCGAGATGATACCAATGAAGATGATCAGAGAAATTCCGTTGCCAAGCCCGCGGTCTGTGATCTGCTCACCGATCCACATGAGCCCCATCGTACCAGCAGTGAGAAGGATTACCGAAGAAATCGTCCAGAAGAACCCAGGATCTACAACTGCACCAGGGTAATCAAAACCAATCTTTGTTGTTACACCCCATGCCTGGAGAGCTGCAATCGGGATCGTAAGCAGACGAGTAAATTGATTGATCTTGCGACGTCCGTCTTCGCCCTCGCGCTGGAGTTTTTGTAGCTGCGGAAGAACTACGCCTGCGATCTGAAGGATGATACTAGCCGAGATATACGGCATGATTCCCAGAGCGAAAATGGCGGCATTTTCAAATGCGCCCCCTACAAACAAATTGTAGATCTGGAAAATGCCACCGTCTCCGGCAGCACCAGCTTCAATTTGACGCTGTAGCTCAGTTGTGTTGATGCCAGGAATCGCAATCAGCGATCCCAAGCGCACAGCAAGAAGAGCAACGAGCGTAAACACAATACGCTGTCGCAACTCTTCTATCCGGAACATGTTCCGGAATGTGGTAACGATATTAGCCATGAACGGTTACCGCTCCTCCGGCAGATTCGATCTTGTTCTTTGCAGATTCGGAGATCTTATCGCACGAGACAGAGAGCTTTGCCGAAAGATCGCCGTTACCCAAAATCTTAACTGGTGCAGACTTCTTGCGAATAACGCCTAGGGACAAGAGTGTATCCTTGTCTACAACGCCATTGGTGATCTGCTTTTCGTCTACCAAACGCTGAAGCGTAGCCACGTTGACTTCTTGATACTCAACGCGGTTGATGTTCGTAAAGCCGAACTTCGGAACGCGGCGTGTAAGCGTCATTTGACCGCCTTCAAAACCACGGCTCTGGCTAAAACCACTGCGTGATTGGTGTCCCTTGTGACCACGTGTAGACGTGCCACCATGGCCTGAACCAGCACCGCGACCTACGCGCTTTTTCTTGTGACGTGAACCCGCTGCGGGTGATAGATTTCCTATGTGTTTCATTGTTGGCCTCAGTCTGCAATCTCTTCAACCGTCACAAGGTGACGTACTGTGTTAATCATTCCGAGAATCTGAACGTTCTTCGGCTTGATTGATACGTAGTTAGGACGGCCAAGGCCGAGTGCCTTGATCGTTGCTTTGTGTGCCTTCAGTGCTCCGATAGACGAACGCACTTGAGTGATTTTCAGCTTCATAGTCTTCGATTCCCTTGTTTCGCTTAGCCCTGAAGAACTTTTTCGATGCTTACACCGCGCCGTGCTGCTACGGCTGCAGCATCTTCGAGCTGCATCAATGCATCCATCGTTGCTTTGACCGTGTTGTGTGGGTTCGATGAACCTTGAGACTTCGTAAGAACGTCCTTCACACCAGCCAATTCAAGAATAGCACGAACACCACCGGCCGCAATAACACCAGTACCAGGAGTAGCCGGGCGAATCAGAACCTTAGCGGCGCCGAATCGACCGATAACCTCGTGAGGAATCGTGCCATTCTCAACGCGAACCTTCACAACTGATTTCTTCGCTGCTTCAGTAGCCTTTGTTACTGCATTTGATACTTCGCCTGCTTTGCCAAGACCATACCCAACATGCCCCTGTTCATCGCCAACGACGACCATCGCAGAGAAGTTGAATCGACGTCCGCCTTTGACAACCTTCGCTGTCCGGCCAACGTAAACGATCTTGTCCTTGAGGTTGAGATCTGATACTTTTTGCTTTGCCACGTGTACTGCTCCGTTTCGTTCTCTGTTAGAAATCGAGACCACTTTCGCGGGCTGCTTCTGCAAGCGCCTTCACGCGACCGTGATACAAAAACCCGTTGCGATCAAAAGCTACCGTCTTCACGTTCGCTGCCTGAGCACGCTGGGCAAGAATTGTACCGACAAGACGGCTTTCGTCCACCTTCGTCATCTCCTTCGTGATCTTGGCACGAATCTCGGCATCTACCGTAGAGGCAGAAGCAACTGTCGAAGCAGCTACATCGTCAATGATTTGAGCATAGATATGCTGCAATGTGCGATGCACTGTGAGACGAAGACGCTCAGGGGTGCCGGAGATGTTCTTACGAACTCGGCGGTTCCGACGTGCTTGACGGGTATTTTTAAGCTTGATGCGATTCATAGTGGTTTATTCTCCTTACTTACCTGCAGACT
>JBIJAX010000077.1:0-5771 GCA_044345485.1 Kapaibacterium sp. (SeqCode)
AGAAGATTGATCGATTCACATCGGTCGCTGAGAGATTTGAATCGAAGGAAGAATCATGAGTGTTAAGCAACGCACGCTGGGTGCAGAAGTAACTATGGATGGCGTAGGACTCCACACTGGCAGCCTTACGTCAATGACATTTAAACCAGCTCCGGAGAATAGCGGCTATCGTTTTGTCCGTACGGATTTACCCGGCAGCCCCGTGATTCCGGCTATCGTCGATAACGTTATCGAAATCGCCAGGGGAACAACACTTGCTGTTGGTGATGCCCGTGTGCACACTGTGGAACACGTGTTAGCTGCGCTCGTGGGTATGGGCGTAGACAACTGTGCGATCGAGCTCTCAAATAACGAGCCTCCAGTTGGAGACGGATCTTCGATGCCATACGTTGAGATGATCCAAAAAGTTGGCGTTGTAGAGCAGAATGCGATGCGCAACGAGATCGTTATCGACGAGCCAATCCGCTATGTTGATGAACAGCGTGGAACCGAGATCGTAGCTCTGCCTAATGATGCATACCGCGTTACGGTGATGGTGGATTATAAAAATCCTGCACTTGGCTCGCAGCATACTGGCTTGTTTGATATGGACAAGGAGTTTGTAACAGAATTTGCCCCAGCGCGCACATTCTGTTTCTTGCATGAAGTGGTTGCGCTCTACAACCAGGGGTTGATTCAGGGAGGTAATCTCGATAATGCTATCGTAATTGTTGACCAAGAAATGTCGGACGAGGAACTGCGTTCTACCCTTGCTTCAATGGGAGTATCGGGCAACGCTGTACTTGGAACAACGGGCTTGCTCAACAATAACGCACTCAGATTTCCAAACGAGCCAGCGCGACATAAACTGCTCGATATGGTTGGAGATCTTGCACTCATTGGATACCCTATTCGCGGTCAAGTTCTGGCAGCCCTCCCAGGGCATGCGGCCAATATTGAATTTGCCCGTAAGGTCCGCAAGAAGTACGAAGGAAAGCCAACGCCACGCAGATTCTCAACAAGTGCTGCTTCTACGGTCTTTGATGCCAACGCCATTTTGAAGATGCTGCCACACCGGTATCCGTTATTGATGGTTGATCGCATCGTGGAGTATTCACCCGACACCAATCGTATCGTTGGTGTGAAGAATATCACATCGAATGAACCGCAGTTTATGGGGCACTTCCCACAGAGGCCAATTTTTCCTGGTGTTCTTATCATGGAAGCTATGGCGCAAACTGGGTGTCTCCTGCTAATCTCAAAAGGTATTGATCCAGAGAAGAAACTGGTAGTGTTTACCGGCATGAATAATGTGAAGTTCAGAAGAGAAGTTGTTCCCGGCGATCAGCTGGTGATGGAACTTGAGATGACGCGATTCCGGTTTAACATCTGTCAGCTCGTAGGTAAAGCATATGTAGACGGGCAGCTCGCAGCAGAAGCAGAGCTTCAGGCAGCGGTAGTGGATAGAGAGGCGGTACAGTCATGATTCATGCAACAGCAATTGTTTCGTCCAAAGCACGCATCGGCAGTGACGTGTCCATCGGTCCGTTTTGTGTAATCGAGGACGACGTAGTCGTTGGCGACCGCACGGTATTGATGAGCCATGTTGTCCTAGGCAACGGGGCTCGCATTGGCGCAGATGTTGTCATTCATCCAAATGCAGTAATTAGCACGGCACCGCAAGACCTTAAGTATGCTAACGAACCAACACTTGCGATCATTGGTGATCGTACTGTAATCCGCGAATGCGTAACAGTAAACAGAGGTACTACTGCAAGTGGTCAGGCCTCGGTTGGCAGCGATTGTTTGCTTATGGCATATGTCCACGTTGCGCACGACTGTGTTGTTGGTAACCATGTGATCATGGCGAACAGTGTGCAGCTTGGCGGACATGTTGAAGTGGGTGATTGGGCCATCATTGGCGGTCTAACGGGCGTGCACCAATTCTGCCGCATCGGCGCTCATAGTATGATCGGTGCATGCTCACGCGTTGTCAAAGATGTTCCGCCATTCACGCTCTGTGGCAAGGAGCCACTGAGTGTTGAAGGAATCAATGCCGTCGGGCTTCGAAGAAGAGGATTTACGTCCGAAGCCGTGAGCGCGATTGACGAGTTCTATAACGTGCTTTTGCGGAGCGGACATAACACATCTGACGGACTGCGAGCCTACGAGGCAGCATGGAGTGATTCCATATCTGTTGACGTGCAATATTGTATCGATTTTGTGCGCTCTTCAAAGCGTGGTATCTACCGGTAATGACCATGAGGTTCATCGGCTGTCTCATTGCTAGTTCGGTGGTCCTGCATGCAAGTGCTTTCGCTGGCGATGTAGAGCGTCTGTACGCAAACCCCTTCGAAGCGCGCATTCAAATGGTTGGGCAGTTTGCACCCAAGACGCTACGTCTGGACATTGGTGCAGCACCAGTGTTGTTCCGATTCGATTCGACCTACACTGTCTCTACTGAGTTTTTTACGCTTACGCGGCTGAGGTCTGAAGGGAATCTTAAGTTCCCAGTTGAGACAGCAGACTACTGGTTCGGTTTTACGGGGTCGTATGCACCTGCGGGTTCCAACATAAATGTTCGCATGCGATTGGCACACATATCATCGCACCTCGTAGACGGGTATGCTAATGCGCAGGGAGTCTTCGATCGTCAGTTGCCCTTTGTCTACAGCAGAGAGTTCGTAGAAACGATTGCCACCTATACCGTCGATGGGTTTCGTCCGTATGCCGGTCTTACATGGGTGTGGTCGATTCAGCCGCGGTACTTTGACCGCGTCATCCCGCATATCGGGTTTGACTACCGACACGATCTCGGCAACGGATTCATCGCTCGATGCGGACATGATGCTCGCTGGATTGGCATCAATGGAACCTACGTACCTCAGCATGCTACGCAGATCGGCATCGAACAACGACATACGTCTGGCACATCCACAGGAATTCACCTTTACAGATTCGACGGACGCAGCATTCACGGAATGTTTGCCAATCAAGGTGAGTCCTATCTTGGCATCGGGTTATCCTACACCTACTGAAGACCACGAGCCAACTTGCGCCGTATTTTCGTGTTTTCTCACGAACACTTAGCCCCCTAACAAACGCACTATGGGAATTGCCTGCGGAATCGTGGGTTTGCCGAATGTTGGTAAATCCACCCTGTTCAACGCGCTTACTTCAAACGAAGCTGAAGCTGCCAACTATCCTTTTTGCACGATCGATCCCAACGTGGGTATCGTGAATGTTCCAGACCCGCGGTTGAAGAAACTCGCAGACGGATATCAGACCGACAGGGAAGTACCAACAACGGTTGAGTTTGTAGACATTGCTGGCCTTGTAAAAGGTGCGTCAAAAGGCGAAGGACTTGGCAACCAGTTCCTTGGGAACATTCGTGCCTGTGATGCCGTGGCCCATGTCGTGCGCTGCTTTACAGACGACAACGTTGTGCATGTTCACGGTGGCGTGAACCCTCTGCATGATATCGACATCATCGAAACAGAGCTTATCCTGAAAGATGTTGAATCTGTCGAAAAGCGCATGGAAACTGTCAACAAGAAGGTTCGCGCCAACGACAAGGATGCAAAGGAAGAGCACGAGATTCTTGGTGTGCTGCGCGCCCATCTCGACAGTGGCAAGCCAGCGCGAAGTTTCGCTCGCGAAGACAAGGCCGGAGTAATCATCAAGCAGCTGCAGCTGCTAACCGATAAGCCTGTGATGTACGTTGCAAATACGGATGAAGCTGGAGTGAAGAATGGCAACGAATACCTTGCGGCGGTTCGTGAACGCGCAGCCGAAGAAGGCGCTATTGTAGTGCCTATCTGCGCAAAGATCGAAGCTGAGATTGCACTACTCGAAGACGATGACAGGGCGATGTTCCTTGCTGATCTTGGTATGGAAGAGCCGGGGTTAGACCGTGTCATTCGCGAAGCCTACCGTCTGCTTGGTTTGATAACCTACTTTACGGCCGGCAAGAAAGAGTGTAGAGCGTGGACTGTACGTCAGAGCGCCACAGCGCCTCAAGCAGCAGGAGTGATCCATACGGATTTTGAGCGTGGCTTCATACGTGCAGAGGTCATGTCGTACGCAGACTGGGATCGTCTCGGCACTGAACAGTCGGTAAAGGATGCCGGTTTGTATCGTGTAGAAGGAAAAGAGTACATCGTCAAGGACGGTGATATCATGTACTTCCGTTTTAACGTGTAAGGATCATTATGGCATTTCTTGGTCATTCCGCACGATTACGTGTGCACCACGAAGCCCCTTCGCAGGCGGCGCTTGCATGGATGGCATTGGGTTTTGAGCAAGAAACTGCTACAGAAACCGAAGTTCACCTCACAGATGGGCAGATCTTCGTGCTCCTTGCGCAAGGAGCGTCAGCGCCTGCTCAACTCGAATACGTAGCCGCATCGTTGCAGAGCGTAAAGGATAAACTTCTCGCAGCAGGTCAAGTGCTCGATGTGGTTTCACAAACAGAGATACGTTTTGTAGGCCCCGGCAAGCTCGACTACCTGATCACCCTTGCAACACCGCAGAATGTTGTGCACAGAACAGGCGACAGTAACGCTATGCTTGGCTATCTGGACTCGCTGGTAGTACCCGTTGAGGATTCAGACGCAAGCGCTGTGTGGGCACAGAAATGCGGTTACTTCATTGCCGAGGCTACCGGACGTGATATAGCGTGTGTAGATGTAACCGATGGAATTTGGATGCTATCGTTCCGTGAGCAGGGTATTGTAGCCCCCTTCTTGCACTACACAGCCGACGTCGACAGTGAATGGGTGGATGAGCTGGTTGCTGCATTTCCTGCAGCACAGATTCACAGAGATTCGCAAGGCGAAGCTGTGCTGATCGTCTGTAACATGCCTGGCAACGTTCGGATAATGATCACCAACGACGAAATTGAGTAAGCTGTTATGAAGCCTACGCTCGTTCTGTTTGACCTCGACGGCACGCTGATCGATTCTCGACGAGGAATTGTTCATTCGTTGCGGTTAGCGCTTGAGGATTCGAATGTAAGTGTTCCTGAAGACCATGATTTTACTTGGTGCCTGGGTGCATCCCTGTGGAAGATCTTCGAGCACTACATGAAGACAACAGATAGAGTCCGTCTTGAACATGCCGTAGCCACCTACAGGCACATCTACCGCGATGGACCAATGTTTGAGTACGATATCTACGAAGGCGTAGCAGAAACACTGTCGCACTTGACTGCTTCCGGCGTGCGTGTGGCCGTGGCCACTGCAAAGGCCCATGAATATGCGCGAGAAGTAATCGATGCATCTGTACTTCGTGATTCAATACACCACGTCTACGGTTCTGAGTTAGACGGCACAAACGTAGAAAAGCGTGATCTGCTGCGGCATATTCTAGGCCTCGAGGGAACGCCAGCACATGAAGTGATCATGATCGGTGACCGCCATCACGACATCGATGGGGCACGTGCAAATGGTGTAGCGAACATTGGCGTGCTCTATGGCTATGGTACAGCCGAAGAGCTGGCACATGCCGACACCACGGTTGAGAGTGCTATAGCAATCAGTGCTGCTATAGCAGAGCTAGAGGCTCCGTCGCGATAGGGTAGTCGATGGATGCACGCGAACTGACACGTCGCATTAAAGTGGCGGCTTTAAAGCTTGGGTTTGATGCTGTTGGTATTGCATCTGCTGAGCCACTAGAAGACGAGCACACACGTTACATGCGATGGATCGAGCAGGGTATGCACGGTCAAATGCACTATATGGAGCGCAACGCTGAGGTGCGTCATGATGTGCGGCACATCGTCCCCGACGCCA
>JBIJAX010000078.1:0-5735 GCA_044345485.1 Kapaibacterium sp. (SeqCode)
CCTGGCTTCCAGAAGCCAATGCCGTACTTGTTTGACACAGAGGCGAGGAAGTCGAACACTTCCTTGTTTTCTGTAAGCGACTTTTCAAGGTCTGATGTAGCCCCGTGCTCAGCTCGGATAAGGTGGTCGCAGTGTACTGTTGACGGCACTGCAACCTTTGGGATACCGGCCGACATAAACTGCAGCAGAGCCATCTGGGCAGTTGCATCCTGCATCGCAACACGGTCTGGGTTAAAGTCTACATAGGCATTGCCACGAGCGTGCGGAGCCGATGGCATTTCTGCCATGTGCGCGTAGAGCGTTTTCTCTGCAAGCGTCATCGGACGCCCCAGCAGGGTGCGTGCAGCGGCTACTTTTGAAGGAAGGTTCTCGTAAACCTTTTTGATCATGTCGATGTCTTGCGTGGCCATGATAGCGTTCTAATGTTTGTGAACAAGGTATGGGCCTTTGACAAGGCCGGTGCAAAATTCGCACTTGTGCGCGGATTAGCGAAATCGAACTGCTATTGGCGCTCGCTGAGCTCCAGCCACCGCAGGGTTGATTCGTCGAGGTTGGCTGTGAATTGGGCGTGCTGTTGGGCCCACAGCTCGTGGTCCTGATAGCTGCCTTCTCCGCTACTCATCTTTGTTTCGAGGTCGGCGATCGATGCTTCTAGCTCTGGGATGCGGGATTCGAGCTGCTCGAGTTCTCGCTGCTCATTGAAGGTGAGCTTTTTCTTTGTCGATGACTGGGTAGGGGGCTGCTGTTGCTGCTTACTCTTTGCTTCGCGGTCTGCAGCTTTTGAGCGCGCCTCTACAGCCTCGAGGTATGCTGAGTAATTGCCGGGATACTCTTTGATGCGGCCGCCGTCTTCGAATGACCAGATCGTGGTGACCGTGGTGTCGAGAAATGCACGGTCGTGGGATACGGTAAGCAGGACGCCTTTAAACGACTGCAAGTATTCCTCGAGGGCGTTCAGCGTAACGAGGTCAAAGTCGTTCGTTGGTTCGTCGAGAAAGAGTACGTTGGGGTTTGACATCAGAATGCGCAGCAATCCGAGTCTGCGTCGCTCGCCCCCTGAGAGGGTATGCACAAACGCATGCTGCTGCTTGGGCGAAAATCCGAAGCGTTCGCACAGTTCGCGCGCGCTAATGTAACGGTCGCGTCCAACGCCTACGTCGATGTACTCGGCGATGTCGCGCACGTTGCTCAACACAGTTTCGTTTTCCTGCAGGTCTTTGATCTCCTGTTCGAAGAATCCGAGGGTAACGGTTTCACCTAGCGAGATGTGTCCTCGATCGGAGTGCTTGCGTCCAGCAAGGAGATTGAGCAGGGTTGTCTTGCCAGCCCCGTTCGGACCTATTATTCCGATGCGATCTCCGGGTGCTGCGCGATAGGTGAAGTCTGTTACTAACGAACGATAGCTTACATCAACGGCATCAATGATCTTACCGCCGAGGAATTTGCCGCCAACTTCGATATCGATGTCGCGAAACTCTACGCTCTGCGTGCGCTGCTCCTGCTGCATCTTCTCGATCCAGTCGATGCGGCTCTGCTGCTTTGTTCTGCGTGCCTTTGCGCCCTTCTGCAGCCATGCAAGCTCTGTACGAAGCTTGTTGCGCTGGTGGTCTGCCGTAGCATCCTGCACGGCAACGAGAGCTTCTTTACGCTCGAGGTATTTTTCGTAGCTGCCGTCGTAGGAGAAGAGACGCGACTGATCGATCTCGATAATGCGCGTGCAGACGGCGTCGAGAAAGTAGCGGTCGTGCGTTACGAGGAGTAAGCCCCGTGACGAATTCTGCAACGTGTCCTGCAGCCATTGCACACTTGTTGCGTCGAGATGGTTTGTGGGCTCGTCAAGGATCAAGAGGTCGGGTTCGGCAAGCAGTGCACGGGCAATGGCCACACGCTTGCGCTGTCCGCCCGACATGGTTTGCACGTGCTTGTACGCGTCGTGTATGCCGAGCTTGCCGAGTGTTTGCTTGGCAAGAGTTTCGAGCTCCCATTCTTCGAGGTGACCATGACGATGGTCGTAGGCAGACGCTACGGCATGGAATGCTGTGTCGTCCTGCTCGAACGTTGGTAGCTGCGGAAGGTATTCGAACCGCGCCTCGTTGTTAAAGGCAATCTCACCTGCATCGGGCTGATCAATGCCTGCAACGATGCGCAGAAGCGACGTCTTACCGGCCCCATTGCGTCCAATGATGCCAACACGTTCGCCATCCTGCATACCAAACGAGATGTTCTCGAAGAGAACCTTCTCGTAGTATACCTTGGAGATTTTTGTTGCTGAAAAGAGCGTCATCGAGAGCGCTCCACGCCTTACGCCGCTTCGTGGAGCTGGTCGCGCTCTTCGTCTTCTGTCATCGCGAGTTCTTGCACGTTCAGGGTCGACGTCAAGCTATCGATCCGACGCTTCTCAAGGAGCGAATCCGGAATGCGGGTAACCTTCTTCGCGAGACCGATCGCTTCGTAGACGCGAATCGTAAGCCCCGTAAAGTCAAACTGCCACCATGCAAGACCATGGAATGCTGATGATGGAAATGCGTGGTGATTGTTGTGCCAGCCTTCACCCAGAGCAAGAATGCCAATGATTGGGTTGTTACGGCTCTTGTCTGTTGTAACGTATGTGCGGCTACCAAAGTAATGGCACACAGAGTTTACGCTCCACGTAACATGGCTCGTGATGAAGATGCGAACGAATCCACCCCATACGAAGCCCAGCCACGCGCCTTCCAAGGTGCCGGCATGGAAGTATCCAATCACAGCTGGGAGGACAAGGCTAAAGACCGACCAGAACAAAAACGTATTCGAGAACCATACGATCATTGGGTCTTTGAAGTAGCGTCCGCCCCACTTTGCCTTGATCTCGCCGATATCGTCGCTGTTCATCTCGATGAGCCACTCAAAGTGTGCGTAGAAGAACCCGCTTACCGTAGGAGAGTGTGGGTCGCCTTCTTGATCGCTGTGAGCGTGGTGCTTTGTGTGCACGCTTGCCCAGTGGGTAACTGGACCTTGGAATGCCATTGATCCGAGCCATAGCAGAACTGCTTTCAATGCTGGATGGGGCTCAAAGGATTTGTGCACTACTAAACGGTGGTAACCAAGGGTAACACCGTATTCGGTAACGAAGCCAAAGATCAGCGCAAGCGCTAGGTAGAACCAGTCGAAGGTGCCGGTAAAGGCAGACCACGTAACATAGATCACTGCTGCAAGGGGCAGGATCACGAGGCCGTACATTGGGAGACTTTTCACAGTGTCTTTTCGTAGTGTTTAAGTGCGACAAAACTACGAAGGCCACACGGTTTACCGCGTGGCCTTCACTATGTGTCAACAATTGTTGATGCTTACTTCGTGATGTCGAGAAGCTCTACATCGAAGATCAGAGCTTCGTTTGGTCCGATAGCCTGACCAGCCCCTTGCTCACCATACGCAAGATTCGATGGGATATAGAGTGTGTACTTTGATCCAACCGACATCAACTGCACACCTTCTGTCCAACCTGCGATCACGCCAGCAAGTGGGAACTCAATCGGCTCACCGCGTTCTACTGAGCTGTCGAATACCTTGCCGTCGATAGTTGTGCCAGTGTAGTGAACCTTAACGGTGTTCTCTTTTGCTGGCTTCTTTCCAGTACCTTCTTTGATGACCTTGTACTGAAGACCACTTGCAGTTGTCTTTACGCCTTCCTTGCTCTTGTTTTCTGCAAGAAACTTTTCGCCACGAGCCTTATTGACAGATCCTGCCGCAGCCTTTTCTGCCTCCATTTTCTGCATCGCCTCTTGTTGGAGATTTTCCATACAGGCTTGGAACTGCTGATCTGTGAGCTTTGGCGTGCCGCTAAGGAAGCCGCGCATACCCTCGGCGAGCATGTCTATGTTGATGTCGAGACCTTGGCTTTGCAGAGAACGTCCGATCTGCATGCCGAGGGCATACATGTTTGAGTCTTGTTTCGTCATTGCTTTTGTTGCTGACGCGCCTTTCTGAGCTGTACCCAGAGAAGTGCTAAGCGCCATTACTGTGATGAGAAGAATGAGTTTGTTCATTGGTAACAATACAGTGATTGTGATGAAAAGTCGTTGTTTACTTTACGTCGAGAAGCTCAACATCAAAGATCAATGCAGCTCCCCCAGGAATGAGACCGTCTCCTGCACCGCGATCTCCGTAAGCAAGGCTAGCGGGAATGTAGAGCTGAAATTTCGAACCTTTTGGCATGAGTAGAATAGCTTCTTGCCATCCAGGAATGACCTGTGTGGTGTTAAACGTAGCCGGCTGACCGCGCTCGACGGAGCTATCAAATACTTTGCCGTCGGCAAGTTTTCCGGTGTAGTGAACGGTTACCGTAGAGCCAGCAGCAGGCTTCTTGCCAGTGCCCATCGAAATTACCTTGTACTGAAGGCCGCTTGGTGTTGTAATCACGCCTTCTTTGTTCTTGTTCTCAGCAAGAAACTTCTCGCTTGCCTTACGAACAGGAGCTGCTGCCTTGAGAGCCTCTTCTTCCATTGTCTTGGCTAACTGACGCTGCAAGGATTCTGAGAGAAGCATGGCAGCAGAATCTGAGATCAGCGCCTTCTTGTCTTGGCTGCCATCACGGTATCCGGCCATCAACATCTCTTGGTTTACTTCGATCTTTGTCTTCGCAAACTGACCGCCCAGCTGATAACCGAACATGTAGCTCACAGAGTCACCTTGTGTTTTCATCGTGACTGGCTCTTCGGTAGTTGAATCGCATCCTATCATCATTGCAGATCCAAGAATCACAGCCGCTATGCTAAGCGCTTTCTTCATATGTGTGTTATCCTAGGTTGTATGGTATGTGGAGGGCAAATGTGGAGGGCAAAGATACGGTCAGGGGGCTATCTCTGGCACCCAAAGATGCAAATCAAGATTAACAGCCTCAGCCTTGAATGCCACTCCCTCGGCTTCGAGACGTTCCCGCATCACAAATGGTGTCTCAAAGTGCATGCGTCCGGAGAGCTCTCCTAGGCGGTTCACGACGCGATGACATGGAATGTCCAGGCGGTCTTGATGTGCAACGGCGTTCAGTGCCCATCCCACCAAGCGTGCGCCAGAGCGCACGCCTATGGCAGCTGCTATGTGTCCGTATGTGGTGACCTTTCCGGGTGGAATTGATCGCACGATTTCGTAGATGAGTTCATACCGATCTGACATGCAGACAAAATAGCGCGGGAATTCTTCCGAACTTTGCCGCCATGCATCAGCGCGTAGAGTTTCCACTGACCCCTGCAGAGGCGGCAGACCCCATAGCCGTTACATCTATGGCATTGGCTGCAGCTGGGCTTGCAACAGATGCTGATGCAAAGGTGCTTGTGGTGCGGCGCTCTGTTGATGCCCGTTCGCGGGTGCCGAGAGTTCGACTCACCGTAGACGTCTTTGCAGGTGAGGAGCCCCCTGCCCAGGAACAGTATCTGGGCCGTCTCAAGGCCGCAGATCCAGGAAAACGTGTTGTGATCGTTGGTGCTGGTCCTGCCGGGTACTTCGCTGCACTAGAGCTGCTCGAACATGGAATAATGCCCATCGTGCTCGAGCGTGGACGCGATGTGCGCGCTCGCAGGCGCGATCTGCGTGCTATTCAGCAGGATGGCGTTGTAGACCCCCATTCGAACTATTGTTATGGGGAGGGAGGCGCCGGCACGTATTCCGATGGCAAGCTGTATACACGATCCCACAAACGTGGTAGCATCGAAAAGGTTCTCCGGCTCTTTGTAGAGCATGGCGCTACATCAGAGATTCTC
>JBIJAX010000050.1:0-15697 GCA_044345485.1 Kapaibacterium sp. (SeqCode)
GACACCACACGCTATCGTATCGCTACGACGTATCTCGATCTTGTGAACGACACCATGGCGGTGATCTTTGGCCGCAAAGGCGAAGTATGGACCGTTGGCCTTGATGCAACGCTTCGCCCTGTGTTCGTTCCAAAGCAGTACTCAACATTTCAGACCATCACCGCGGCTGGTGCGTGTGGCGACCTCTTTATCACGAAAATCTATGTCCCAGAGGGGAATCTAGCCGAGGGAACGATCTACACCGTAATCAACGTCAAAACAGGCAAGGTTTCCATTTATCGTCGGCCAGTTGCCACGGAGCAATGGGGCTTCATCAATACCTTCGATAAATACCAACTGGTGCCGTATTCGGATAGTGTGTGGTTTGCAGGATATTACTCTGGAGAGCTGCTCACAACGACCAATGCGGGACAAACGTGGCGCCTTGTATCGAATATCGTTCCCGATCCGCAATGGGGCTCGCGCTCCATTGGAATAAACAGGTTGTATCCTCGGGGCGATGGCACAATGGCATTGCTCTCAGAACACGGCCGTGTGATGACGCAGGACAATGAGAGTAAGGCGTGGGATATTGTTATCCCTGGCCCCTTTCAACATAAGATTCGGATGCCCGAGAACTATACTAGCGGTCTCACGTACACGAGGTGGACATTTGCGGAGGACTTTAATGGACTGTACAGAAACAGGTATGGTCCATCGCAGCTGTACTTCCCTCATCCTGATACAGTCTGGGTTACTGGAGATGTCGTGACGCGATATCTGGCTAATGGTACGTTCATTGATACGGTGCTCCCGCGCAGGTCGCGCTTTATCAAGCGACTGTCAGATGAGGTAACCGTCTCTGCAATGGATTCGATGTACTTCTCGTTTAACAACGGCCGTGAGTGGGTGTATGTTGGCAAGTCCATGCCGGTAGTCATGAGAGACACGATTGCAACCACAGCATCGCTTGGCGATATCATCATGGCCAACAATGGTACGATCGTTGCCGGCTTGCGCGGGATGCGTATCTATGAAGATGAATACTCGGTCTCACTGCGAGACACTATCCCAGGTGGCGTTGTTAGCAGCACCGACGGCGGAAACACATGGAAGAGGGTAACGTCGTCCATCGATACATCGCTCTACGTTTCATCACTACATAAAACCTCGAAAGGCACATTGCTGTGCCTAGCTTCGGAGCTACGGATCGATCCGTGGTATCTGGACAGCTTTACCGGTGAGATCATGCGCTACAAGGATTTTCCTGAGAAGTGCTATCAACTTGATCAGTCGTTCATCTATCGCTCAACAGATGACGGGGCTACGTGGACGCGTACATTCATCTTCCCTGACCGCGGTTTGCTTCCAAAGACCGACATACGTTTCATAGACATGCCAGATGGACGCACCATGGCTCTGCACCCAACGTTTGGTGTAGCCATTACTGCCGACGACGGTGTTCGTTGGAGTGTTGGCGATCCGCTCAACATTGGCAATCCAGAGATCAACGACGTTGCGTTTACGAGCGATGGTTACGCACACTTTGCCACCTCAGATGGTTATGCGCGCCTGAAGGTCGAAGACATCGTGAGCGTCCGCCAAATAGAAGCTGGCGACGCAGAATCAGATCTACGGGTTCATGTAACAGCCGATGGCTTAGTGCAGGCATCGTCGATGCGCACAATCTCTTCGCTGGCGATATACACAACAGATGGACGTCAGCTAGATGCAGTTCGCGGTCAAGCAACAAACCTTGCTGTAGACGTCTCCCAGGCACCAAGGGGCGTGTACCTCGCGGTGGCAATGGTCGACGGAACACCAGTTACCAGAACCGTGATACGGTAGGGGAGTTAGGAGTATCGTTAGCCCCTTATCGGAGCTTGAATACTCGAACCATACCGGGTCCTTCGCCAGGAGTATTCTGGTCCCTCCCCGAGATGCCTACAAGGCGCGAACCATCTGCACTAAATGAGAAGATGGTGGGGTAGATCTGACTGGATGCCGATGTCCACGGAAGTACTCTCAATAGCTGCTGCGTACGCATTGCCGAAAGTGTTGGAGCAGCCCCCTGGACGTTTTGGCGCGACACGTATTGATCGTCTGCATGTGAAATGGCGAGTATCTCACCTGATGTCTGCAGACGTGATACAACCGTACCGGTAACCAGATCTACCAGCGTAAGCCCGTAGTTAGATGTATTGCCACGTCCAAACAACGTGAGAATGTTTCCAGAAGGCGAGAGTGTGTTTCCTTCACCGGTGTACGTAGTATCGTTTTCACCAGTGTAGGTCCTTACGACAGCGCCCGATGTTAGGTCGACAGTGTAAATGGCGCCAGGTGTATACACTGACTGTAGGATGGCCCGACCATTACCCTGCAAACCGAGAAAACTGGTTAACGGGAGGGCCGCGCTGATGGCAATGGTTCTGGTGCGTGTGCCTGTTGTCGCGTCGTACTCCTCAATTTCACTATTGGCCGGTGTACCGCGCTTTACGTAGATAAAGTTTCCGTTAGGTGTGATAAAGTTCTGTCCGTTTGCGCTGATTTTAGCGATTTGTTGCCCATTCGAGGCCGCGAAGACGGTTGTTCCCGAACCATTCATCAGGGCTACACGATCATCGTTCGCGACGAACATCAAACCTCTCTGGTAAAGATTCTTCTCAACAGCGGACGTCCATCGCTTTGTGCCTGTTGCTACGTCATACACATGCACGTTGGACTGCGTAACAACTGCAACGAGGGAGCCGTTGCTGTTCAACGCTGCGTGTTTGGGCAGCTCATCTTTCGGTAAGGCAATATCGAGGTACTCTGTGGTAGCTCCACTGCATGCCTGGAGCGAACCAATATTGAACACCGTACCGCTTGCGATTGGCGCAACTGGTGTTGATAAGATTGTACGTCCCTCTGTGCTGTAGCCTTCAATCGTAAGTGCAACACCCGCTGGAACAGGGATTACGAAGCGTCCAGAGGTTGATGAAGCAACCTTCATACCATTGGGTGTGATAACCTGTAGAAAGCCCCCTACCGGATTGTTGTTGCAATCAACGATTTGTGCTTCCAGAAGAGTAGGGCAAGGGGCTACCTCGATATCATGCTTCAGGGTTTGGTCCTGCGCAATTGGGCCAACCGTTACCGAACTTGAACTGATGCCCTCGTTACGAGAGCCCTTCACTACCACATCAAACGCAATATCTGCCGGCACGCGACGCTTATACATGCCGTCTTGATCGGTCACAACCGAAACCTGACCGATATCGACAACGATTCCCGCGAGCGGTACGTTAGCTCCACACGTTACACGTCCTTCGATGTATGCACTGCGCGCTGTTGGCTTGTCGAGATTCCAATCAGTAAAATGCTGCACCGATCCCACGTAGTTGTTGCCGCTACGAATAGCTGCACCTTCTTCTACCCAGATGCCCTCTGTTTCGTCGAAAAACCAGAGCGGAATTGAGGCATCATTAGCTCCTGCTGCGGGATACGTAAGTGTAGCTGCCGACCCCTTACGCAGGTTGAGTTCCTGTCCTTGCGAGCCTGTGAGCTTGACGCGAAGAACACCATAGGAGATCAGCTCCGTAGCAGAACCATCCGTCCGCGCTGCGGCCATATCGCCAGAAAAACTGCTGTAGAAATCATCAGAAGATGGATCCAGATAACGCACTGCAACCGATACAGTCCCTGTGTATGCATTACCCTGTGCATCCACAAATCCATTGGCAGGAAGTTCAACGCTGGCGGCGCCGACGGTAACTGTTCCACCACTCGTTGCGTTGAGTACGCGAGTAACCTTTGCTTCCTGCAGCGTGAGCAACATCGTCGTAGTCTTCAAGGCCGATGGATATGCAGCTCGCGCTCCAGTAAAGTAGCCGCCTTTTGAAACGGTGATCACTGCTCGTGTAGAGGGCACTGCAACGTCGCGCAGCACAAAGATGCCATTGGAATTTGTGGTGGTGCTGGCACCGTGACCCTTGACAAGTGCACCCTGGACAGACTTACCTGCTTCATCTGTTACACGACCGGTAATGGTTGTGCGAACATAGTTTATCGGATCCTGATCGATCGGGCTTAGGAAGAGGTCGCAGCTACTTAGTGTAACCGACATTGCCAAGATTAGAAGTGCAACGTACTGTCTCATGTCTGACTCTTCCGTCGTTAACGATACTAGATTACTCCACGAACACCGTAGCAGTCCTGCGCCTGCCGTTCCGGTCGAGAGTGATGAGATACAAGCCCCTTTCTGAAGGAGCTTGCATGCGCAGATCAGTGGTGCCTTCTTCAATAGCAACTTGATCTATACACCGACCGAGCAGGTTATACATCGAAACTGAGCCGCGGCCTGTTAACACTCTCCTGTCATGCAGGATGATATCTTCGCGGTCAGAGTGTACATCAAATGACTCTCCATCATCAGCTGATGCAATGCTGGACAACTCATCTTCGTACACATACAGTCCAGGCGTTGTGGCAAAGTACACGCGCTTAGTTACCTCATCGCATCGGATCACCCACACGTTACGAATCGTATCGTCCAGTTCGTTTTTGCCCCATGGGATATCTGTAACCTGTGACCATGTAGCACCGCCGTCTGGTGAGCGATAGACAAGACCATCGCCCTTGATAATCGTGGCGGAATTATTGATCCGAAAGCCCCCGATAAACACCTCGTCCTTGCCGTTGCGCTCGCGCACGTCAACAGCCCAGAAGCTTGTGTCAGCAAAGCCTATGCGGTCCCAAGTAAGCCCGCCATCCGTAGTCTTGAGAACTCCGCCATTACCGCTGATCTTTGTTTCAAGAGTAATTGCAACAACCGCATATCCGGTAAGGGGCTCGCGCGGCGAGAACACGATCTTGGGGATCTCCGAATCGTCGGCAATGATGTTTAGCCTGCCTCCGACTACCGGTACACGATTCCAGGTAACACCGCGGTCTGAGGAGCGCAGCATAACACCGCCCTTGGCGCCAACGTAGAGAACGTTTGTACTGTCGGGCCGTATCGTAATCGTGCACAAACGGGAAGTAAACGCCGAGGGTATTGCGCTGATACTATCCCATGTAGCACCGTTATCGGTGCTCTTCCAAATGCCATTGTTCTGAGAGCCGCGCGCAGCATACCACGTACCTGGAGATGAGGGATCTTCAACAATAGCCTCGGAGATATACCACATCTTGGCGTTGTTGGAGTCGTTCAACACGCGATCAAAGGTCTGTCCGCTATTTGAAGACCGCCGAATCCCATCAAAGAAATAGCCCCCTGCAAGGATAACCGATGTATCTGCCCGAGAGACTCCTACCGAGGTAATTGAGTTGGGCACGCCAAGGTCTCCCATCTCCACCGTGTACCACGTCTTGCCCATATCGTTTGAGCGAAGGAGCTGATTGGCCCAGTTGCCAATGTAGAGTTTGCGTGGGTCGTTGGGATTAAGAACTACCGTATGCGAGAGAAACGGATGCAGCACACGCCATGTCTGTGCATGCGAAGACATACACATGCTCATGCTGCAGAGTGCAAGCAGAATGAGGGAGGAGCGAATCATCGGATAATCAGCGCAGATGTCCTTGAGGTTGCAGTATAGGCACCAGCTACATAGACGCCAGTTGCATAGGAAGACATGTCAACTGCGTGAAGACCACTACCAGTGATCGTTGTTCGAAGAAGTTCCCGGCCTTCAAGCGAGCAGACAACGACGTGTACGGCCTCGTCTGCATCGGAGCGAACAAGCAGTGTTGTTCCTTGTTGTCTCATTGAGACAGGAGATGTTGCATTCGTAGCCGACCTCACCGATGTAACTGCAGTGCTACGGTAGGCTCCAACTTCTGTTGCAACGAACACTTCTGCCGGGCCATCAGTTTGGGTGACTGCAAAGCCCCATACATTGGCAACAACTTCACCGAGTTCATTTTCCAGCCATGGCAGCTCTGAGAGGTCCTGCCAGGTATTGCCGCCATCAGCAGAGCGATAGATTAGTGAGTCGCCACGAACACCGGCCGTGGATCCAAGAATCTCTGCGCCTCCAACAAAGATCTCGTCGCCGTTATTCGTTCCGCGAACTTCGAGAGCATTCAGCGACGTGTCTCTGAACTTCATGAGCTGCCAGGTAACGCCGTAATCATCACTGTAGTGAAGGCCGCCGTTTCCGACATTGCCCACGAGCGACGTAGCATACACGCGCCCACAAACGGTAGGACTCCACCGTATCTGCGAAGCATCGGCAAAAGGGTGAGTACCGAGCGCGTACTGAGTTGATTTCCACGTCTTGCCACCGTCCGTAGAGCGGTGAATCGCAGTTCTACGTCCGGTGATAAGCATGATATTCGAGCTATCAGGAACCGGGCAAACAGATATTGCGCGCAGTCGGGCACTAGCGTCAAGATCCGGAACGGTGCTAAGCAGCTCCCACGTTTCTCCTGCATCTACAGAACGGTACACCTCTGTTGGAGTGCTCCGAACCGCATAAATTGTATCTGGTTGTCCTGGATGAAAGGCAATGCTGCCACTAGATGCGATCTCAAAGCGAAATCCCGTTGGATCTGCGAGCACATTACTCCATGTTGTACCACCATCGGTAGAACGGTCGATCCCAGTAAACCCAATGCCCCCTGCAAGAATGACAGACGTATCGCGAGGGTGATAGACGAGCGCAGAAATCTGCGAGGTGCCACCGAGATCGCCGATAGATAGCTCGAGCCAGGTAGACCCTCCATCAACCGATGATAAGAAACCACGCGAGTAGTTCCCAGCAATCATTGATTTAGGATTTAGCGGATTGGTTGCGATCGAGAAGACTGCCCGCTGGGGGACTGCCAGGTACCACTCCTGCGCAACAGCGGAGATTGAACAAACCACGAGAGCTGCCAGAACTGTGTACTTCTTGAGCATCAGGAATATCTCCAATTCACGAAAAAGGGGGAACCGGCATAGCCGATTCCCCCAAGTATACGAAGACTTACCGTGCTGTGTTATCGAATGACAACAAACTGCTTTGTTGTGCGAACACCGTTAACAACAAGCGCAAGATTGTACGTGCCAGAAGCATAGCTCGAAGCATCTACTGTTACGCCGTGAAGTCCTTGCTGGAGCTGCTGATTGAAGACAACACCAAGATTGTTGCCAACCATGTCATATACTTCAAGGGCAACAGTTGCTGGGCGATCAAGCGTAAACGTTACTTCGGCTGAACCAGCAACTGGGTTTGGAGCGATGTTGTTGAAGCGGAAGTCATATGCCTTCTCTTCGTTCACACTAACAGTCTCGAGGTTGATCATTGCGAAGTCCATCGAGGCGCCGCTGTTAAAGATCAGCTGATAGAGGGCCTTTGGAAGCAGGCTTGTGATTGTGCCGGCATTCGTTCCGAGGAGGCGCAGAACCGGTACCTGCGTCAAGCTTGGCACAACGTCAGGGATGTATGTGCGGAATGCGTGGTCTGCATCATTTGTGCAATTGATAGGTGCCGACCATGTTTCGCTCGACATTTCACGTGTTGCGATGTAGAGATCTGTATCGAAGTTGCTTGCGATTGGATCAACTTCGTTGTACTGACCAGCTGAAACCTGCTCATACACACGTGCGGTTGTGAACGTGTTCTCACGCTCAGGATTGATCTCGACGTACTTTACGACAAGATGCTTGCCATCTGCTGTCTTCGCAACTTGTACTTCGTGTCCACGACCATTGTCAGAGAGCGTCAGCGCTGGTGCACCAATTGCCTGTGAGATCGAGTCTTGAAGAGAAACCATCTTGAACCCGAATGAAGCGAGCGGTGCAACTGGACGCATCTTCCACGTGCCACTCTTGTATGCTGCTTCTACGATGTTGTAGGAAATGATCGTGTCGATCTGTGCTGGCTTGTCTGCATTCTTAACACCTGTAGCAACGCGCATGAAGTATGAGAAGGCATCGTCACCAGTAACAATAAATGCACCGCCGCTATATGGGCTTTGTCCTGGCTGGAATGCAATATCCCCGCCAGTTGCCTGTGCATACTCATCCATCAGCGAGGTTGGCAGTGTTACAAACGGTGCCCATGTCTTTCCTTGATCGGCAGACTTTGAAATCTGTACACCGCGAGTGTCTAGGTCATCTGCGCTAAAGTTATTGAAGCAGGCATAGAGGCTGCCAGATTCATCGCCTTCGAGAAGCATCGGTGCGTTGTATGAGGAGCCGAGCTGCTCGCTTGGACGCCACTTATCACCAGCCCATTGAGCAGGGATTGTTGGGAACGTACCAAAATCTTCAACGATCAAATTGAAGTTGAAGTAGCCATATGTACCATACTGTGCCGTTTCATCAGGGTTTAGCGTACCAGCATAGTGGATTGCGCCAGATGTGTTGTCGCTGTAGAGGTCGCCAAACTGCACTTCAAAGCCGCTTCCTGGACGATCCTGATCGTTCATGATCATTTCGTAGGAGCCAGCTGATGTGCGGTTCCACAGGCTCATACCTCCGTATGAAAGCTGAGGCATTGGGTAGCGGATACCATAGATCGACGTAGCGAACTTCGATGGGTCAGTGCCTCCATCTGGGTTTACCCAGCCGAAAACTGGCATGCCAAAGAAGATTTCGCTTGTGCTTTGGACGATATCAAAGGTCCAAGAGGTTCCGTTATTCGTTGAACGCATCAAGCCGATTTCAACTCCGCTGATCTGACGGCTAGCATCGAAGATGGCCTTATTGCGGGAGAGATTCAGGGACTTCGATACTGGATCGTATTTGAAGATGTCGTGTGACACCGTTCCGTATGGCCAGTAATGGAACTGACTGCGAACGTCTGTCGTGAAAACGCGCCTGAATGTTGTTGCCTGCGTTCCTTCTTCAGCCTTTGCTGAAGGTTGTGGTGTAAGATCGCCGGCTGTAATACGCGTTGGGATCGATTCAGTACTCAGACGAGGTTGTGATACAACCATCTTCTGAGCTGAGCCACCAACTGCCGCTGCAGCGAGCAGTGCACCAAGTAGAGCGTGCTTCATGAGATACTCCAATTGAAACGAAAAAAGTGATTATCAAAGTGGACGTGAAAGATACGGGACATAACGGTATTTTTGTGCATGAATCAAGAACACGTCGCCTCGTTACTCAGCAGCATTCAAGACCCCGATTTGGGCCTGTCACTCGGCCAGTTAGGTGCTGTCCATTCTGTCGAAGTCTCGGGAAATCGGGTCCGGGCATTTCTGGAGGTTGTCCCACCACTTCACTGGATCGCCAAGCGGCTAGACCATGACTGTAAGGCAATCATTCTGGCCAACTATCCTGATGCTGAGGTTGAAATCCTCGTCCGTGAATCGCAGAATTCCTCTGCTGCCGAACGGGTGTTCCCAGGCATCAAACATCTCATCGCCGTCTCATCGGGGAAGGGTGGTGTAGGTAAGTCTACGGTTGCTGCAAACCTCGCTGCAGCGCTGGCGCAACGCGGTGCACGCGTGGGGCTTTTAGACGCCGACATCTACGGACCCTCGCAGCCCACGATGTACGGAATGGCAGACCAGCAAATGCGTGCTGAAAAGTCACCTGATGGAAAGGTGATAGGCTATCCGAACGAGGCCTATGGCGTCAAAGTTGCCTCTATCGGCTTTGTGATGCAGCGGGATCAGGCTGCAATTTTGCGCGGACCGATGCTAGCAGGGTATTTCAACATGCTAGTTGAACAGATCATGTGGGGTGACCTAGATTTTCTGATCTTCGATCTGCCTCCCGGTACTGGTGATATCCAACTTACGCTCACTCAGCGAATACCCCTTACTGGAGCTGTTGTTGTTACCACGCCGCAAGAGATTGCGCTTGCCGATGTTCGGCGCTCAATCCAAATGTTCAACAAAGTGAACGTGAATGTTCTGGGCGTCGTAGAAAACATGAGTCACTTTATTCCGCCTGACATGCCGGACCGTAAGTACTACATCTTCGGTCAAGGGGGCGGTCAGAGCGTAGCCCAGGAGTATAACGTCCCATTCCTCGGTGAAGTCCCCATAGACGTCCGTATCCGTGAAGGGGCAGATTCAGGCTTCCCATTTGTGCTGGATCCCGAGTCTGGTTCGCTTGGCGATGCCTTCCGGGATATTGCACAACGCGTTGTCCAGCAGGTGCGTAAAGCTCAGGCAGCCTCCGGAACACAATCTGTTTCGATCGAATTGTGATGCAGGGCATTCTTGAGCGAGTAGAAATTGCTCTTCAGGAGGTTCGCCCCTTCCTTGAAGCTGATAAGGGCAATGTCGAGGTTGTCGGATACAACGAAGAAACACGCATCCTTGAACTGCGCTTTGTTGGTGCCTGCAAAACCTGTTCAATGTCGGCAATGACGCTTCGTGCTGGTATTGAACGTGCAATCAGGACTCATATCCCAGAAATTCATCGCGTAGAAGCGGTGTGATACATTGCTCAAAACAGAAATTGTTATATATTTGTGGCTCATCATTTGATGAGCAACGTTACTCGGGCAGTTAGCTCAGTTGGTTCAGAGCATCTGCCTTACAAGCAGAGGGTCGGGGGTTCAAATCCCTCACTGCCCACACCGAGCAAGCGTGGCGGAACTGGCAGACGCACTGGACTCAAAATCCAGCGGGCTCAACCCCGTGCGGGTTCGACTCCCGCCGCTTGCACGTAGAATAACGCCCTCGTGGTTATTGGCCGCGAGGGCGTTGTTGTTTTTTGTAGCTGTTGTGTGTGCACCGTAAGCACGCCCCATGCAGGCCTCATTGACAGGACTGCAAAAAAAAACGACCGTCATCAAGGGGGCAATGACGGCCGCAAAAGGGATAGGAAGAGCGGGGTGCTCGTCAGGGCGCTTGCGCGCTCGCCTGACTCTCTTCACACCAACCGTAACAGGTGGATACGTACGATAGTTCCCGCACTTATCGAGAAACTGCATTCGCAATCAGCGAATCAGCATTCTCCTCATTATAGTTCGTCGCAAAATCGTCGCCCATAGACGACTTCACCGTGTTGTTTTCAACAACAAAGAATGCCGGAAGTTGGCTCACGGAAAACAGCGAGGCGTAGGGCTGAGAATCCGTCGTGTTCTTCATAGACCACACTTCGATGCGACTGGACTCGACACCAGCATTCATCAATGTCTTCATTACCTGTGGGAACATGCGCTGTGTTCCGCGACATGAGCACGATGGACGAACAAAAATGTAAACCTTCTTCTCCGGAGATGCTGCCATGGAGGCCTTGACACGGTTCACATGGGTCGTATCAGGAGCGTATCTGTCCATTTCAGCAACGAACCATGTAAACCCAGGTGTCTGGGTCAGATCAATCATCGTAAGCTTCTGAGCTTCCGTTGATGGCTCTGTGGTTGTTACACAACCAAGTGCGATTGAGGCAATTGCTATGCATGCCAAAAGAATCTTCATGACCCTTACCACTTCATGATGTTGATTTCATCAACGTAGACCGTCTGCTTGTTACGGAACAATGCCAGCACGATGGCCAAACCAACCGCTGCTTCGGCAGCCGCTACTGCCATGATGAAAAACACGAACATCTGGCCAGCAATGTTGCCTAGGTACGAAGAGAAGGCAACCATAGAGAGATTTACGGCGTTGAGCATAAGCTCGAGCGACATAAAAATGATGATAGCATTGCGGCGTGTAACAACTCCTACAACGCCGATCACGAAGAGAACGGCAGAGAGGATGAGGTAATAATCGAGTGGGATGCTGGTAGGGATCATGACTCTACTTCCTTGACGTGACGCTTTGCCAGAATAACTGCACCGATCAGCGCTGCAAGCAGCAATAGTGAGACAGCCTCGAACGGGAAGATGTACTCAGTAAACAGTGTCTTGCCGATTGAACTTGTACTACCCATGGTGCTTGCACTCTGGTGCAGGGTGTTGAAGCCCGTTGGTTTGGAGAGAAGAACGCTGGCAATCATGACCGCGATGATCGCTGCTGATACAACAGTTATCGTTGTGCGCAGCGTACGAGGTCCAGACTGCTGAACTTCGCGTCCAACATTGAGAAGCATGATCACGAATACCACGAGCACCATGATGGCACCTGCATACACCAACACTTGCACCGCGGCTACGAACTGTGCCTGCAGAGTAAGGTAAAGGCCTGTGAGCATGAAGAAATGTGCCACAAGAGACATGGCAGACGAAACCGGATTTTTGCGCGTAACGGTGAAGAGCGCCGAGACGATCGCACCGATGGCAAAAAGCGTGAATAAGACGACTTGGAGATTCACCGCAGCCGACCCTGTTGTGGTAGTGAAAAATGTCCGTCAAATATACGAACGGTTCAACCCTCAAAACGCTCAACGGTTTTGATTCCTTTGATCTTGTGCAGCCGATCGAAGATTTTCTGCAAATGTCCTAGGTCTGTAACGAATACTGTAAGGATGCCCTCGAACATGAAGTCAAAGGCATCGATATTCACTCCGCGGATGTTGGTTTTTTGCACGGAAATCACAGCACTTGTGATGTCATTGAGCATTCCTGGACGGTCTTCACCGGTAATCTTCACGGCCGCCAAAAACTCGTTTGAATCAGAGGACGACCACTCTAACGAAACAAGACGGGTTTTGAGCTTCTCATGGAGATCAGCAACATTCCTGCATGATGCACGATGCACCTTAATGCCGCTACCGATTGTTACGATACCCACCACGTTGTCTCCAGGGATCGGATTGCAGCAGCGAGCATAGGAATACAGGATCTTCTGGCTTTGTGCACTCTGGCCAACGATATGAATACCGTTTGCACTGCTTCGGGCAGCACCACTGAACTTCTCGAACGAAATGTTTGTCGGAGCCTCTTTGGCAGGAGCTGCAGGCTGGAGTAACCGAGTTATGAGTTCTCCTGCTGCCTCTGCACTGAGTTCGGTTAATCCCAACGCTGCGTAAAACTCTGTGCGACCTTCATATTTGGTTGGAAGCAGCAACCGTTCAAGGTCGTCGTCATTAATATGTAGACCGAGCTTCTTCGCTCGCTTTTCCCATAGCTCCTTGCCTTCGTGGACGCGCGTTCTGCGCTCTTCGTTCAGAATGCGACGAATATGCGTCTTGGCCTTATGCGTGATAGCAATGCGCTCCCAGTCGCGATGGGGCGACTGGTTCTTGGAGGTAAGGATCACAATTTGATCACCGGTTTGTAGCTGATGATCAAGTGGCACAATCTTGCCGTTGACTTTTGCCCCAATGCACCGGGCGCCAATCTGCGAGTGGATGTCAAAGGCAAAATCAATCGGGGTAGCCCCTTTAGGCAGAATTCTCAAGTCGCCCTTAGGCGTGAAACAGTAAATTTCATCCTGGTAGAGGTTCAGCTTAAAACTCTCGAGCAGCTCCTGCGCCGCTTCTTCCCCAGCATTCTCAAAGACATCCCGTACCCAGTCTGCCCATTCTTCTAGATCCGACGAATCGATCCAGGATGCTGTAGCGCCAGACCCTGCTTTGTAGCGAAAGTGCGCCGCCACACCGCGCTCGGCAAGATCATGCATTGCACGGGTGCGAATCTGCACTTCTACGAGTTTCCCGTCCGTACTCATCACCGTGGTATGCAGAGACTGGTAGCCGTTCTTCTTGGGTACGCTAATGAAGTCTTTGAAGCGCTCGGGTACAGGACGATAGATCTCACTTACGATACCATAGGCAAGAAAGCAATCGTTGTTTTCCTGCGTGTCGAGAATGATGCGGATGGCAAGCAGATCGAATAGTTCATCGATGCTCTTATTCTGCATGATCATCTTACGATAGATCGAGTACAGGTGTTTTGGGCGTCCGCTGATCTCAAACTTTAGCTTGTTCTCGCTAAGCTTTTCGCTAATGGGCTTTGAGAACTTTTCGATAAACGTCTCACGCTCTTCACGCGAGAGATTAAGCTTTCGCTTGATGTCATCGTAAGCTTCCCGGTTAAGCACCTTGAACGAGAGATCTTCGAGCTCCCATTTGATCGAACCGAGTCCGAAACGATGTGCAAAGGGGGCGTAGAGCTCCATTGTCTCTCGCGCAAGACGTTCCTGACGAGGACGCGTGAGCGAGTCGATTGTGCGCATGTTATGGAGTCTGTCGGCAAACTTGACGAGAATCACGCGAACATCATTGACAAGTGACAATAGCAGCTTGCGGTAGTTCTCGGCCTGCGTGATTTCGCGACTTTCAAAAACGTCGCTGATCTTCGTTGCTCCGTCCACGATCTCTGCTACTTCTCGCCCAAACTCCGCACGAAGGTCCTTGAGTGAAAAGCTTGTGTCTTCCACAACATCATGCAGCAACGCAGCCGCTACACTTATGTCATCAAGAGGGATCTCGCGGATAACGATAAGTGCCACATTTGCTGGGTGTGTGTAGTAGGGCTCACCGGAAACGCGGACGTCTTTCTCATGCGCTTTTACACAGAATCGAAACGCTCGTTCAACAAGGTCTGCATTAAACCGCGAGAGGTGCTTTTTCCCTTGATCGATGAGAAACGCAATGTCTTTCTCTACGTCGTTGCCAAAGACGTGGTCGGGTGTGTCGTTTGATGATCGACGAAATTTGGTTGAGAAAAACGACACGCCGCAGGTTACCTAATGATGATTGCCTGATGATGGACTGCAGTTGTTGTTCGTACGATCACATGATAGCAGCCTGTACTTACGTTCTGCAGCATGTATTCGCCCGATGGATAAAGGTCGCTGCCATTGTACAGTTCAGCGATCTTTTGTCCGGTAGACGCATAGACATCAACACTCATGTACTCGCCGCGCATATTCTGCGCATTCCAGACCACTGTTCGGCCAGAGGTCCGCACATCGATTCCAATGTCACTGGAGAGCTGGCGTTGGGTCTCAGTGTCAACCGAAGTAGTTGTGTCTATCGGGTCATTGTCGGAGGCCTCCTCAAGCCATGCGAGCCCCTTGCCAAGAATGATGGTGCGTTGGCCACCATCGAGAAATCGTGACGCGTTGATGCCAAGAATAATCGAGCGGTACGTGCCGCGCTCGTACCGAGCACCAACAACTGAGGTGTCGCCAGATTGACGCAGCATTGACTTGCCTCCGGAGACTGGACGCAGCAATACACTTGGCATGTATTGTCCACCCCGGTGATGCGTCAATCGTGGCAGTGCGCATTCAACAGCTCCCATTCCCGAGGTAACAGGATCGCCCAGGACGCCCGTATACATGCGCTGACCTTTGTCTTCTGGTTCTTGCTGTGCGCCGCGCATCGAGACGCCGAATTCACGGAAGAACTGCACGCTTTGCTCAAGATCGGTGCGCAGTAAGAGGGGGTCATCGCCGATCAACATAACGTCGATATTTCGGTCTATACAACTGCGCAGGACGGCATCGTCTACAACGCTGAGCTCACCAGCAGTGCCTGAGTTCCAGAGAATTGTCTTGAGATAAGGTAGCTCGTGAGCAATCTCGATGAAGACATCCGAGGGCAACATGGTGTAGCCCATGCGAGATGTTTGCTGCACGGCATCATTGATGCTAAACGTTCCATAGCGTTCGTCTTGTACAACAACTCTGCGGGCGCGCTCCGGGATGATCGTGGTCTGCGCACGGAGTGTGTGATTGCCATTGGCATCGATTTCTGCAAGCTCAACAACGTACCAGGATGTTGTGTCGGCCGCTTCGACGTCTACCACGATCTGTGCTGATGTGTTTGCTGAAATCTTCGGACCGAAAAAGCTCTCAGACCAAGAACCCCATGTACCTGTTCTGGCATCCCATGCGCGCTTTTGAAACGTTGGTCGATACGTTTTGGACGAAGAGCTGGCATACGTGAACGTGA
>JBIJAX010000047.1:0-17510 GCA_044345485.1 Kapaibacterium sp. (SeqCode)
TGCTATCGCCCAGCGCGGTGAACGGGCAATAAAGCCAAGCTCCTGCTGGTGTCGAAGCGAATCAACCTTGATCACGATTCCGTCGATTTGAAACGGCAGTAAGAACCGCTTCTCATCCCATTCGGTAATAAAGTCCATTACTTCCTGCACGTTGGCACAACGCTGTACGGCCGGACTGGTTGGGAACCCGACGGACTGCAGCACGTCGATGTTCGTTGAGTGATCTCGAAGGGGCACATCATCTGTGTCTAACCAATACGCAACGAACTCGAGCCGGCGCTTTGCAACCTGGCGCGAATCTTTTTGCTTGAGCGTGCCGGCGGTGAGATTCCGCGGGTTGGCATAGGCCTTTTCACCCTGTGCAACGGCCGCCTCGTTGATCTTGAGAAAGGTCTCGTTCAGCATGTAGACCTCGCCACGCACGGTAGCATTTGCGATACTAGACCCATGAAGCCGCAGGGGGATTGAACGGATCGTTTTGACGTTTGCCGTTACGTCATCGCCCGACTGCCCGTCACCACGGGTAGCACCCAGGGCCAGCATTCCGTTTGCATATGTCAGAGACATGGCTACACCGTCGTACTTCAGCTCGCATACGTACGAAGGTGAAGCCCCCTCCAAGCCTTCCCGGACGCGCCTGTCGAAATCCTCTACTTCTTCGCGTGAGTAGGTATTGGCCAACGACAGCATTGGCACGGAATGAGGAACTGTTGAGAACTGACTCACCGGAGTACCACCCACTCTCTGTGTAGGGGAGTCGGGGGTAACGAGTTCAGGGTACTGGCGTTCCAGATCCTGAAGCTCGGCAAACAATGCATCGTATTCACGGTCTGAGATCTCGGGCCTTGCCTCCACGTAGTACAAGTGGTCGTGCAGCAGAATTTGCTTCCGCAGGTCCAGAATCCTCAAAGAACCGTTTTCGGGCTGGTCAAACAGTGATTGCATGCCCAAATATCAGGATTATCGGGAGTATATTGGACGAGATAAACCTGAGAACACCATGGACAGAATACGTAGTCTACGTACGATATTGTTCGTACTGCTTGCGCAAACGGTTGTTTTGACTGCTCAGATCGAGTTTCGATCGGTTGATCCGGCACTACTGCGAACCAGAAGCCCCCTACCTGCCGATGCGCGTGCTGTGGCTCCTTCGGCTACGATCGTGCGAGACCTTCGGGCTGTGCCAACGCAAACGCTGTCGATACCAAGTTCGCGTGGAACGTTCGAGGTTATGGGCACAACCTTTGAGCTGTTTACAGATGATGCTGTGATGATCAGCAGAACTGAGCGTGGAGATGAATACGTGCCGATTCCCGACCACGCCCTGGTGCGCGGTTCGATCAAGGGATATCCGGGTTCCTCGGTCTACATGGCAGCTTTCTCAACACACGTTATCGGCGTGCTGGAGATTAACGAGCCAGAGGGCAAGCGGCGATTCATGATCTGTCCAGATACGGTTATCGAAGGCCGCATGGCAAATCACATTGTGTATGAAGTGCGCCCTGGACAGGGAACACCTACACAATGTTATGCCGAAGAGCTGCCAACGTATCAGCGTCAGGTAGACTCGATCTTTGCTATCACGAATCGAGATGAGTCTGTGAAAGGGGCTGGCGACGATACGCAGGACGCCACGCAGTATTCACTTCAGCTCGCATTGGATTGCACAAACTCGTTCTACAAGAATCTCGGCAGCAGTCTGACTACGTCAGCAAGCTCAGCCATTGCAATCACAGGCGCCTGCGGAGCCGTTTATTTCCGCGATGCGAATGTGCTGATTCGAGTTCCGTACCTGCGTGTGTGGACTGTTGCCGATCCGTATCCAGGAGACATCGGCAACAAGCTCGGCAAGATCCGCGAGCACTGGGAAGGCAACATGAAGCATGTTCGCCGCAGTGTTACATGTCTGCTCTCTGGAGAGGGCGGTGGCGGTCTTGCCTGGGTTGGAGTGCTCTGCGGCGGCTACGGATATAATGTCAGTGGAGTTGACGGACGGGTGAACTTCCCGGCACCAAACTACATCTGGGATATTGATGTTACTTCGCACGAGCTTGGACATAACATTGGTTCGTCGCACACTCACAACTGTGGCTGGAATCCGCCGATCGATTCGTGCTGGAACGCCGAGGGTGGCTGCTACGAAAACACACGCGCGCGCCGTGGCACAATCATGAGTTACTGTCACCTCACAAACAAAGGCACAGAACTCCAATTCCATCCACGCGTGGCAACTCTGTTCAACCGGGTGCTGTCTACAACGTGGTGCAATGCACCTGTGCCGACACAAAAGGACACAGACGTTGCTGTTGTGAGCATCAACGTGCCACTCAATGGCGCTGGCTACCTTACCAAGAAGACGTTTCAGCCTTCGGCCTATATCCGGAATCTTGGTGACAAGGCCTTGAGCAACATTACCGTGACGTGTGAGATTACAGATCTCAACAACGTTGTTAAGAAAACATTGAACACAACAGTAGCTCAGTTAGGAGTTGGACAAACCTACCTTGCCCAGTTTACAGGGGTGAGCATCGATACTGCAGACAGTTACTTGGCACGCATGACGGCCAGAGTTGCAAACGATCAGTACGCTACAAATGACATTATGACGCGTCCGTTTGCTATCACTGCATCGGATTCCGGCTCCGTTGAAATTCTATACCCTAATGGTGGAGAGAAACTAACCGCTGGCTCCGCGGTTACTGTGCGATTTACTGCAACAAAAGTTGAGACGGTGTCGCTCCAGTATTCGACCGATGATGGCACAACATGGACCACGCTGCAGTATTTGGTGAATGCAAATGCGTCGTCGCAGAAAGAACAAACATGGGTAGTCCCGTTTGTTGTCTCAAGTCAGTGCCTTGTGCGGGTATTCAGTACTGCAAACGCAGCAATATCGGATGTTTCTAATGCACGGTTTTCTATTGATGTGCCGCTTGATGTTCAGGCATTCGACATCGTAGAACCGGCAACAAAGGATCCGCAAAACACGCCCCTTGTTCCAAAGATCGTTGTACGAAACATCGGTGCTAACGATGCTAAAGATGTTAAGGTTCGCTTCTTCATGAAGTGGGTTCGTGCTACTGGACCATGCTACGACACAACCTTTACACTTCCACTGGTCAAGGCACGTGCCCAGGATACTCTTACACTGGCGCCTACTCCAGTGCTAGCAGACGGCGTGCATACCATGGAGCTATACGTTGATGCTCCTAGTGATACTAACGCAGCCAACGATAGATTCTGGAGAGAGTTTAGCGCAAAGGGGCTAACTCCGCCATCTGATGTACGCTATGAGGAAGGACCTAACCGCGTCCTTCTTCAATGGCGCCTGCGCTCAGCCGATGAAACACAGCGTGTAGAGCTCTGGCGTGGTTCAAGCCCAGCATCAATGCAAAAACTGCGGACACTTCGCGAAACGGTCACAACGTTCGTTGATGATGACCTAACGAATGACCAGACGTATGTATATGCCTTGAGAGTTGTCAAAGGCAATCTAGAAAGCGTGTTTACGCCGTTTGTATATGCTAGGCCACGAGTGTTTCCTGGAGCATCTGCGCCGGGTGTTCCCGAGCAGATCTCGCCTGTTGATGGTACGCTAGGTGTTCCTGCTCTAGCTGATCTTGTCTGGAGCTCTGTGCCAGGTGGCGATCAATATGAAGTTCAAGTTGCGCGTGATAATACATTTCAGGACCTCGAGCACGTGGCCGTAGTTCGCGATCCCGGAATGTTAACGTTCCCTCTCGATTTTAACACGACCCGGCGCTGGCGCGTTCGTGCGATGAATCAAACTATGACGGGAGCGTGGTCCAAGGCAGCTTCGTTCGTTACAACGAAGAACTGCGCAGGCAGGGCACTTACATTTAATGGCAATGGGAACAAAGCCAGTGACGCATCGTTTGTGTGGAATGGCGGTCCCGTAACAATTGAATACTGGACGTTTGTAAAGCGTTCAACACTCAAAGCGTCCACAACATTTATGGTCGGTGAGAGTGATAACTCAGGTAATCGATTCCAAGCTCATGCACCATGGGATGATGGACGGATTTATTGGGATTACGGCAACATCAACGACAAGGGACGTATCAGCGGCCCCCTAGGCGACGCCAACTTCGACCGTTGGGTGCATATTGCTCTCGTGAGCGATGGCGCAAACTTTAAAGCCATCTACGTCAACGGCGAAGAAGTTGCATCTGCCAAGGATGCATCATCGCCTACCGGACTTAAGGAGCTTACCATCGGTGGTATGCGCTCGAATACATCGTTCAATGGCATGGTGGATGAGTTCCGCATTTGGACAGAAGCTCGCACTGGTGAGGAGATTCGTTCAAACATGAACCGCAGACTTCCACAGACTGGTGAAACATCAAAGATCGCTGGATGGTGGCGTCTCGACGAAGGATCTGGTATCACTGCAAAAGATGCTGTGCGTCAGCGTCAGCTTTCCTTAACATCGGGTAGCATGTGGACTGAAAGTCAAGCACTTGTTTCCTGTGATGATCCAGCCTCAATCCAAGCTGTTGCCAAGATTAACGGTGCTTCCGCGTCGACTGTGCGCCAGCATTCGTATGATCTTTCTTGGGAGCCCGTGCTTCAAACACGTGGCACAACCTGGTATGAACTGCGCGTTACGAACAGTGATGGATCGGTTGTTCTTCAGCGTGTAAACAATCTTCCTACATCGACTAACCGCCCCATTTCGTATTCACTCCGTGGGTTGCCTGCAGACAGCAATGTCGTAATCGGTGTTCGTACCCGAAACACCTATGGAGTAAGTGATTGGACCACTGCACAGATCACAACGTTAACTCCTTGCGCAGGATCAATGGTGACATTTGTCGGCAATCAAAATCGATTCACTGCTGATAAATTCCTTTACAACGGCAAGGCAGTTACGGTTGAGTACTGGAGTTTTGTTGCCCCATCGCAACTGATGAATTCTGTATCGTTTAGTGTAGGTGAAAAGGCAGACGATGCAAAGCGGTTGCAGGCTCACGGCCCCTGGAGTGATAAGACACTTTACTGGGACTATGGTGATTGGCGCGAGAGTGGGCGTGTTGCAGCGCCGTACGAGCCAAGTCTGGGTAAGTGGACGCATGTTGCCTTGGTATCGAACGGCTATGATTCGATGGCGATCTATCTCGATGGAAAACTTGCCAAGCGGAGCACGTTCACAGATTCTCCAGAACTACTTCGACAGCTCTCTATAGGTGGCAATCCACACAGTGGTACGTGGTTTAAGGGCAGCATTCGCAACTTCCGCCTCTGGAATACGATGCGTAGTGAGCAGCAGATCATGAACACGATGTATGATCACATCACTGAGTCCCGTCCAAATCTTCTAGCAAGCTTCGCATTAGACGAAGGTGTTGGCGCGCAGATTAACAATGCCCTAAGTGCGATGATGGTTGCAACAGCGCCTGCGGAACCAACGTGGGAACCAACTTCGACATCATCGTTAATGAACGCTGCTGCAACGATATTCGGACGCCGTGTCGTTCAACGGGGGGATTCTGCTACGTACTCGTTAAGCACGGTGCATAACATGAACGTTGCGTGGGAAGTGTTTGGTGGTGCCATCCAACGAGGACAGGGATCAAAAGATGTTTCCATACGCTGGAATCAAACAGATTCGGTAGGAAAGATTGTCGTTCGCCGCACGTGGCCTGGTGGTTGCGAAGATGAAACGAAGATCGATGTTGTTCTACCAGTGTTTGTTGGCATTGCTGAAGAATCAACGGATGATGCGCGCGTAGCTGTGCTTCCAAATCCAGCAAGTGATGTTGTTACGATGCGTTCGGAAGATGCTGCCGCCGTAACGATTCTTGATCTGCAAGGCCGCGTAGTGGCTCATACAGAGATTGAACAGAGTGGTTCAGTTACTCTGCCGATAGAAATGTTGTCTCAGGGCACATACCTTGTCTGCTTCGCAACAGAACAGGGTGTCACAACGCGAAGACTTTCTGTACAACGATAGGGAGTCGCAGCCTGCGTGTTTAACATCCCTGCATCAATGTCGGAAGATCCCGATGCGCTCTATGCGGAGATTTTCTCAGTGGTTGAGTCTGTTACCTACGGCGAAACAGATCTGATTGCTAATCTGGCCAATACCGCATCTGTACTCTATCACATGTTGCCGCATGTTAACTGGGCTGGGTTTTATCTGATGCGCGACGGTGAGCTTGTGTTAGGACCATTTCATGGTAAGCCTGCCTGCATTCGAATCGCACTCGGTCGGGGTGTCTGCGGAACATCTGCAGGCATTGGGGAAACGATTGTTGTTGGCAATGTCCATGAGTTTCCAGGACACATTGCATGTGACGCTGCAAGTGCAAGCGAGATTGTTGTGCCCATGATCGGCTCACGTGGCTGCATCGGCGTGATGGACATCGACAGTCCTGTGCTGAATAGATTTAACGAAGTCGATCGTCTTCATCTGGAACGCATCGTCGCGCTGTTGATGTCACGTTGCACAACATAGAACGCACGGAGAAGTATGGAATACCTCATACTTCTCCAGATTCTCATCACAGAAATTCATCCAACACCGGCTGCAGGTGAGCCTGAATGGGTTGAATGTACCATCCAGACTACTGGTCCCGTTCGCCTTGACACTCTGCAGGTTTGCGACAATAGGTCATGTGCTCGCCTACCGAATGTAAGGATTGAAAATGGGGCCTGCTTTGTTCTGACGCGGGATGAACAGGCGCTGCGTGAGACACGCCAAGTGCCCGCGGGGGTAGTCATTGTGGAATGCGCATTGCCATCGCTGAATAACACGACAGATCGCGTAGAGCTGCGGCGCGCTGACTCATTGATCTTGGATGTTGCTGCCTATAATATTCGACCCGAAGAGCGCGGACGAAGCATCGAGCGCCATGGTACTATTGAAAACGGCGTAGTCACCTATGGCAGCCATTGGTCTGCATCAGCTGCCTTCGACAGCGCAACATGCGGCCGAATCAACTCACAGGTTGAGTATGAACATGATGTTGGCATTACTGGGGTATTTGTATACGATTCAGTGCTGAACATTGGTGTTGTTAATGCCGGTAGAACTCGTGTCATGGGGCAGGCCATACATTTCTCTATCGGCAGCTATGCAACAGAGCGGCAATGTCCACCTCTAGAGCCCAAGGAATGGTGGTCTGCTCGGATACATTTGACGGAACTATCCCCAACGAATGTCCTGCGAACCGATACAGTGCGTGTGGTCTTGACAGCTGGTGATATGCGTAGGGAGAACAATGTCTTTTTGAAGGCTGTTACGATACCACCTATGTCGGGAGGGATCACAATCACGGAGATCCTTGCCGAGCCGCATGAAGGCGATTGTGACTTCATCGAGCTGTGGAACGGTACGGCAGATACCATAGATCTCACAGACTGGACGATCGAGGATGGAACTGGCCAGATATGCAGAATTGCAGGCCCGCAGCTCCTAGCACCGCGTGGATTCCTTGCGTGCGCTTCCGACACTTCAATTGCACGCATGTGTGCAGATAGAAGCTGGACAATAGTGAGGTCTTCGTTGAATGTGCATGCGATCTCTGATTCGATTACACTTCGCACATCTTCGGGCTTCATCGTAGATGCAGCAGTTTACAACAGGAAGCATCACAACTCACTGCTTGCGACGACAAGAGGGCGGTCTCTTGAGAAGCGCATCGAGAATGCAAGAAGTCTTGGCCCTGCAACGTGGGGGACGTCCACATCCGTTGCCGGCTCTACGCCGGGTGCGCCAAACAGTCTCACATGGGCAGTTTCTGCCGAGAACGAGATATTGTCCGCTGCTCCAAGCCCCTTTTCTACGTTCGAAGGTGCATCACGATACCCATGTACCATATCATGGTCCCAGCCGTTTGAGCAAGCCTTTGGCCGTCTGTTCGTGCTAGGCCTAGATGGATCTGTCATGGCAGAGTTGTTGAATGGCGAGTTCATTGGCAAACAGGGGGCAGTTGCATGGGACGGCCGTAGTACGGTCACACGGGCTGTATCTGCTGTGGGAATCTATGTTGCTACGTTTGAGTGCATCGATGCAAACACGAACAACGTTGTCAGGGGGACGTGCCCTGTTGTGGTTGGTGAGTCCCGATAACACAAACATTACACAGAGATGCACGAAACCTTTCCTAGCTTCGTGATTGGCCAAGACCAAGCACATGTGAGAAAGTATGCCGTCCTCGAAGAAAACCGCCCCTCGAAATTCGCGTCCGCAATCAGCGCAGCGCAAGCCCCTTGTTGATCTTCATAGCGAGGAGTTCTACCTGAACCGTGAGTTGTCGTGGATCGAATTCAACAAGCGTGTGCTCGAAGAAGCCGAGGATAAAACCCACCCGCTTCTTGAGCGACTGAAGTTTCTGGCGATATACTCAACAAATCTCGATGAGTTCTTCATGATCCGCGTTGCGGGTCTGCAGGAGCAGATCTACTCTGGTGTTACGGACTTGTCGGAAGACGGCATGACTCCTGCAGAGCAGCTCAAGGAGATTAGGTCGCGTCTTGTGCCTCTCTATAAACATCAAGCAGCTATCTGGAGCAAGCAGGTTCTTCCAGAGCTAACTAAGGAAGGGATCATCCTGCATGAGATTGAGGACTTGACCAAAGACGAGCGCGAGGAGTTTCGGCAGGACTTCGTGGACAACATACTGCCAGTGCTCACGCCGCTTGCTCTTGACCCTGGGCATCCCTTCCCAAGGCTATTGAATAGATCCCTTACCATAGCCTTTGTGCTCTATGACGAGCATGATGTTAAGGAAGAGATGAAGGTAGCTGTTGTGCAGCTCCCCTCGGCGCTCCCACGCCTAATCAAACTTAGCCGTCAGGGCGGACATCACTACATCCTTGTCGAAGACCTGATCCGGGCCCACGCAGATATCTTGTTCCCAGGCCATAGGATCCACGAGAGCCATATTTTTCGTGTGACACGCGATGCAGATGTGGAGATCGCAGAAGACGAAGCCAACGATCTTATAACGGCAGTTGCCGAAGGCATTCGACGCAGACGGTGGGGAACCGATGCAGTTCGGATGGAGATCACGTCCGATATGCCGCGAAAGCTGCTGCAGTTCTTTACCAAGGCACTAGAGCTTGAAAACAGTGACGTGTATCGTGTAGACACTCCGCTGAATCTACAGGACTTTCTCGTGCTACTGCAGCTAGACAAGCGTAAGCTCAAAGACGCCCCATTTAACTCAAAGGTACTGCCGGAGTTTGCCAATGATGCAGCGAACATCTTTGATGTTCTGAAGGAACGCGATCTTTTTGTGCATCATCCGTTTGACTCCTTTACCAATTCGGTTGTAAAGTTTATTGAAACCGCAGCCAATGATCCGAATGTACTCGCGATTAAGATGACGCTCTACCGTGCTGGCGGGCGTTCCCCTGTTATCGAGGCACTGAAGCATGCAGCTAGTGCTGGCAAGAATGTTACGGCATTTGTAGAGCTCAAGGCACGTTTTGATGAAGAAACAAACATCGCTTGGGCGCGCGCACTTGAGCAGGCAGGTGTTCACGTTGTGTATGGGGTAATGGGGCTTAAGGTGCACTGTAAAGTATGCCTCGTTATTCGCAAGGAAGGAAAGAACGTGCTTACCTATGCCCATGTTGCAACAGGCAATTACAACCTTGGCACATCACGCCTGTATACGGATGTTGGGATCTTTACTGGACGTCAGGAGTTCGAGCGAGATTTTGTGCATTTGTTTAACCTTCTTACTGGCTACTCAAAACATGCTACGTGGCAGCATCTTGGTGTAGCGCCGATTAACCTTCGGGAGCGCTTCATCGAGCTTATTGAACGCGAGGCGATGCACCAGAAAGAGGGACGCCAGGGTTATATCATCGCAAAGATGAATGCACTGATCGATGAGAAAATTATCCGGTCTCTCTATGAAGCTTCAATGGCTGGAGTAAAGATCGATCTCATCATACGCGGGGTTTGCGCATTAAAGCCCGGGATCGATGGCGTAAGTGACAACATTACTGTACGAAGCATTCTTGATAGGTTTCTGGAACACAGCCGATTGTTCTGGTTCCGCAATGGGGGGGACGAGGACGTTTACATATCCAGTGCAGACTGGATGAATCGTAACATGGAACGTCGTGTTGAGCTCCTGTTCCCAGTGTACGACCGTAAGGTCAGGAAGAAGCTGCGAGATATACTCTCTCTTTACCTATCTGATGATGTAAAGGCGCGCTTTCTTCAAAGCGATGGTACGTATGTTCGCAGTACAATTGGCCCAGCACCTGTGCGGGTTCAATCAGATCTTCTTGCTGCGACGAAGCGTCGATGAACGTTACAACTTTTATTGCCAAACGATATCTGCGACCACGCCGGTTATCCTACGTCGGGATCATCGGGGTGATCTCTGTGTTTGGAATCGTGCTGGGTACGGCGGCATTGATTATCGTGATGTCGTTGTTCAATGGCTTTCGAGGTGTCGCACGCGATCTCATGACCTCGTTTGGGCCGCACATACGCGTGTATGAGGCAACTGCTCATGTAGGCCCTCAGTTTACGTTTACAACAGCTGAACGTGAGCGTTGGAACCTGTCTCCGGTATGGCTGTCGAAGTTTGTTGTTAGAGCCCCCTCGGGAATGTCTGTTGTATTCGCGCAGGGCAACATGCTCGATGATGAACGGGCAAAGACTGCGCTATCATCCGCAGTGATATATGGCTCGCCAAATCTTGTATCAACTGATGGTTTCCCACGAGTAGTTGTATCGCTTGGTGTAGCGCAGAATCTGCAGCTGATGGTAGGCGATACCATAGAGATGGTCTCGCCGCAGCAGATTGAATCAGGTATTGCAGGCATGTCTATACCGTCTGGTGCTCGAGCTGTGGTAGGGGGCGTCTTTCAGTCGAACTCCTCGCGCGATGTTGATGCCACGTATATCTTCTGCGCTAGCGACCTCATGAAAAGTCTTACTGGTAAGGGACCATCTGCTTGGGATCTTCGCTTGCAGAATCCTGATCGTGCCAGAGATACAGCCACGTACTTGGCTTCGCTGTATAGCTGGATTGAGCGTATAGAGACATGGGAAGACATGAACCGCGGCGTGTACGATACGATGAAACTTGAACGCATGGGCTCGTTTATCGTGCTCATGCTAATCGTTGTTGTTGCAGCGTTCAACATTGTGATCTCCTTGACAATGGGAGTTGTAGAGAAGCGTCAGGATATTCAGGTTCTAAAGACCATTGGACTAACAAGCTCGATGATCAGATCCATTTACATCAAGCAAGGCCTCGCCATCGGTCTCATTAGTGTTACGATAGGCACCCTGTTGGGACTTGCATTCTGCTTCGGACAGCAACAGTTTCACTGGATCGCCTTTGACATGCAGCAGGGCTTCCTTGTGCCAGCTTTGCCAATCGACGTCGAAGCAATTGATGTACTCATTGTTGTTGCCTTGGGCATTGCGCTTGCTGCTAGTGCTGCAATCTATCCAGCAAGAAGAGCGGCAAGATAGAGTGCCGAGTAGCGAGTAGCGAACAGCGAGTCCGTAATTCGCTACTCGCTACTCGGCACTCGCTACTCCTAAGACCTTCACCGTAATCTCATCGCACACCCTATACCCCTCTGCTGTTAGGCGCAACATGGTGCCTGTGTCTGCGATAAAGCCCTCTTCGATCCAATAGCGGAGATTGGGCTGGAGCTGTGTGCGGAGATCAATGCCGAATCGTTCGTGGACGACGTCAACAGGAATACCGTCTGCGCGTAGGTGCAGGAAGAGGAATTCAGAGAAAAGGTCCTCGTTGTTCAGTACTTCGCGATTGGCCTCTGGGAGGAGGCCCTTGCGTATATCGTCCATCCATGCAGTGAGTGAGCGCTTGTTCCAGTATCGCGTGTTGCCGATGTAACCATGAGCGCTTGGACCAAAGGCAAGGTAATTCTCGGCATGCCAATATGTGAGATTGTGTCTGCATTCCTTGCCAGGCCTAGCAAAGTTGCTCACTTCATACTGGTGATATCCTGCCCCACGTAGTGTGTCGATCACGAGCTTGTACATCTCAACATCGACCTCTTCGGGAAGGGGCTGTACAAGCCCCTTTTTCAGCTTTGTGTAGAGTGGGGTTCCTTGTTCATAGATAAGCGAGTAGGCACTAATGTGATCAGGGGATAGCGCGATCATGCGCTCGAGATTATGCGCCAATGACTCTAGTGTCTGGCTTGGTACGGCAAACATGAGGTCCATGTTCACATTTGCGAATCCTGCTTCTCGGGCAAGCTGCATTGCCTGTTCTGCTTGTTCTGCATCATGAATGCGGTCGAGAAATTCAAGCTCTGATGCTGTGAATGATTGCACGCCGAAGGAAAGGCGATTGATGCCGGCTTGGCGATATGACGTCAAGCGCTCAAGAGTAACCGTTCCAGGATTGCATTCCATCGTCCACTCGGCATCATCTGCTACCAGAGCCACATTTCGCACCGCAGTGTTTATCTGTGCAATGGCTTCTGGAGAAAGTAACGATGGTGTGCCGCCTCCAAAAAAGACTGACGTAACAGCTGTGCCATCGTATTGATGTTTACGAAGATCAATCTCTTGCAGGAGCGTATCAGTGAACCGATCGATATGCGTCATCGATTCGATACTATAGAAGTCGCAATAGGAGCACTTCTTTTCGCAGAACGGTATGTGAAGGTAAAACCCGTACATCAGTGAATCCCGTTGAAGATCCGTTCCCAGCGGATGTGAGGCAGAGGGTTGCTGGTACTTGGTCCACGAGACCAATAGATGAACAACGGTGTGCCAGTGACTTCTTCTACAGGCACACCGCCCCAGTATCTAGAGTCAAAAGAGTTGCGTCGATTATCGCCGACAACGAAGACAGAATCCTTTCCAACCACAACAGCCGTGCCCGGTGTCATCGATGATAGCAAGGGGCTTGTTGGGATTTTTGCCTCCGGGGGCGTAAGTAGGGGAGTTCCGTTTACAATGATTCCGTCGGGCGTAAACTGCAGCGTATCACCGGGGAGTCCAACAACGCGCTTGATAAACAAGTCATACTGCTTTGTGTTGATAGTGTCTCGGTGCTTAAATGTGATTATGTCGCCTCTACGGATATCACGAAACACGTAGGTAAGCTTGCTCACTACTATGTAGTCTCCTGCCAGAAGCGTTTCTTCCATGGAGTGGGATGGGATCTCATACGCAGCAAGGACAAAGACTCGAAGAAGCAGCGCAACGATGATGGCGTACAGTGCTGTGACAGCAATGTCGCGTGTTCGTGTGCTCTCAAAGCCTGATCCAGGCGTATCACGCATAGATGCGTCGTTGCGCGTTAGTGAATGAGCGTGCCGAGCCGACTCCAACGTATCGACTTGAAGCGCTGCCCTAAAGAGAGGCGCTTGCCTGTTTGGGCATCATCGGGTTCCCATGACCAGTAGACAACCATTGGTGTTCCCACGACATCTTTTTCAGGGATAAAACCCCAGAAACGGGAATCAAGGGAATTGTCGCGATTGTCGCCCATACCGAATACATAATCATGCTTAACGGTATATGTCGTTGCTGGAGAACCGTCGATCGTACGAGCGTATGTATCAACAGTGTGACCTTCACGTCCAATAAAGACAGCCCACTCATTGAAGTTCTGCTCCGTGAGCTCGATCACGTCGCCCTTTTTCGGGATGCGAATTGGACCATAATCATCGCGCGTATAGCCACGTCCAGGAGGGAACGTCGATGCCCTGTCGCTTTCATAGATCTGCTGACGGACCTCTGTGGGCCATGCAAAAAACTGACCGTGTTCGGGCAGCGGATACTCCACACCGTTTACATAGATCCTGCCACCCTTGATCTCGAGCTTGTCCCCTGCGACTGCAACACAGCGCTTGAGATAGTACTCGAAGTTCTGAGGCTGCACTTCGTCTCTGTTACCAGGGAATACAAACACGATAACATCGCCCTGCTCCGGCTTCCAGATCGGTGGAAGCTTGTAGTAGGGAAGGGGCTGGTTTATAAACGGAATGATCTGTGGAGTTGATGGGCCATAAATAAACTTGTTGACGAATAGAAAGTCGCCGGCCATCACCGTGCTCTCCATCGAACCCGTCGGCACCACAAAGGAGGCAAGCGCAAGTCCGTTAACAATGGTAACAACCGATACCGCCCATACAAGTGTCTTGACCCACGCAACGAGATGCTGAATGAAGGTCTCTGGCTTTGGAGCATTTAGGCGCTTGTCGCGTCTGCGCTTTAGAAACGAACCAATTGCATCTGGGAGTAGGTCGTAGAACCATTCGGCAAGCGACATAGATCAATCCAATGAAAGAACAGCGTGAAATGCTTCTTGTGGTATTTCCACTTTGCCAACTTGCTTCATGCGCTTTTTACCTTCCTTCTGCTTCTCGATAAGCTTGCGCTTACGAGAGATGTCGCCACCGTAGCACTTTGCCAAAACGTTTTTGCGCATCGCGCTGATGGATTCGCGTGCAATAATCTTTGCACCAATGGCAGCCTGAATTGCGACGTCGAACATCTGTCGTGGAATGAGCTCGCGAAGCTTTGTGCAGAGCTTCTTGCCCCATTCATGGGCCTTCTGACGGTGCACAATAGAACTGAGCGCATCTACCTGCTCGCCGTTAAGGAGAATGTCCATTCGAACAAGCTCGCCGGCTTTGTAGTCGGCGTATTCGTAATCAAGTGATGCATAGCCCCGTGTGTTCGACTTGAGCTTATCGTAGAAGTCGAAGACAACCTCTCCAAGCGGCAGCTCAAAGGTCATATCTACGCGGTCGGCAGAGAGATAGGACTGACCCAGCATCTGTCCGCGACGCTCCATGCAGAGCTTCATAATCGTGCCAACGTATTCCGACGGCGCGATGATCTGTGCACGGATGTATGGCTCTTGTATCTCGTTGATGAGCGTTGGATTAGGCAGCTGGGCAGGGTTATCAACCCAGAGTACTTCGTCTCGTGTTGTGATAACCTTGTACTGCACGTTTGGAACAGTCGTAACAATCGTCTGATTGAACTCGCGCTCGAGACGTTCCTGGACGATCTCCATGTGCAACAGTCCAAGAAAGCCGCAACGGAAACCAAACCCAAGAGCGCTTGAGGATTCAGGCTCGAACGTAATCGCGGAGTCGTTGAGCGAAAGCTTGCCGAGTGCCTCGCGGAGATCTTCGAAATCATCGCTGTCGGCTGGGTAGATACCGCTGAAGACCATCGGCTTTACTTCGCGAAAGCCCGAGATCATTTCTGTTGTTGGGTTGGACGCAAGCGTAACGGTATCGCCCACCTTCGTATCCTGTAGCTTACGAATGGCCGCAGTAAAGTAACCTACATCGCCTGCAGAGAGCACTCCGGTGCGCTGGCGCTGCATAAAGAGCACGCCTACCTCGTCCAGATCGTACGTCTGGCCAGTTGCCATAAAGAGGATCTTGTCCTTCTCACGCATCGTGCCGTCGATCACGCGAACGTAGACGATAACGCCACGATAGGCATCAAACACGGAATCGTAGATGAGTGCGCGCAAAGGGGCTTTGGGGTCGCCCTTAGGCGCTGGGATTCGATCAACAACAGCTTCAAGGATCTCGTCGATCCCAATGCCGGCCTTCGCAGATGCAAGGATCATGTCTTCTTCCTTGCAACCGATCAGATCCATCACCTGTTTCTTAACATTCTCGATCGTTGTAACAGCACTCGGGAGGTCGATCTTGTTAATGACCGGAATGATCTCGAGACCTTGATCAATAGCCATAAACAAGTTTGATATCGTCTGAGCCTCCACGCCCTGCGTAGCATCTACCACCAGGAGAGCCCCTTCGCAGGCGCTCAGTGAGCGAGATACTTCGTATGAGAAGTCTACGTGGCCAGGAGTGTCGATTAGGTTGAGCTTGTAGGTCTCGCCATTCTTGGCATTGTAGTCCATCTGAATAGCGTGTAGCTTGATGGTAATCCCGCGTTCCTGTTCGAGGGGATTGTCATCAAGGATCTGATTCATCGTCATCTCACGCGCCGAGACACGTCCGGTACGCTCCAACAGCCTGTCTGCCAGGGTGGACTTTCCGTGGTCAATGTGCGCAATGATGCAAAAGTTGCGGTAGTTCTGCATAAGTAGGCAAAGATACGGAAGAAGGGAACAGCGAGCAGCGAGTGCCGAGTAGCGAGTGCCGAGTGCCGAGTCGTGTTCGCTACTCGGCACTCGCTACTCGGCACTCAACTTGACCCGCTGGTCGGAAACGGAACCAAAGTTCGTAGTTTCGAGTTATCAGCGCTTTAGGTCAAATTTCTCATCGTAAAGGAATCAGCCCCATGGCAAACCCAGATTTTTCGGTGTTGTTCAATGGTATCGATGCAAAGGATCATGTCCTGTTCGGTACGTTCTTGACAGATGACGCACAGTTCCGTTTCGCAAATCATCCTGCAGTTGTAGGCAAGGACACGATCGTGGCCTTCCTCGAAGGTTGGTTCCAGAGCATCGCAGCCATCAAGCACTCAGACCTTACCGTGCGCGAAGGTGATGGTTTCGTTCTCACAGAAGGCACCGTAACGTATACACGTCACAGTGGCTCCACGCTTCAAGTGCCATTTGCGAACGTGTTCAACATGGTCGACGGTAAGATCAAGGATTATCTGATCTACGTAGACAATTCGACGTTGTACACGGAAGAATAAGCAGCGAGCAGCGAGTAGCGAACAGCGAGTAGCGAGTAACACATAGCGGCACAATTCATCGTGCCCAGATATCGCGTAAAATTCAGAAGGGCGAGCCGCTGGCTCGCCCTTTTTCATTGTTCGATTATTGACATGGCTGCCAGCAGCGCTAATAGCTGATCTATGGTCTCCAGAACCGGTAGTACAGTGCTCCGACGATTGCCCAAGGCATAATGCCATCGGCTAGCGAGGCCCACACGTCTGGAGTTTGGAACCAGATGTTGTCCGTGTAGGGGAATGCAAGAAAGCTGATGAGGCCAACGCCAGTTGAAATACTTATGGAGCGAATCATCGTGATCGAGCTGATTGCATCCAGAATGTAGATCAGCAGCCACATGATAACAATATCGGTGAGCAGACTCCTGATCAGAGGGAGCATCATAGAGGAGTTCCACGATTTATGGTAGGTAACCATAGCCCAAGGCTTACCATCGCGTTCAGCAGCAAACGCATTACGTTCGGCTTCACCTGCGTTTTCGGGGGTGCGGGGAATCATATACCCACGTTCTTCAAGTCCAGACCTTTCAAGTATGGCAAGGATGCTATCCTGCTGCGGGGTGTATGAAGTAGCACTACCGTGAAAGTCTGCAACAGGGTGAGAGATAAACTGCCACATAAACAGGACAAGACCTGCCAAAACAATTCGTAGGTGTTTCTTCATGCTGTCCTCCGTGATACAATCTCGCTACTCGCTACTCTTCTTCACCACCCAAGCAAAATACTTGCTGTCGGGGCTCATGACAAGCCGACTTATCACGCCATCAACGTAGGGGGAAACAAATGCCTTCCATGTGCGAGGCTGATTGTACGTAGTGCACCCATACAGCGTTCCATTCGCGAAGGT
>JBIJAX010000080.1:0-5474 GCA_044345485.1 Kapaibacterium sp. (SeqCode)
TAGCCAACCTCACGTCTGGTATCTCGCTCCCACGTCGCTCAGCGCCAAGGGGCGTGGAGGAGGCAGAAGACGAAGAACTCGACGCTGAAGAAGAAGCTGAAGAGGAAGATGAAGTCCCTGTGGAACCGCCGGCTGCTCCGGCTCCTCGGATTTTTGGTGGCAAGAAACGGTCGATCATTCGTCCGACAGAGCTTGATGACGAGCCTGCCGTGCGACTACGACGAGCATCTCAGGAACCCCAGGAAGAGTCGCCCTTTGCCGGACAACTCTCTTCTTCTGTTCGCATCCTTCGTCCGAGCCCGATAACGCAGCCTGTTTCACCGGCCCCCGAGCCGGAAGAGGAAGAAGATGATTCGCCGTCAACCTCTGTTGATCTGCACGAAGTAAAGCGTCGTCTGCAGCAATTGCATCCTCAGAAAGGCATCGCTTTGGACCGTAACGACGAAGAGCTTGAAGAAGAGGAAGAAGGGCTGGAAGAGGAACTTGAAGACGAGTTTGAAGAAGCAGAGGCTGAAGAAGAGTTCGACGAAGAAGCAGATGAAGAGGTTGAGCAAGAGCAGCCACGCAGCGTACCTGCGCGTGCTCCAGTGTCTGTGCAGCGTCCACTTACGGTAACTGTACAGGATACACTCTTCCCTGTTGAGCCAGAGATCAAGCTCTCGAACGTTACGATGTATGACGAGGAAATCGCCTACAAGCCCCCTCCATCGAAACTGCTGATAGAGGTAAAGGACGAGGGCGCTGTTGACGATGCAGAACTTCAGGCCAAAGCGCTGACACTTCAGGAGAAACTCGAGACGTTTAAGGTACGCATCGAAAATCTCACGGTAACACCTGGCCCAGTGGTGACGCAGTATGAGTTCGTTCCGGCATCTGGGATCAAGGTGTCGCAGATCGAGAACTTATCAGACGACATCGCCCTTGCGCTCAAAGCGCAGGGTGTGCGCATCATTGCACCTATCCCCGGCAAGGGCACCGTTGGCATTGAGATCCCGAATCAACATCCGTCTATTGTGCGCTTTAGCTCGATCATCAAGAGTCCGAAGTATCATGATCCGAACATCCGCCTGCCCCTTGCCATGGGCAAGACTGTTGTAGGTGAAGTGTTCTGCGCAGACCTTACGAAGATGCCGCACCTGTTGATCGCTGGTGCTACGGGCAAAGGAAAGTCTGTTGGCATCAACACGATCATTGCGTCGCTTCTCTACCGCATTCATCCAAAAGATCTCAAGTTTGTGATCGTAGATCCAAAGCGTGTCGAGATGAATCTCTACGCTTCGCTTCGTGATCACTATCTGGCGATCTCTCCGGATATCAATGAATCTATCGTGACATCACCGCAAAACGCTGTAGTTGTGCTCAAAGCACTGGTTGAAGAGATGCAGCAGCGTTTTAGTATTCTAGCCGCTGCCGGACAGCGCAACATCACAGACTATAATCAGAAGGTAAAGGAAGGCAAGATCAAGGACAAAGGTGGCTTCATGCACCGTCCGATGCCGTTCATCGTTGTGATCATCGACGAGCTTGCAGACCTTATGATGACTGCCTCAAAGGAAGTTGAAGAACCGATATGCCGTCTTGCTCAGCTTGCCCGCGCAGTAGGCATCCACTGTATCGTTGCTACGCAGCGCCCAAGTGTTGATGTTGTTACGGGGCTCATCAAAGCCAACTTCCCTGCCCGTATTGCATATCAGGTTTCGTCGCGAATCGACTCTCGCACCATCCTCGACGGAACTGGTGCTGAGCATCTGATTGGTAACGGAGACATGCTCTTTGCGCCAGGGAACACGCCGCTACCTATTCGTATGCAGAATGCGTTTATTTCTACCGAAGAGGTCGAGGCGCTCTGCGAATGGATTGGTGGTCAAAAGGGCTATTCTACGCCGTACATGCTTCCGTCGATCAACAAGCGCGCTGGCGCCGGAGGTGGGGGCAGTGACGATCGTGATGCATTGTTCGAAGAAGCAGCGCGCATCTTTGTGCAGCTTCAGCAGGCAAGCACATCAACGCTTCAGCGTAGGCTCAAGGTAGGCTATGCGCGCGCTGCGCGTATCGTTGACGAACTCGAAATGGCCGGTATTGTTGGGCCACCAGATGGTTCGCGTGGACGTCCCGTCCTGCTTCAAAGTGAGAGCGAGCTGGAAGCGTACTTGTAACAACGTTTAGCAATCACCTTCGTCACGCGCCACAGTCTCCGAACTTCCTTGCGTCCGATGAGCATGGCTGCTATAACAATTCCGAGCTCTGGAATACCCAGAGCGAGCAGAGCAGAGAGTGGGCCCTTGATCGACGCGCTCCACTCTGTTGTCCATACAAATGGTATGGCCAGCGGAGCCATTTGGAAAAGTACGGCTACGGTAACACCAGCAGCGTATCGAACACCAGCTCGATTCATAGCACTGCTTCAAGTTCTCGGAAAGCATCACTGTGTGTTGGCACAATGATGTCTGCATCTTCTGCGCTGAACTCTCCCACCAGCAACGTCTTCACACCTGCAGCATATCCGGCCTGCGCATCACTACGAGAATCCCCCATGAACCATGATGCTGAGGCCTCGATGTTGTGATCTCGCATTGCATCAAGCAACATGCCGGGCGCAGGCTTGCGATGTGTGCTACCAGATCCATCAAGATCAGAACACCAATACATCGCATCAATAAGTGGGGCACCCGCCGATTGCAGGCTCTGTTGCATGTGGTCGTGCACAACTGTTAGGTCGTGCGTGGACATCAGCCCCTTACCTATGCCCTGCTGGTTCGTGATAAGTACAAGCTGGTAGCCACGCTCCTTTGCAAGCTTGAGAATATGCACAATGTCAGGAATCAATTCGAACTCGTCGGGAGTGCGGACATACTGCCCAACTAGACGCGTGTTGATTACACCATCGCGATCGAGAAACAAGGCCTTGTTCATTGTAGGAGATCCTGCTGATCTTGTTGTTCTTCGGCAAGAAAGTATCGTGGACACTGTTCGGGAGTAACGTTATCGAGAAACCGACTCGGACGCGAAAGCACATCCGAATGCTGCCACTCAGCCATAACATCGGGATATGTAAGCAGCAACATGTCCTTGGCACGTGTACATGCTACGTACAACAAGCGCCGTTCTTCTTCGAGGGACTGCTCTGAGTCTGCACTCTTTGCAGATGGAATGCGCCCTTCGTTAACAGAAAGCACAAAGACAACCTTCCACTCAAGCCCCTTGGCCGAGTGAATGGTTGAGATGGTCATAAACTCAGTTTCGCCATCATCGGGGTCAATCGTGTCGAGTCCGTCTGTAGGGGGCTCGAGGGCAATATCATCAAGAAACTCCTGACACGAGCCGTAGCGTCCACCAATACCAATGATGGTCTCGATATCCTTCCAGCGTTTGGGTGCATCATCATGCAGTCGTTCAAGCGTTGAACGGTACTGTTCAGCGATGTACTGCAGACGTTCCAGTGGATGACGCACCTGTCGGGCTTTGGCAAGTTCATGGAGCAGATTCGCGAGTGAGTGTGCAGCCTTGCCTGTGCTTCCATACGTGCGCTCTGGCTCTGTAAGCGGGTCTGGATGAGCCAGGAGGTTATCAAGTATCAGCTGTGCCGTCTTTTGCCCTATGCCTTCGAGCTGTTGGAGAACGCGGAACCATGAGACAACATCGCGAACGTTCTCTGTGATGCGCAGACGCGCAAGCAGATCCTTTACATGAGCAGCTTCTGCAAACTTGAGTCCGCCAAACTTCCGAAACGGAACATTGGCCCGCTGGAGTTCGATCTCAAGATCGAAGGACAAGAATCCACTACGCACAAGCACTGCGATATCGGAGAGTGCAATACCATCTTCTCGCAGTTGGAGAACATGCTGAGCAATGAATTGTGATTGCTGACGTTCACTGCGTGCTGTGATGAGCATGGGCGGTTCGCCCCCTTCACGATGAGCACGTAGCTTTTTCTCGAACATAAAGGGCGCGTCTTCCAGCACTGCATTGCAGAGATCCAAGATTGGCTGCGTGCTGCGATAGTTTTCTTCGAGACGGATAATCGTGCATGGGTCAAACGATTCCGGCACAGTGTGAATGTTGCGAACATTAGCTCCGCGGAACGAGTAGATGCTCTGTGCATCATCACCTACGACCATTACGTTTCCTGATGTGCCGGCAAGTCCAAGTACGATCTGATGCTGAAGATTGTTGGTGTCCTGGTACTCATCAACCATAACATGAAGGAACTGATTCCGCAGCGCAGGACCAATTGTTTCGTGACGGGTCATCGCAAGCAGATAGAGCAGCAGATCATCGTAGTCAAACAGTCCGTTCCGATGTTTGTAATCGGTATACCCGAGAATCATCTGACGTATCGTCTCGGTATCATCTACAAACTGTGGGTATTGCTCGGCTATGAGTTGGTCAAGGGGCTTGGACATATTCACAGACTTGCTGTACATGTCATGCAGTGTTCCCTTGTTTGGGAATCTCTTTCTGCGTGCAGCAAGATCAAACTTGCTCCGCACAAGATTCATGATATCCTCTGCATCCGACTGATCAATAATCGAATACACTGTCTGCTGTTCGCTACTCGCTACTCGCTGTTCGCTACTCGCTACTCGCTGTTCGCTACTCGCTACTCCATATGCTTTCAATACTCGAAATGCAAAGGCATGAAACGTGCCGCCCGACACCTTTTCGCAACGTCCATCAAGAAGCTGCGATGCACGCCGAAGCATCTCAGTTGCGGCCTTGCGTGTGAACGTCAGTAGGAGAATCGACGCTGGATCTACCCCATCTTCTACAAGCCGTGCCACACGATACGTAAGCGTACGCGTCTTGCCCGTACCCGCGCCGGCGAGGACCAATGCAGGCCCCTTATCATGCATTACAGCCTGATACTGCTGCGCATTAAGCACAGCGGCATAATCAATGCGATATGCCTTGCCACTTGGGGCAACACTTGCCGGCCGAAGCACGATCTTCTTCATGCGGCAATTTACGCGTCATGATTGAAGGCGCAGGACATTCTCAATAATCCAGCAGCGCCTTCAATTCTTGCGCAACCCGATCTATCGTTGGGATAACGGCGTCCATCATGCCCTTGTTGTAGGGGATAGGAACATCGGCGCTGGCGAGACGCACAACAGGAGCATCAAGGTGTGCGAAACACTCCTTCATGATCACGGCAGCGATTTCGGCACCGAACCCAGCGGTTATGGTGTCTTCGTGAAGAACCATGCAGCGATTGGTCTTGCGGACAGAAGTCAAGATGCAGTCCTTGTCCCACGGCACGATTGTGCGTAGGTCAATGATTTCGATGTCTTCGCCAGTTTGCTCTACGGCAGACTTTGCGCGGTGAACCATTTCGCCCCATGCCACGATAGTTGCCTTTGTACCATGACGCACAATCGAGGCAACGCCAAATGGTACCGTGTAATCATCGCCAGGATAGATTCCGCGTCCAGGTGCTGTGTCTTGGATTGCTCTGTGCTCAAGGAAGAATGTTG
>JBIJAX010000010.1:0-52802 GCA_044345485.1 Kapaibacterium sp. (SeqCode)
GAGTCGTTGAGTATTGCTAGCCCCGTCTCCGAAGGTAGAACGAGTGATTCAACTGCTGTGTATCTATCTGAACGAGACCCCACAAATGCATAGGCAGTGCCTATGACTATAGCCGACGCACGGTTGCTTCCGAATGACTGCAAAAGGGTTTTCAGCTGATCGAGTGTGTTTGTCCTAACGAAATCAGTAAACGACTCGTTACATGCGGCAACAACAACAACCTCGTGATTTCGAACTGAATCTTGTAGGAACTTAAGACACTGCAAGGCTCCGCCATAATGCCCTGTTTCAATTGGCGCTGGTGTTGGTGAAGTGTCGTATCGACGAATCACTCTTGGGGTGGTCGAAAAGGGGCGCAGCACGGCAACGTTGATTCCATTACGAAACGAACTTTGCAATACAGTGTCGCCAAATGCAATACGTAGGGACGGGTTTCGAACTGGATCTGCTGTTAGTTTAGCACTCGACTGAACATCAACGGCAACCATGCGCTCTGCGAGTTTCAATACGTGTAACACGGTGTCGAATACAATTGAGTCCGACACTGTTCGCAGACCATTCGGATACACCACATGTTCTTCAGGATTTATCGAGTCCTGGCGAAATACGAACGGCATTACAAGACCATCGCTTCCGGAACTCATGGCACGAGCCCAGTAGGTACTTGATAGATTGATAGACCGTTTCTCATCCTTAGACGGCTGGAATGCGATATCAACATATGACCCGTGATCACGCCTATTATATGTTGAGAAAACTGGTCTGCGAGCTGCAACCGCGTCGGCGTATGATACATGCACTGATAGATCCGCAACTTCACGTGATGTGTCAGTGCGAACGTATGGATAGACCAATCGGAATTGAGGCTTGCTAATGTTTACCGTACCGTGTTCTACAGGGTCGATGAACGTCAATGATCGATTCACAACGTCGAACACATGACATGCAACATTGTTACCGGTGTTGTCATTTGTGTATCGCCTAGGATCGATCTCAACACATATGCGCTGACGCCCTGCTGTGAGCGTTGGAAACGCGGCCCGATATCTAACCTGCGAACATGTCTGTTCAGGTATAACAACACGAACAGAATCAATGGCTTCATTAGAGTCTCCAATGTAGCGTTTGATCACTGCATCAACAGCAACCGACGTAGCAACACCTGTATTCCAAAGGACTACATCCGCGAACAAAGAATCTTGCTGTGCGTATACTGAAGACTGTCCGTCCCTATCGCCTATTCGTATGTTATTTTCATACACAAGGAGATCCGCCGTGGTATCGATGCGAAGACGAGTAAATGGGTCTCCTAGGATGCAGTACTGTAGGGCAGCATTTCGCCCCAACTGGTTATTCATCGTAGAAAAACCACGTTTAGCCTCATACGTCAAATCACCGATACCGCGAAGACCTTTTGTGCGCATTGCCTCGTGGAATCGAAAATGGAGAAGATCTACCACTGGCAAGTACTGGTATCCGGTAGATCCCATTGCTGCAACGACTCCTTTGTTTGCCTCAACGAGATAGGCTGCATTCTCACAAAGTGAATTAGGACTTGAGTAGTTACCCGTTAGGCATGAGAATGTTGCCATAATCGGATAACGTTCAGTGTTTTGCAGATCTTGAGGATCCCAGTCCTTTATGTCAAACACGTCAGTTCCACCGTGGCCTATATAGTTCATCCATGCCACACCTTGCTTGAGCTTCTCCCGAATCTGAAGACCTGGCTTTTCATAATCAGTATTACAAACTGTGACGGTATCGATGCACAGTGGCGGTGCAGTAAACACGATCTCTGAGCCGAACGAATCATCGAGCATACGTCGGTACATCTCACAGAAATTCTCCTGTTCTGTTCCGCCCCCTACATAGAGGAACTTTCGCAGTGTGGGGGTATACCGTTGCGTGTCGGCGGTAATGATCTTGTTAATCAGATCACGACACTCTGTAACAGTCGAGACTGGAAAGCGCGAGACAAGCAGCTCAGGCGTAGAAAGATCATTCTCGTCATCGAGAAGTCCAAACCACATGTCTGAGCTGGGCCTACCAAACGTTGGCACCTGATCTACTCGTTTGGCACCTACGTTTCCTCCCTTCGTTGCCTGTCGAATATCCCAGCTCGCATTCCCGATAAGCACACAGTGTGTTGGCTTTTTCCGGGCTTTAGCAAAGGCATCTGCAAGAAATGCACGTATTGCGTGCGGAGTGTGTCTTCCTGCATCATACTCTTCGAAAATTGCTTCAACATCGTAGAGCGTCACCTTCCTTCCGCTGTAGCTAACTCGATGTGTAGCCCAGCGTGAGGCTTCTTGTAGGTAATCTCTATGGGCAATAGCAATGATATCGCCGAACGTCGTGTCTGCACTGATGCCTTGGTTCTTTGCAGACAGTACACGTGCGTGCTCAAGACCTTCACTGTCGGAAATGTATAACTCATGAACACCTGGCTGCAGGCTAATCGATGAGCTTCCGTCACGTCCATAAGACAATGTAAAATGAGCCGTTATACCAGCTTGATTACTAAACACTCCCTGCCCATTAGCTGCGGTGGCCATCCAGACATGTTGTGTTTCTGTTTTTACAGTTGGCACCCCTCTGTCGCGAAGCTGACCAACTAGCTGCTGATCAGGAGTATTACCGGCATTGATGACGATTACAAGGTCGTTTTGGCCCTTGGTCGATAACAGCTCTTTCGCCTGCTCGTTGGAAAGGTCTCGCTTTGATACTATCGATCCCGTTGCGGTGTCTATTGAAACTACTGCCAACCGTGATCGGAGAGAATCGATGTATATGGTTTCAGATCCAATCGTAACGGTCGCATCAAATGAGACACCGTCCCACGCTACATCGGGAACGATAGAGGGTCGCATGCCAGCACGGATTGTAACACCTGGGGTGTGACGTTCTTGTATGTTAATCAAATGGCGCGTTGTATCGAGAATAACCACCGGACCGGGTCGGACATTATTGAGAACAAGCACTGCGCTATCGGGGGTAGTCATAATGCAGTGTAGCCTACCAGAATCCAACACAGGGTGCGCATCCCCCTCTACATCGAAACCATCAACGAGCACCTCGCTATACCAATCGGTATTCTGCCGGAGTTCATCACTGCCTGTTGCTTGAATGATGATGGACTGCTCACCCGAGGGCACTTGCTGCACAGTCTGCTTAAACTCATAGGCAGTTGATTGGTATCCATCTATTTCAAGACGTTCAGGCTGTTGCGACGTGGATGGCCAGAAACTCAATATGTGTTCAGGGCTGTACTTTGGATTAGCAGTTGTGGTCGCAACATTTGCGCGCCACGCTACAAACCCTGTTTGAGCTGGAGTAAAGCGCGTTCGAAAGGTTGCATACTCCTTTCCCCTGCCATACAGACTACGCCAATAAAATCCCTCGAGTGGAACAAGAGATGATTCGAAAATGGAATGATCATCGTCAATACCACTTCCTGGGTGAAAATATCCGGTATCAACTTCTACTCGTTGACGCACGGTGACGCTCTTGATGGTGTCAGTGGCTCCAATGGCAAGCTTAAGCGGCTGAATCCGTTTTCGTTGACCAGGCGCCCCTTTGAGAGATATGTAAAACACCGAGGTGGAGTCATAAGTGTCTAGCCACGTCGAATCACCACTGGGTCTTCTTCCACGAAAGAATATCTGATCAACACTCGTAAGGGTGCCCGACGAATCTTTGTCATGCACGTAGATAGGCTGCTCAGATCCTCTCCAATACAACACGACATTTTCAAATGGAACACTGCTCCCAGTCGACAATACCTCGCCACCGTTGATGTAGGCAATTCCATCTCGAGACGTTTGAAGCCGCTTGTACTCAGCAAAGCGATTGTACCATGTACCAGGAGAGATGTTGCCCTGCAGCCCTTCTTGACTCTTCTTTTGCGTAAGAACTGCTTTGGCCCTCCACGTAGGATTTAGTAAGGGGGCTGATGAGGGAGGGATAACCGATATAGTCTGTGTTAATGCTTCGTCCCATTGTACACGCACATCGAATGAGTCCGTTACCAGGAGTCGTCCATTGTCAGAGAATGCCGTGGGGTCAATAGTGATGGTGTATACAGGAGCGCCTCCATAGGATCCGCTTCGGTCGACACGGCAACGGTTGGCCAGATCACGCGGTGTTGTAGAGCAACGGATCTCGCCATTGGCAGGACCGTAAAACGCATATACTAGCACATCCTTCTTGACATTAACGTCGGGATGTGCACCCGATGCCAAGTGCTGCAGTGTGATGCGTCCACTGGGTGCTACATGACACAATGCACGCAGGCCACGCTCGCTGAACCGCACACCAAATGCTGATGCCTGCCCGAAAGCCTGAATGGCCACACTAAAGAGGAGTAGTGTGCTGATGACGATATAGCGTATGACTGTCATGCTCACTCGTAATAAAAACGCCGTGACACAAGTTACTGCATCACGGCGTAAGACGTAGTCGCTGTGCTAACTATTACAATTAGCCGTTAGCCTTTGGCGTTGGAAATGCTTCACGCATTGCAACAATGATCTTCTCGGCAACCTTGTCCGAGACAACGCGCTTCACGTTGTCATCACTCGCAAGTGCCTCAGCAATTGCAAGTTCAACCTTCTTCTTGATGATTTCAGATGTCTCACCAACAAGTGCGCTCGCCATTGAGTGCATGTCTTCCGAAACATCCTTCATTGTCTCAAGCTGATTCTTGCTCGCATCTTCCATCTTCTTCATGAGCTTATCGATACGCTCTTCAGCACCAGTGTAGATGAGACCAAATGCTAGAAGGGCAAGAAGTGTTCCTTCCAGCGAAATTGCAGCAAGGATGAGTGAAGGACGTGAACCCGGAATAAACTTTAGACCACGGATACCGATAATAACGATCAGGATAGCTGCACCGAAGTACGCAAGACCCGTTACGTTATTGGAGTACTTCTCTGTAAAGTGGTGCGCCATGTATAGGCGTAGACCTGGGAACAGGCGATGACGGCCACGTGACCACATGATACCGCCAGTAGTGTCAACAATTTCTTGAACAACGAAGTCCGAGAAAAACTCGTTGATACGCACGAAGAGTGCCTCAGTTCGGAACGTTGAAAGTGCGATATCTGGAGTAAACACATCTTCAAAACGCACTACGCGACGACCATGTGAACCCTTACCAGACTCATCACCCTGAGCGGTGCGATCCCAAACTGTTTTAAATGCTGCGCGCACATCCTTGTGTTCAAGCGCATCGAGATCAGCATTCGGCATAGTAAGAAGTTCAACTATCTCGTCACTGAAGCCAGTCTGTAGACGGATCTTTGTCTTATTGTGATGGATTTCACGATCAACCTTTTGAGCCATGAAGCCTATAGAGCTTGGCATAAAAAATGTCGCGAAGATCGCAATGGTAAAGCCCAGAGCTAGCGCTAGAACAGAAAAAGCGATTGGTGGTTCGATAACTACTGAGCCCTCTCCCAAGCCACCTTCTTCTGTATGGCGCAGAATCCACTCCCCAGCATGCTTGTCATACCCATCTCTGTCCTTTGTCCGCTCAGCGCTTGAAAAGTCAAACACGATGTTTGCATTCTTCATCAGAGACTTTAGTCCAGATGCATCTGCCTCTTGTTGGCGGGTAGCTGCATCTTTCGCTGCATCTTCCTTGTCCATCACGACTCTAACACGGTTAACCACATATCCATACTCCGCACCATCCTTCAGTTCATGCGGCTTAAACAGGCTTGTAACGAAGCCCTGAACTGCCCATGGAAGAACGATTTGGTACAACAGTGCGGCGATTGCCACCGTTAACCCTAACAACACCATAGAGTGTTGTATTCCAGACTTTGGTACGTCTGCATGACCATTTGCTGTCATTGTTACTCCTATCCCGAGTGAGTTACAAATGCTAAAACTGATTTATTTCCAATTACGTCCAATATACAAAGAACCCCAATTGGTAAAACGATCGGGTTCGAACTTTCATCTATTTTCTGTCAACGAGTTAGCAGTAATTTTGCGACTATGAACATCAAACCCGAATACCAGCCAAGATTTCACGTCCCTGCTTCGGATGTTATCCCATCGCTGCGCGAGCATATGCTCGTCGATGGCTTCGACCACGTTATTGATCTCGATCGCTCGCATGGGAGCTGGTTTGTCGAAGCTCGAACTGGGAAGGAATATCTGGACTTCTTTACATGTATTGCTTCGATGCCAATTGGCATGAATCATCCTAAGATGACAGAGCCAGCATTCGTGCAATACCTTGGCCATGCTGCACTCAACAAGCCGTCAAACTCAGACATATACACATCTGAAATGGCGACCTTTGTAAAAACGCTGTTTAGTCTTGCGGTACCTAAGCACTTCCGGTATGCATTTTTCATTGATGGCGGCACTCTAGCCGTTGAGAACGCCATAAAGACCGCTATGGACTGGAAGGTTCGGCGAAACTTTGCCAAGGGTTACGCCCACGAGAAGGGGCACCAGATCATACATTTTGAACGTGCTTTTCATGGACGATCTGGATACTGTATGTCGCTGACAAATACAGATCCGACAAAAGTTGCTCTCTGGCCGCGTTGGGAATGGCCCCGTATTCCAACTCCATTTCTGTCGTTCCCTGTTACAGACGAAGTATTGGCAGACGTCCAACGACGTGAGCAAGAAGCAATAGCATTGATTTTAAAGGCGTTTGCTGAAAATCCCGACGATATAGCGGCAATTATTATCGAACCCATTCAAGGTGAAGGGGGCGACAACCACTTTAGGCCAGAGTTTCTTCAAGCACTGAGGGCAATATGCGATGAGCACGAAGCGCTGCTCATCTTTGATGAAGTGCAGACTGGTGTTGGAATGACAGGGCACTGGTGGGCCCATGAAGGTCTTGGCGTACAACCCGATATCATGTCGTTTGGCAAGAAAATGCAGGTATGCGGTATTCTTGTCGGCCCACGTCTGGACGAAGTTCCTAACAACGTTTTTCATACATCCAGTCGCATCAACTCTACATGGGGCGGTTCGTTAGTTGACATGGTGCGATCAACGAAGTACATCGAGATCATTGCTGAGGAAAATCTTGTGGCAAATGCTGGAACTGTAGGAGCCTACCTCCGGGATCAGCTATCAGCATTACAGGCACGTGTCGGTGCAGATGTTATCAGCAACATACGCGGCATGGGGCTGTTCAGCGCCTTTGACCTCCCTACGAAAGAGGCGCGCAATGCTTTTGTGAGCAAGGCATATGACAATGGCTTGCTCCTGGTGGGCAGCGGAGATCGTTCAGTACGGTTCCGTCCACCCCTTAATCTATCTCATGCTGAAGTTGACCTCGGCGTACAGATTATTGGAGCAAGCCTAGGCTAGGCGTTTCCCAAATACTGCACCGCTCGCTGAGTAACGTCCCGAACGATATCAAGAAGTGCTGTTCCCGTTACTCGAGCTCCAGCAGCATAGACGTGTCCCCCACCGCCATAGACGGCTGCGAGATCGCGGACGAATGCCGCACCTTTGGATCGAAACGAGAGTTTTATTTCGTTAGGTAGCTCAACAATGAGGACGCCCATCTCAACACCACGTAACGTGAGCGTCTGCTGGACAAAGCCCTCAATGTCCTCGACAGTGCAGGCATACTCTTGCAAATCGTCTTGGCATACGGTCATCACACACAAACGGCCGTTAGCAAGAACAGACATTTGGCTCAGTGTTTTTCCGAGAAGTTGAGTGCGGTTAATCGATCCCTGATTCATGACCCTGTCATATGCCAAAACCGGATCTGCCCCCTTATCCAGAAGCATTGCTGCTGTTTTGAAAACAGGCGCCGTAGTTCTCGGAAATCGAAACGACCCAGTGTCGGTCATGATGCCCGTATACAGGCACATTGCCGCATCTGGTGTCATTTCCGCTGATGCATCGGCAGACATGATGAGCTGTGAAATCATATAACATGTTGAACATGATTCCGTATCAATCCATGCAAGTGAGGCAAATTCTTCAGGATGGGTGTGATGGTCGATGTTGATTATACGTGCAGTTGAATGCACAATGGCAGAACCTAGGGTTCCGAGACGCGAAATAGCATTGAGATCGAGGACAACTATGGTATCAGCACTTGAAACATATGGCTGTTTATCTTCTGCCCAAACATCCACCGCGTCGGCCCCTGGAAGCCAACCTAGATTGGTCGGAGCAGCGTTTGGAAGCATAACACGCGCTTGAATTGAGTTTGCCCGCAGCCAATGCAACAAACCGAGAGCCGAACCAAGTGCATCGCCATCAGGGTTGATGTGCGTTGTGATGAGAACATTCTTTGCCGTCAAAAGATGTTCAACGATTAGCGTTGTGTTGACCGAAACGGTCGAAACAATATCTTCGTGAGATGTGGACATGGCGCAAAATAGGGCTCGCAACATCTGCGACTACTATCATCGTGATTTTCGTTGCCATTGGTGTTGACCAAGGCATCCTGCCATGGATTGTATCAATGACTCCTACAATCTCTGTTCCCTCTGTAGTTGGAATGAAGGCAGAGCAGGGGCGCATGGCCATGGAACAAGCTGGATTACACGTGGTACAGGTACGCGAACAGCACAATGACGAGACGCCAGCAGGCCAAATCATCTCGCAACTTCCCTACTCAGGCGCAATCGTCAAGGAAGGCAGACGGGCATACTTAACGATAAGCAAAGGTGTTGAACGTATCCGCGTTCCACGGCTGCAAGGAATGACTCAACGAGATGCCAGACTAGCATTGCTGCGTTACGGATTACTCCTTGGCTCGGTCACATATAGATCTGATTCGAGTGTATCTGCTGGTACCGTCATATCGCAGAGTATCGCAGAGGGAACACCACTACACCGAGAATCAACAATCGACATAGTAGTCTCCAATGGCGGTGGATTGCCGGTGCCAGATCTTGTGGGTTTAACTCTTGCAGAAGCCCAGCAGATACTTGAATCAAATGGCCTTACCATGGGGGCCACTGTCCAACGCACATCTTCTGCATTTGAAGCTGGAACAGTCATTGGGCAATCGCCAAAGCCGGACAGCTCCGTGCAAGCCTCAACGCCGATAACGCTCATTATTGCAAAGTAACGTAGATCCAACCATCAGCTTCAAGAACATCGTATGTTGAGAGCCGGCTGTTACCAGTGTCTTTGCAACCAGTTCGTACATCGTATCTCCACCCATGCATCGGACACGCTACGATGCCATTCTCGACGTAACCGTCATAGATCACCGGCAAACGTTTGTGTGGACAGACATTTGTGACGCAGTATACAGTGCCATTAACACGGAACAATGCTAGGTCAAACTCAATATCGAGTTCAACCCGTTTACCATGACGCTCGCTCACATCAATAGACCTACACACCCGCGTCCATTCCACGCCGTTTCGAGTAATTCGATCCATCTAGCAACCAGGACGGATTAGTGAAATTGGATCAGACAAGATTGGCCCCTTGTTTCCCATACGTACACGAGCTGCATCACGCAACGCATCATGCTCAAAGACAACGACCCATTCTTCATCAATCATTTGAGGCAGCAGCCGTTTCTTTTCCTCAATTGCTGTGAGTGGGAAATTGTCATATCCCATTACATACGGGACTTGAACGTGTGCCCCTGTTGGCATGAGATCAGCAGGAAAAAACACCGTGTTCGTGCCGTCAGATACCTTAACGGCTTGCATGGCCTTCGTGTGACCATAGAGTGGAAGCACTGAAATCCCAGGGAACAACTCGCCCGGGCCATCTATCAGCTCCAGAAGCCCCATATCATAAAGCGGCTGGTACATTTCCGGCATAAATGAGGCCCTGTCCTTCTCAGATGGATTCAGAGCCCACTCGTAGTGTTCCTTTTGGACATAATGCCGAGCATTGGGGAACCGTGGGGTCCCGTCTGAGAGCATAGCTCCCCCACAGTGGTCAAAGTGCAAATGCGTAAAAATGACGTCTGTTACGTCATTCGCTGCAATACCATTGGACATCAGAGACGAATCAATCGAGAACTCTGTAAAGTCCATCTTGTAGATATGTGCAAGCTTTTCAGGCATAAACGGACTGTTGCCGGTATCGATCAGGATACAGCGCCCATTCCCGCGAATACACAGGATTTTTGCGGCCATAGGAATGCGATTTGCCGCATCTGCTATTGTGTATGCCTTTTCCCACAATGTCTTGGGGACTACACCAAACATGGCTCCCCCATCTAGACCAAATCTGCATGTTTCCAGCAGCGAAATCGTATAGGTTCCAACGTTCATGTGGCAAACTTACCGACAATAGAGCAGAGCTAAATGGCTTACACGCCGTATATTTGACGTTCGTTTATTTCTTGAATTACGACGGAGGGGTGCCCACATGGGTGCTATATCGAGAATTCGGCAGATCAGTCCGTATTTCCTTGCAGTGATTGCAACCCTGTTCATCGTGTTTATGGTGGTCCAGGATTCCAGTTGCACCAATATGCGTAACGCGCGCAACGGCAGCGCATCCATGGTTGTGGCAGAGGTCAATGGTGAACCAATTTCTGTGGGCGATTTTGAAGCTCGCGTGAAGGAGGTCATCGATGGTCAGCGCAAGCAGAATCCAGATCAAGAGATCGATGACGAAATCGTTCGTCAGCAGGTATTTGATGAGATGGTCAATGAAGTCTTGCGCAAGCAGGAAGCTGAGAAAATGGGGCTCGTAGTTACGCCTCAACAGATCATTGACGTTTTGCTTGTAAATCCACCAGAGCAGTTTCAGTTTGGCAAAGACACTGCCGGACGATTTGACCCCAAAATGCAATGGCAGCTGGTAACAAATCCAGAAAGCATGAAGGAGCTCCTTGAGCGAAATGGTCTAACTGTAGAAAAGTGGAAGGAGATGCTCCTTCAGACAGAAGATTATCTGCGCAGCCAGATGTTGCAGCAGGCGATTGCCTCTGCTGTAGGAACTGCAGCAAGTACACCTTCATTCGCAGTCGGCAAGCGCCAGTTCATTCGTGAAAACAGCTCAGCAGACATTGAATACGTGGCTTTGTCGACCAGCCGCGTTCGTGATAGCGACGTCAACGTAACGGATGCTGACATCTCGGCATATTACGAGAAGAACAAACAGTACTACAAGCAGCGTCCAGGGCGTGCAATCAAGTTCATTGCATTCCCACCACTCCCGTCGCGCGAGGACACACTCAATGCGATGAAGAAGTCTCAGCGTCTTGCTGAAACATTTGCGAAGTACACAACTCTGGAGCAGCGTGATTCTGCATTTTCCAGTGAGATGGTCACTCTTCGTGGTACGGAGAACGACTATACCTCTCCATCTGAACTAGACCCTTCCATCGTAACGGCACTCTCTTCACTGGCGCCACGTGAAGTGTTTGGTCCGCTGAACGTTGCGGGTGGTATCGCATACTATCGACTTGACGGTAAGCGCGAAGGCGTGAATCCAATCGCAAGAGCTTCGCACATTCTGATTCCATTCGGAGTCAACAAGGATTCAGCGAAAGCGGAGGCTAATTCGGTGTTTGCTAAGGCAACAAAGGGCGAAGATTTTGCAGGCCTAGCGAGGACGTATTCAAAGGACCCGGGATCAGCTCAGCAAGGCGGAGATCTCAACTACTTTGCCAAGGGGCGCATGGTACCAGAGTTTGATAGTGCTGTCTTTGCAGCTTCAGTTGGATCCATTGTTGGGCCAGTTGAAACTCAATTTGGATATCACATCATTAAGGTCGCAGAGAAGCTTTCTGTTGAATACAAGCACTCTGCAATTACCATCAAGGCTGGCATTTCTGCTGCCACAAAGCGCTCTATTGCTGCAGCTGCAGAGCAGGCATATCAGGCTTTGCAAAATGGAGAATCAATCGAAAGTGTCGCAGGACCTTATATCAAGAAGTTTTACGCCCAGCTGCAAGAAACACCTATTTTCAGCAGTGAAACACCAGTTCTGCAGTCGCGTGAGCTAACTTCATGGGCATTTGAACAAGAAGTAGGTGCTGTTATCCGCCGTGACATCAAGTACTATGGAACCGTCATCGCCCAAGTGTCCGATGCTCGTGAATCAGGAGTAAAGCCGCTTGCGGACGTAAAAGACAAGATCAAGCGTATTCTTTCGGAACGTGCTAAGCTTGCCAAACTTGAGTCGCAGGCAAAGCAAATCGCTGCTGTTTCAGCAGCACAAGGTTTGGCGGCCGCACGTGGTGGAGATACAACGATCACCTTTGCGACTCAGACTGGTATCAAAGACAACGGGATGATCAGCGGGTTTGGTAACGAGTACACGGTTACTTCGGCTGCCTTTACCCAACCGGTTGGATCTGTTAGCAAGGCTATCAAGGGCGAAAGTGGTTGGTTTGTGATCAAGGTCATCAGCAGAAGTGATGCCAATGTTTCTGACTATGCGAAGAACCCAACAAGTACGCTCCAAGCATTATCGCAGAAACTCCGAAATAGCGCTTTTGGAGCATGGTTCCAAAAGGTGCGCGAAAAGGCGGACATCAAGGACAAGCGTTTTAGCCAAGAAGGATAAGACCTGTTAGTAATGCATTTTTAACGTCCCCATGTTCACTGAGCATGGGGACGTTTCATTTACACCTGCAGCCAAGAAGTGATTTCAGTACCACAAGCATACTTGCATTGCAGACGCATAGCAAAGCAGCACTACGAGAATTTCCCCGTTGCGTCGTTTCTCGTCCCCAAGCATATGCGCGATCATCTGTACGCTATTTATGCGTTTGCACGCACTGCTGACGACATTGCAGACGAAGGAACTCTAGACGCGGTCTCGCGCATTGCAAAACTGGAAGTATTGCGAGTTGCACTTCGGTCTCCGTCGCCAGATGATCCAATCCAAGTAGCACTGCTTAACACAATCACAACGTGTAGGCTACCCCTTTCGTTGTTTGATCGCCTGTTGGATGCATTTGTAGCAGATTCGTCGTTTATCGCTCCAACATCATGGGATGATGTGTTGAAGTATTGCAGCAATTCCGCCAATCCCGTTGGAGAGCTCTTTTTACGACTGGATCACAGTTGCAACGAACCTTCAGAAGCCGCGATACATGCCTCTAACTGCATTTGTACAGCATTACAGATCACGAATTTTCTTCAGGATGTTTCCATAGACCTATCTCGTCATCGAAATTACCTTCCCCTACCAGATCATGAGGTTATCGTTAGAACGCGTGAGCTGTATCGCGAGGGTTCAACTGTAGTACGTTATGCAACATCTTGGCGTGTTCGACTTGAACTATGGGCAATTGTCCATGGCGGGCGTACTATGCTTGAGCTCTGTGCCAACCGACAAGACAGAATGATACGACCGACATTGACTGCATGGAAGCTTGTTGTGCAACTGTTTCGCCCCAGATAGTAACTTGCAGGTATGCCCCATCACGTCTATGCCGAATCAGAAGACGAACTGAGTTTTTCAACTCAGGGCAGCACTTCGTTTCATTATTCGTTTGGTTTCCTGCCACGTGAGGAACGCGAGGCAATACGAACAGTGTATGCGTTTGCACGCAGGATCGATGATATCGTTGATGAGAACCCATCCAACGAGCCTGCTGTGATCCACGAGAAACGTCAACGCTTGAATTGGTGGAGGACACAAATCGAGGCCATGTACGACCCCAATGCTGATATAAGTACTGCCGTTTCTGCGTTAGGAGCTGTCATACGGCGGTTTACTATACCAAAACAGTACTTCTTATCGCTGATCGATGGGTGTGAGCGCGACTTAGTACAAGATCGATATGCCACATTTTCTGAGCTGAAAGAATACTGTTACTCTGTTGCCTCTGTCGTGGGCCTGATCAGTATTGAGATATTCGGCTACAAGCACGAACAGACCAGACAGTACGCCATTCATCTAGGATATGCGCTACAGCTAACAAACATTTTACGAGATGTAAAAGCTGACAAGGACCGTGGTTACATCTATATTCCTCGCGAGGACCTAGAGCGGTTTAAACTGACTGAGGAAGACATTCGCAATGAAGTCTATGATGAACGATTTGTTTCTCTCATGGAGTATCAGTCGAAGCGAGCACGCGAGTATTATCATCATGCTCGCGCCCTGCTCCGTCCAGACGAGCGCTTAACTATGGTGGCGGCCGAGATCATGGATGCGATCTATTATCGTTTACTTGACAAGATTGAGCTGCAGAACTTCAACGTCTACGAACAGAAAATCAGGGTCAATACCCTACACAAAGTGATTACCGCGCTCCGAATCTGGCTTGGATCAAAACTGTTTGTCAAGCGGCTCAGATAATCTGTATTTTTGTGGCCATGAGCACTACATTCTCTCCTGACGAACTTTCGTCGATCAGCGCCCTCAAGGCAAAGTATCCTGAACCCAAGGCTGCCATCATGCCTGTTCTATGGATGGCGCAGAAAAAATGGGGCTGGTTGTCCGAAGATGTTATGAAGGAAGTTGCCAACGTTATGGAACTTCCCTACGCACATGTATTAGGCGTTGCATCGTTCTACACGATGTATTTCAAAAAGCCTATGGGACGTCATCACGTTCAGGTATGTACCAATGTGAGTTGCATGCTGCGTGGCGGAGAATCACTCTACAAGCACGCTAAGGAGCGCCTAGGTATAGGTCATAACCAAGCAACCACAGACGGCAAGTTCTCTCTCGAAGAGGTGGAGTGTATGGGCGCCTGCGGTGGTGCTCCAATGATTGCTGTCAACGAAACATTCTACGAAAACTGCACACAGCAGCAGTTCGATGCAGTTCTGGATGCATGTAGATAATCAGACGATGCGATCTCATTTTGGTCGTATCAGTTTCTGAATACACCGAAACGTTAGATTAATGCGCGGGCCATGAGCCCGCGTTTTTTTTTCTATTCCGTGTAACCAATGTTGTTGGGTGGCCCCTTTCATGACAAGGATACTCTCTGAGTGTAGCGGTATGCGAACGATAGGAATGTCTGCCCTTGATTTATGTTTGAGCACAAAAGTTCTCGTTGCACCCAAACTGATAGAAACGATCGTTGGCCTATCCCCAAGCTCTGGTTCATCATCAGCGTGCATTCCCATACTGTCACGTTCGTTGCGGTAGTAATTAGCAAGTACTGAATTAAATGGGGCTTGAGCAACGTCTTCGGCAATTCCACGAAGATGAAGGAGTGTATCGGTCCATGGTATTGCCTCGTAGCATTTCTTGGAATACGTGTATTCAATCCCTTGTTCACCATGGAATGCGATCAAACGAGGCTGCACATACGTTTTACCGAAGAGCGTAATCGCCTCCTGGCGCCATGGGATTTCGCGAAGCAACGCAGGAAAATGATTGCTGCCCATCAAGGGTGAACTACTACCCTCGTAGAGAAGAATTTCTGCATCTGGTATTGTCAATTGCATCGACATATTGTAAATTGTCCACATCTTGTATTAGGAGACCATATGCCAACCCGCGTGCAACTCGGTGTTCGACATCGCCAAATTCGGGAATCTATGTTGAAATTGAGTGTCCAAGAGTATGCAAAGATCATGGACGTCAAAGTTCCTACGGTCTATTCTTGGGAATCAGGTCGTACATCAGTGCCGCAAAACGTTCTGGCAACGCTTGAAAAGCGCTACGGAATCTCCTCTGGTTGGCTCCTAACAGGCTACGGTTCCCCGTTGCTTCCTGAGTACTCAAGAAACGATTCAACATCAAACAGCAAAAAGTCCCTCATGGAACGCCTCGAGGAACATATCTCCGGGATGAAGAGTCTGATTGATGAGCTGAAGCATCATTCGCCAGAAGTCATTGCGCCTGCTCGTCGAGAAAAGGGTTCAAGCAAACACCGCATCCCCATGCTTGCTATTGGTGTTAGCGCAGGCCTCCCTACGGCGTCCGATGATACAATCGAACGTGAGATCGATTTAGCGGACATGCTGCTTGAGCACCCTGAGAGCACATACTTTATCCGCGTTGTCGGCGATTCCATGACAGATGCCGGCATCAGTGATGGGGACACATTGATCGTTGATTGTGCAGTGCAGCCTAGGGCAGGACAAATTGTGATTGCCAAGGTATATGGCGAGCTAACGGTAAAGAGATATCTCCAGGTAGATGGCCGCCCAGTATTGCGTGCAGAGAATCGCAGGTACAAAGACATCGCAATTACGGCTGAAATGGACTTTACGATTGTTGGCGTAGTACGCAACTGCATAAAGCAGCTCTAGAATCTATACATTTCGTATAATTGCATCATGATTTTGTCGATGCAGTTATACGGTTTGTATACAGACGCCTACTTCGATACTGTTGTAGAGCAGATTCATACTTGTACCCCCCTAATCAGTCTGCCTGTACGCGGCAGGATCTATTGTGGGCTTGACGATATCCACAGACTACGCCTTCTGGTATCAGAACACCGCCTTCGTGCGGCGATATCCAATACACGTCATGATGCCCTTCTGCAGTCTTGTGTAGCAACTCCTGGCCGTGTAGATGTGCATGACGATGCTGATGCTGTGCCAGCGAATGCATTACTTCACATCAAAGAACTTGAGTTTGATAGTCATGATATCGAACGACTGACCCTATTTGGACTTGACACCATAGGTGCACTGCGTCAGCTAACACGACAGCATCTTCAAGCCCAATTCGGTAGTCGTGGCAGAACTCTCTACCATTTTCTGCATGATCATGACAACTCTCCCCTGCCTATGTATGTGCCGCCTGCGTCTATTGTAGCGTATGAGCGATTTGGAGAAGCTCAGCTAGAGCCTGGACCGATCTTGGAATCATTAGAGCGATGTGCGCGTCAGGCCTGCCAGCTTCTTGCTACGCGGTATACATGGCGTGTAGAAGTTGCCTCTTTGGATAGAGCAGACCATCCTATAGCTGTGCGTGAGCGCATCCTACGCTCCGGCACGAACGTCCTACGCCAACTTCTCACACACCTACAAGTACTTACACATGAGATACTAGATGGCACAAGGCCTTGGTGGGGACTACAAGTACGCTATGCATCTCTGGCAACACCAGCTGCGGAACAGACGCTGATGTTCTCACCATCCACAGATGCCAAGAATGTACTACGGCTCCTACTACCGCGATACGCCCATGTGATGCGTAAAGTGGTGATTGAAAATCCTTGGTCGGTAATACCTGAAGAGTACGGGAGATGCATGCCAATTACTCCACGTGATGCCCTAGATACATCTGGGCAGCAAGGTCTTACAAAATGAAACTCATCCAGGAACCAATTGACGTTGCATATCATGATACGAGCCCCTATATGATCTGTTGGCGTGGAGGCACCTATACGATAAATCAGATCATCGATACATGGAGCAGTCGTGGTCCTTGGTGGGGTAAGGATGAGCAACGTGGCTATATCCTGCTGATCAGTAGTTCAGGTGTTATGGAGATCTACCACAGCGATATCCAGGGCTGGATGATCTCGCGAATATATGACTGAGTTACACGGCGCACCGTTTAGCGTCAACGTTTCATGCTCACGAGATTTGCAAACAGCTTCATCCCACCAGTTACTCCGGCTGGTAGCTGTCGGAACAGCGCGAGCGAAGTGTAGATATAGTGTCCTTTTCCGTGCTTGGCATACAGTAGCGATCCACGTTGAGCCCCTTCGCCAGAATCATGTATCTCGAGTAACTCTTGATAGCGGCTGTCGTATGGACCGGGATTATACAACGAGCGTTCCTGGACCCACCCCGCAAAGTCATCTTCCGTGACAGCATTGGGGGTGTTTAGCAGCGGATGAGACGGCTGCAGTATCGTAACCTTTGCATCTTCTTCCGTTACACGGTTACGCGAGATGGTAAGCGGATACGGGGCTATGTCGGTCGTAGCCATGTCTTGCAATGTGTTGTACTGCATCAGCAACGTTCCACCAAGCTCAGCGTACTTTAATAGCGATGCCATGAGGTACTTCATGTTTTTACGCGTATTGATGGCGCGTATTCCCACGATCACAGCATCATAGGAAAGCAGTTCTTGTGTCTTTAGGATCTCTTCGTCAGTGATTTCGTCTACCTGCACGCCGAGCCCTCGCAGAAACTCCGGTGTATATTCACCCGCACCAGCTACAAATGCAACCTTCCGTGCAGTAACATTAATCTTCTCTGCTATCACACGAATCTCTGAAGGCTTGAGATACTGCAAGGCAGGCACGTGGTCGTAGTTGATCGTTTCCACGGAGGCTTCATGCAAGGTTGACCCAATCTGGAGGCCAACAGTCAGACCTGTGCTTTGTAATACCTTGAGATCTATTGTGATCAGTGAGTCCGTATTTGCACGAACTGTGATGCCATCCTGCTTATAGATAACACCCTGATCTGAACGTAGGACGAGCGATCCAGCAAGAACATGGGTAAAGGCACGCAGACGTACAGACACTCTAGCACTTCCATTGTGGCTGTACACAATACGCTGAAGCGGTTCAATGCTCACTGGCGGCACGATGCGCAACTCTTCAATTACATCCCCTTTTAGCGGATCCAGACGCTTATGACTAACAGGTACCGATAGCATAAAGGTCTCATAGCCTATCGTCATGATAACAGGTACTTCAAGCACAGGTGGCGATACAGCAGCACCGAGCAGAAATTCCGAAGAGAGCTGAAAGAACGCATTCTTTGTTGACTTCGACAACCAATAGGGTTCGGTAACAGGAGTATTTAGAGGCAGCATAAATCTTGCATCAGCAGTATATAGCGAATCACTGTAGGACGTAAATCCGTCGATGATTGCCCCGCCAGGCACTGAGATGGGTAGCACTTGAATAGGCCTGCCCGCTCTGGTGATAAAGCGCATCGTTGCACGAGATGTATCGCCTGATGTCAAAAACGGCTGCGGTACAGAAAGGTCAACGCTTAGCCCGATACACGAGTAAATTATGTTGTCGATTTCTTTCCGCTTTTGAAGGTTCCAGAATGGATCTCGAACATCTAAAATCTTTGCGCGTATGTTCAGAAGCTGATCCAGTGATCGCGCTGGCGCGTGCATATCAAACGTTCTGACGACAGTATCTATTGCGGCAGCAATCTCGAGGCTCCCTATCCTGTTCCACGTTGTATCAACGCCGTCGAAGAGCGACCGAACTGGAGGCTCACCAAGGAGAGTTTCGAAATATTCCGGCTGAACACCTGGAGTGCTCGGTGTGCCGGCCCCTTGACTCCTGTGAATACTCCTGCTGATACCTGCTAGCTCACCATACCCCATTCCTAGCAGTGGATCATACTGGCCAACATCAAGCCTAAACATTCCCGGCTTAATTGTGCTGCGGTTGCCAAACCGAAATGCATTAAACAGTAAGCGCTTAGGCTTCCATGCTTGTTCACCAGAGATCGAAGGATAGGAGCGTAGAATGGAATCGATATACTCTACACCGTCTTTGGAGAGCCGTGATGTACCGTAACAATACCTTACCGCTTCTTCTGCAATGATTGCCGACGCGCTATGCTGTCCATGCCCTGCCATACTGTCTTTGGGAAACCTGCAGATCACCACGTCAGGATGAAACTCTCGTATTACCCGCACAACATCAGCAATCAGCTGTAGGCTGTCCCATTGCCGCAGCGTCTCTTTCGGATTCTTCGAAAAACCGAAATCCACGGCACGTGTGAAATACTGTTCTGCACCATCTAATCTCCGAGCCGCCAACAGCTCATGTGTACGAATGAGGCCCAATGCAGCCCCCTGTTCGGAGCCGATGATGTTCTGTCCGCCGTCTCCGCGCGTGAGCGACAAATACCCAGTTCTGATATTTCGTCCGGTAGCAAGCCAGGAGAGCAAACGTGTGTTTTCATCATCAGGATGTGCTGCAATGTAGAGCACTGAAGTCAACGACTTCAGTCTCTGGAGTTGTCCGTAGATACGAACAGAAGGTACCGGACGGATCTGCTGTGCCAGGGAGGAAGCTGCACACACGAGTCCGAGAACTATCACAACCAAATACTGCATGTCTCTTCCGTAGTTTACTTCAGCGTACCGAGCAGGTCGGAAACATACTTCGTGTACTCTGCTTCTGCAGATGTTCCCTTGACGAGTTCAATTGTTAGCGCGCCGGCTTGGCGTGCGATATCGTTCTTACCCAATTTGGCGGCGATACGAGCTCGTAGAAGCTGAATCCAGTATGCCTTGGGATTCTTTTCAGCTGCCTTTGTGGCATAGTCGAGTGCTTTGTCGAGCTGCTGATTTGTTTCGTAGAGATATGAAGCAGCTGGTTGATATGGAATTGTCGGGTTGGCTATAGCTTTATCGATCGATGCCAGTAGACGTTCCTGATTGTTGAAGCCGACAGGAATAGAAACACGCGTTTTCTCCCATGCTAAGTCGATCGTACAGGCAGAGAACGTGATCGAACTGATCGTAACTGTAAATGTTTCGATAACCGATGAAAGAGTTTCTGGACGTATAGTCAGACGCGCTACATCGTCTTTTGTATCATAACCGTTTGCCACCCAGTTACCTGTATTCTTGTTGATGATCACCACCCATTCCTGCTTATCTGGAATTGTGTAGAGCGAATACGAACCTGCTTTCACAGTTGATCCGCCGATAACGACATCTTCACCGAATGTGACCTTGGTGGCCGAGTTGGCTCCAGTACGCCATACAGAACCAAACGGTACAACGTCACCAAAGATCGTTCTGCCTCGCACAGATGGACGGCTGTAGGAGATCTCGATGCGAGATGTGGAGATATCCTGGCTTATCGTAGAGCTAGGACTTAGTACTGGAAGCTTTAAGTCTTGTGCGTACGCAGCATGTGCAATGATGAATGTACAGACGGCTAGGAGTAGACCTCTCATGATCGTTCTTTGGGAGAATGTGAAGAATGTGTGCGGTGACCTTGCGAAACTACGACAAGTTTCATGGCATGGTTTATACGTTTTGTATATTGTTTCGACATGGCGTTCGGATCCTTACATACTCGGTCACATTTTTCTTTCTTAGATGGGGCATCCTCACCTGAATCGCTTGTAGCAGAGGCAGCCCGTCTTGGACATGATGCCATTGTGTTAACAGATGTCCTGGGTGTGTATGGGGCTGTACGACTCCAAAAAGCATGCCACGCACATGGTGTTTGTGCATTAATTGGTACTGATTGCACGATCGAGGATATCGATGTAACAATTATCGCTCGCAGCGCAGAAGGATACCGCCAGATCTGTGCATTGATCACAGCAGTACGCGGTAACACTACAATCACTGATCATCTCCGTGTGAGCCCCCTGACAAGCTGCTTGTGGATCATCCATGCGTGCAGTGCTGAACAGCACGTAGTAGAACACGTCTGTAAAATCCTTGCTGGACAGGACATCTTCATAGGAATCGAGCACGATGGAAGACCATGGGCAAGCCGCAGAGCTAGGCAAACCGTACGATTGGCTGAGTCGTTACAGATTCCAACCGTAATTGCGCAGGATGTGCGCTATGCAACGCGCGACGAATATGCCACTCATGATCTCATGGTTTGCATTCGCGAAGGGATTACGATTCATGATCCTCATCCATTACGTCCGGTTAACGACCGTCAATGTCTGCGCAGCGAACACGAGCTGAGAGTACTGCTTCCATTTGAGGACGCATTTCGCAATACCAGCAGGATCATCTCGGAATGCACATTCGACATTATACCAGACACGATAACCCCACCATCAGCAAGAATTCCAGACAACACAACTGCCGCTGATGTACTTCGTGCATTATCGCATGAGGGGTTTCTACGCCGATATCATGGGGCTGATACGGCTACTGCAGAACGTGCTAGAGAACTGCTGGAGCATGAACTACAGGTTCTTGACGAACTTGAATTGTCTGACTTTTTTCTCGTAGTCCACGAAGTTGTAGCAGAGTCGCGCAGGCGTGGTATTCGTTGCAGCGGCAGAGGCTCTGCCGCGAATTCTATCGTAGCATATGTACTCGAGATTACCGGTGTATGCCCTGTTAGGCATCACTTACTGTTTGAGCGATTCCTTCATCGAGGGCGCAAAGGTACTCCCGATATCGACGTCGACTTCGACAGTGACCGACGTTCCGAGATCATAGCATGGATGGAGGAGCGTTTCGGTCTAGATCAGACTGCAATGACTGCAACGCTTATCATGTACCGATTGAGAATGGCCGTGCGTGATGCTGCAAAAGCCCTGGGGTTTACGATGGATATCGTAGGCAGACTTTCAAAGAGCGTACCATCGTGGACAAATCATCCTATCGAGTACTACCGCAGCGAACTGCAGTCTGTTATCGGAGAGATCCCTATGCTGGATATCTTGATAGGCAGCGCACAGCTCTTAGTAGATCATCCTCGTCATCTGGGACAGCATTCAGGCGGCATGGTACTTTCCAGCAAGCCGCTAGAAACACTTACTCCCGTCCAGAGATCGGCCAATGGTGTAGCTGTGGTGCAGTTCGACAAGGATGATATAGAGGCAATGGGGCTTGTAAAGTTCGACGTCCTTGGTCTTCGTATGCTAGCCTGTATCAGCGAAGCCGTAGAGCTTATCGCAACAGGCGAAGGCAGGGTCGTTGATATCGACAACATACCACTTGATGATAGCAAGACATTTACTCTGATCAGAAGCGGCAAGACACTTGGAGTATTTCAAATCGAATCACAGGGGCAGATGCATTTGCTTGCCAAACATCAGCCTGAGTGCTTTGATGATCTGGTTACAGAGGTAGCACTATTCAGGCCAGGGCCATTACAGGGGGGCATGGTACACCCATACATCGCACGTCGAACAGGTAAGGCACCTGTAGAATATGTTCACCCAGATCTTGAACCCCTGCTACGAGATACTCTTGGGATTGTGCTATTCCAAGAGCAGGTACTCGAAATCGCACATCGCTTTGCTGGCATGTCCCTTGAAGAAGCTGATGATTTTCGAGCACTCGTATCGAAGAATAGAGACCGGGCACTCATGTTGTCGATGCGCAACAAGTTTATCGAGGGGGCTCTTGCACGAGGAGTTGATCACAGCAGCGCAGAGCGTGTCTATGAGATCGTATCTCACTTTGTTGGATATGGCTTTTGCAGATCACACGCAGCCGCTTTTGCAAAGATTGTCTATCAAAGTGCTTGGCTTAAGACACATCACCCGGCTGCATACCTAGCTGCATTTATGCAGCACAGACCAGGCATGTACAATTTGATGACGATTGAGGAGGAAGCTAGAAGATTTCGAGTAGACGTGCGGCTGCCGGATATTACACACTCGCATCTTCGCTATACGATCGAACCTGTTGAACAGAATTCATGGGCTATCCGCAAGCCCCTTACCTCAATCCGTGATGTTAGTGAGGATGTAGCTCGACAGATAGTTTTTGAGCGTGCCAAAGCGATGTTTGCAAGTGTTGAAGATCTTGTGCTACGTCTGCCGGATGTTCCAGTAAATGCTCTAGAGAGCCTCGCTCTATCTGGTGCGCTCTCATCTTTAGAACCTGATGCACGTCGTGCGATGTGGATCATTGGGGTAGTTCGTAAGCGTCAGCTGCGACGTCCTTCGGAGATGTTGTTTACTGAGTCGTACATTCATGAGGATGAAATCCCTGATCTTCCTCAGCTCCGGGCACAGGAACGTCTAGCGTATGATTACATCACGCATGGATCAGCTAGAGTGCACCCTATGACGCTCTATCGTAGACGTATGAACAGTATGGAGATTCGTTCGATAGAAACAGTTCATCGAATGTCGATAGAAAAACCAATCGTAGTTGCTACAGCAGGTATTGTAATGCTACGGCAAGCCCCTCCAACTGCTCATGGCATGCTCTTTATTACCCTTGAAGACGAAACTGGCTTTCTGCAATGTGTTGTCCCCCCTACTGTACGTCAGGTGTTTAAGCACGAACTCCGGTCTGCTGCTCTAATGTTGAAGGGCACAGTAACGGGTATCGGCACGTGGCGGAGCATTATGGTTAGAGATGTGCTGGTGTTAGCGAATATTATCGGTGGCTATCATGGCCATCTGTCCTATGCAGGCGGACGTGATACGCTCGAAGTCGGACAGGTAGTTAATTTCGCCTAATGCAGCGAATCGCACTTCTCATAGAATACGATGGTACACGCTATGCCGGCTGGCAGCGGCAGTCGAATGGTGTTACTGTACAGCAGCATGTGGAGCAAGCACTTACAAAAACGTTCGGTCATGAATGCATCATTCACGGCGCAGGACGCACAGACGCAGGCGTGCATGCATCTGGCCAAGTTGCCCATACGCAGCTTTATGATCATGCACATCGGATTCCACTCGATAAGGTGCCGATTGCACTGAACACACGTCTCCCTTTTGACATTCGCATCAAAGAGGTTGCGCATGTTTCGGATAACTTTCACGCACGGTTTGATGCAATCTGGCGCGAGTATGTATACACCATTACCACGTCCGACAGCGTCTTCCAACGCCATTTTGCATGGAATCCGAAGTTGCCGTTCCAGACTGATCTGCTCCGAGATGCACTCAACGTAATGCTTGGTGAACATGACTTTACGGCAATTTCAAAACATAATCCTGCCACAACGTCGTATGTCTGCACAGTACAGAAATGCGAGATGCAGGAAACATCCTCGCAACTGATGATTCGCATCCGTGCAAATAGATTCGTCTACGGGATGTGCAGAGCTATGGTAGGCGTAGCTATGTCTGTAGCACGCAAGAGGATTACCGTTGATGATCTTACGCACCTCCTCCAATCACGTGTTCGTGAACGAGCTCCTATCATCGTACCGGCTCACGGCCTCAACCTTGAGTCTATCGGCTATGCGAACAACATATTTCACACAATTGACCCTGTGTGATCATGGTTTGTTGATTGAACGTTCAGACTGCAGTTGCCCCCGAATAAATCGAAGCCGTTAATCAGCGTGCGTTGGAAGCGCCGCACTAGCAGTTCCCTACAGGCATTTATCGAAGCCATTGTGGCAATTCACCCAATGCGGCTAGACATGCACTCCATAAATGCCGAAATGCCTCAGAGGCGCTTGGCCCCTCCACTGCGAATGTGTTGGCTGCAACATGTGTAACACCAGGGTGCTCAATCGCTCTACAAAGCTGTTCAGGATGTTTAGTATCAACTTCAAAACTAACTTCACCCAAGCTGTGCAAATGCCAATTTTGCAGGTTCGAGATCGATTCCGACGCTCCTTTGCGGAGCATTGCAGCAGTAGTTTGCGGTGAATAACATATCGCTGCCGTTGGACCGAGTGTAGTCTTTGTTGACACAAATACAGAACTGGTATTCCATTGCCGAATTTCAGACTCAAGATCACTATTGCCTGATATCATTGCTAATGGAATTCCAAACGACGATAGAACAGCAGCATTTACTTCTACTTCGCCAACAGACTTGCCGTTCATTCTCAGATCTGCAATCAACGATCCAATAAACGTATGCGCCAGGAGACCTCCACGGGTTCCTGCTTTTGAGTGATACCCAACACACATTGCTGCATCGGCTCCGAACTGAATTCCTTCAAGCTGGCAAAGGGGCTTGTTGTCCGTGGTTGCCGGTCCCATTACTAGCGATGCAGATGGATGGAGTTCTTCGAGAAGCACATTACGCATAGTGGCGTGACCATCTCCAATGAGTATCTCTGCATTCGGGTGCACATCCAGAATTCCCTGGATAACTGCATTGATATCAGCCGTGAGTAGTCGCTGCGCCTTAGTGTAGTTACGTCCGTCAGGTGTTAACTGATCAGGATGGACTACCCCAGTAGCCCCTTCCATATCGACAGCAATGAATACTCTCATCAGCTCTCTCCTTCAATCGGCACGACCACAACACGATCATCAATCAGTCCTTCAAGCCGCACGGCCATGCGTTTTTTGGAAATCGTATATGGGGCACGCAGAATGCCAGCCACGTGATTTTCCGTCCATCCGCTCCAGCTACCTGTCGCGGGATCATATCCCTCGGGAAGAAACGTTCTCTTGCTACCTAGCTGCGAGGCATGGAAATCGCGTGTTCGCGCTTCACTCAACGCACGCAGTAATCGCGTCCGCTCCCGGCGCACCTGCATTGGAACTGATGTTGGCAACGATGACGCTAGCGTATTCTCTCGCTCAGAGTATGTAAACACGTGTAGATATGTCCACGGGATTGAATGTAGGAAGTTGACGGTTTCCTGAAACTGGGCATCACTTTCGCCGGGATAACCAGCAATCACGTCGATACCGACTGCGCCATCGGGAAACGCTGAGTGAAACGACGTAACTCGTTGTTGGTACATTGCTGTATTGTATCTCCGTTTCATGGACCTCAGCACAGCGTCGGATCCGCTTTGCAGCGGCATATGAAGGTGCGGGACAAAGATGCCGTTATCCTTCCAAACCCGAAGCACGTCGTCATGGAGCGTGTTTGGTTCGATCGAGCCGATTCGAACCCTATAAGAAAGCTCCATGTCTGCGATCATTGAAAGCACATCAACAAACCGTTTCCCCTCTGCCGATACGTATTCACCAAGATTTATCCCTGTGAGAATGCACTCTTCATATCCGTCGATCGCTATGGCCTGCAATTCTCGTTTGATACTCTCCAAGGGCATAGCCCGAGCGGGACCCCGTGCTAGCGGAATTGTGCAGAAAGAGCAGCTATAGTCGCAACCGTCCTGGATCTTCAGAAACGCGCGAGTTCTTGAGTTTCCGTTTCCAGACCGTGCACCAATAAATGTCGTTAACGAGGATAGTTCTTCAACAAGGAATGTTACCGTATCACTCTCTAGAAGTTCTGGCAGACGCTCTACCATACGAAGCTTATCTGCTGTGCCTACCACAGCTGTAACGCCATCAATACTGGCTACTTCCTCTGGCTGCAACTGAGCATAGCATCCCGTAACTATTACACGGGCGTTGGGTGCACCACGAAGCCCCCTGCGAACCACTTTGCGGCACTCCACATCAGCCTGCTCAGTAACCGTACAAGTGTTCACGACGAGCAGATCAGCCTCTGCACCATACTCTACCACGTCATGTCCATCTGCAAGAAACTGACGCTGAATTGCAGCAGTCTCGGTAGAGTTTAACTTGCAACCTAAAGTGTGAAACGCAACACGCATGGTGCAAATATGAAGCCTGGTATTGAATCTGCGGTGGGTATTGTTACTCTAAAGGTCACATCCCAAATGTCTGCACAGTTAGATGGTCGGGAAATACATCCCGTATACAGCACGTTTTGGGCTGGATATCATTGTGAGGTTGCCGCACGCAGGGCCATAGAACCATATTTTGAAACCGGAGAAGATGCTGTTGGTAGTGCACTTGCAATTCGCCATTTAGCCATGGCGGCTATCGGAGCAAGACTGGTTGTAACAGCCCGTGTTGCGAAAATTGAGAGCAACAGGATAACGTGCAATGTGGAAGTGCGGATGCGCGACACACACGTACTACTTGCCGAAGGAATGCAAGAACAGGTTGTTTTGGCAACTACTCGACTTCAAGAACTTGTGGATGCAGCTCAGAGGTGATATTGCTCTACAGATGTTCTGTAGTGCGCAATTTACTTGAGAATATGTCCTGTCTGCGCGCACCAAAATAGTAGATCCAACTCATCCATATCAATGCCAACATCATTACTGTACTGCTCAAATGCGAGTTCGACAGCATGGTAGTTCTTTCTTGAAGATATGGCTGGTATATCGCTGTACACGTTACATCGTACGAGATTCGTTAGTAAATGCCTGTCGATAATGCCAAGCTTTCTTCGGCCGATGTTTCGGAGGTAATGACTTGCCTCTTTGAGTCCAAAACCATTGACGCAGTCGGCAAGTGCATCTCGCAACTCCCGGACAGGCATGTCTACGTGCTGGATGATGTTCTCGATTTCATGCCACTGCTCTCGTGCACGATGAAGCCGTATATGCTTGGTGTTATGAAAACGGATATATGTGTCCGAGTCTCGCAACACATGCAAAACATCATGGCCACGCGTAAAGAAATGTTCCTGCTCAAGCACTCGCTGCACCTTCATTGCATGCACTGCGCTTGATTGCGGCGTGCACAGACAGAAACACAGCTCATAGAACCATAACGAACGAGGTACATTCGAAAACTCGACGAGTCTGCGCCGAATCGATGCCTGCTGCTCACTATAGAGCTGCTGTAGCTCATCAGGCAAGCACCGAATGATCACACAAGGCCCCTACGTTTGCGCAGGAACCACTCTGCAGCGAATGCCGTCAGTGCTGCTGCAACGAACCATGGTAAGTGATAGAGTGCATACTCCCTATCTGATGTACGCACTACTGGTTGCAAACGCACATCGTTTCTAAGAGCTCGCAGTAATGAATCAACTTCCTTTGCTGGAAGGAATACACCTCCCGAGCGCTGCGCTAGTAATCTCAACAAACTGCTATTCATCGTAACTGCAGCATCTTCAATACTTTGGGTGGTAACCGTAAACCGACCGTTGTCGGTTCCGAGTAGAATACCTTTTCGAACAGCACTTCCCTTGTACGAGTAATCACCCGGAGGCAAAGGTCCGATAGTGGCTGAGTATTGACCATTACCAATGCTTGACAGGATCACTTTCTGCGTATTAGCTCCACCTTGTATCTCAGCGGTAACATCAGCATCATCGACAATTGAATTCGTCTGGTCTTGGATTACGGCATTGAAAACAATCCGTTCTCCTGCGGCGTAGTTTTCATGGGTACTGCGAATACGGATACGCTGCTCGTCATCGCGAACACTGAGCCATTTCACAGTATTACCTATGAATGCCTGCAGTACATCTTGGGTAGATGTTCCTCGAGAAGCCGATACACCCTGCCCCAGCAACTTCCATCGATACAGGCCATAACCAAGCACAGCTAGTGAACGCACCCCGTTGCGCTCATTCTTTATCATCAACGGCTCATCAATTGCCGCGGATCCGACCTTAATAGTAGACAGAACAGATGCATTAGGTGTCTTTTCAACAAAATGTTCTGTTCGGTATATCGGAGGCAATTGATTCCAGGTTGCAACATCTGTATCATCACCACGAATCTTCATAATCGGATCAACCGCACTCGATGCTGCAACATCCGGCGTAACAAGCACTTCTTGAGTTCGATTACTGCTAACAACGAATGGTATGGCATCCTCAAACTTCGATAGCTTATTGTAATCCGTATCGAGTGACGGCACAAACAGCAGCGATGTTCGCTTGGCCTTTTCAGCAAGCCTATTTACAGGGTCTGCAGCCGAAGATGCCGTAGGATATCCCACTAGAACGATGGCATGTAGATCTTGCAACGTCGCAGCATCGATTGGTCCTTCATAAAAGGAAGAACCATCACGCTGAATGCGTGTAACAACTTCAACAGTTGGATCATATTCGATTGCGGTTTTGAGGAATGCAACATCTGGGCTAGGCGCCCCTGCAACAAGTAAAACCCTGCGTTTGTTCTTCTGAACCTTTACGAACGAATGGACCGCATTGTTCGACAGGGTAAACTCCTTCTGACGAGACACAAACTCAGCAGATATCTTATGAATTCCATCAGTGGTCGGCGTCCATATGAATGCCAAACGTTTTGATCCCGCGTGTTTCGAGATCGGGATCTGTTGACGAGCAACGATTTGGTTGTTGTCCTTAATCACAACTTCGCCATTGCCATCGGCCATACCACTGTGCTCAACATCGACACTGATAGACAATGGCTGAAAAACAACAGCAATGCCACTCGAGAAGATGCCTGCGACACGGGCATCACTTGGGGCCAACGTATCACCTATCCCGAGTGTATATACACCTATACCACTTTGCTCGGCGTTGTACACCGGATTGTCCCCAGAGTTGTGGTTACCATCACTAACAAGGACGATAGCACCATATTCCCGAGGCAAGGATGAGTTGCCAATGAACCGTATGGCTTTGCCAATGTCAGAGCGGAACCCGTTGAATCGCATCGAATCAGCAGTGGTATTCTGATAAGGTCTTACCTGATGGTCAAAAACAAATACATCCGCTTTGCTGGAAAGTTCTGAGGCGATCTGCTGATATACCTGTTTTGTCAGTGCTAACCGATCAATGGATCTATCGCGCAGACGCATTGAATTTGATACATCAATAGCTATCGCGATACGGGGCTCAATCTTGTCCGATTGGCGGATGCGAAGAAGTGGTTCAAACAACGTGAGTAACAGCATCACAAGGCCAAAGGCACGTAGCACCGTAAGGATTACCTTATCTCGCGAACCCAACGGCGGCACCGTCGATCTGTAACTATACCATGAAGCTACGGCAGCAACCAACGCGAGCAGCAAATAGATCCACCACGTTCCTGCGCCTATGTCAAGTCGAAGTGTTTCCATTACAAACCTTTATCGCAACGTTGACGGCGCCAGCACAAGAATGCTCTGGGAAACCAATAAGCTTGTTGTGTAGAAGAATGCGACTTCTTCCCACGGAAGAATGCCTGCTACATAAACTCTCGTGATCTGACTCTTATCAAAGTACCAGATTCCCCTTCGGACAGCCCAAACATCGGCCATTGAGAGGAGCGTCCCAATAACGAATGTTGAACCCAGAATAACTGGTAACCGGGGCGCCAGTATATCATATCCGAATAACCATTGGACTACAACGACAGGTAGGAACCAGTAGAACAAATGCCAAGCGTACCGGTATTGCTTGTTTCTATTGCGCCATGACGATGACAAGCGACCTATCACGAGCCATGCGAGCAACATTCCACCAATGCGCACACCTACATTCAATGAAAAGTCAGCTTGCCCAGCTTCGTTGCTTGGCATCATTGCGCAGAGTGCCAAGGTGAGGAAGGAGACTTGAAGTGTTTGTAAAACGAAAAAAGCGATCTCTTCAATTGGCAGACGATCAATTCTTCCTATCAGACGTTCTTCCGGAAAATCCCAAAGCCCCCTTCGAACAGCCCAGTTGTCCCAAGGGAATGTGAACAGTACTACAACTCCACAGAGCGCAAGCAACGGGATAGCGATTTCAGTCGATGGTCGGAGAACACACCACAGCGCAATGCATCCCGCTAACAACGGAAGTGTAACCCTATAGTGGAAGCCTCGATAGGTCATATGTTACAACGCGGAAGACAGTGTAACCCGGTGAAGCACAGCCGACGCTCCTAGTACGTTCAGTGCATAGTCAAAGTTCACACGCGATGTGCGAACACCGAAGCCTGCATTAAATCCACTAAGCTGCGTCGATACACTGACAGCTGACGTATTTCTCAGTGCATTGTCGTACGCAAATCGGGCCTGAACATATTTACCGATGTAGAACTCTCCACCAATTGAGAAGTTTGAAAATCGCGAAGCGATATCATCAACATCATCCGTCAGGTGATTCAAGGATATATTGATCATAAGCGGTAGGCCGCGTAGTCGATGATTCAAGCCTATTCGCATATCAAGAGGTAAACGGTCTTGTGTACCATCGTAGGTCGACACCTGTGTACCAATATTCGTGATGCTAATGCCAATGTTGGTGCGCTTGGCTGGGAATCGAAAAAGTAGTCCAGCATCAAGAGCTAGCGCTGTTGACCGCATATCAGTTAGCGAAGAGTGCAAGATCTTGGCGGTTACTCCATATGCAATCAATGTATCAAGCTCTTTTGCGAATGAGGCTGCTAGTGTGAGGTCGGAGGCAGTAAATGAACCACTGATCGTTCCATCCGCAGTCGATCGCTGAAAATCTCCATAATTCATGTATCCAAGCGTTACCGCGCCAAAACCATCCCCAACTTCTGTTGAATACGTTAGGAGTCCAGCATTAATGTCAAGCACGTGCTTGACAAATGTAGCCTGGATCCCTGATGAGTCAGATGTTGCCAGTACAGCAGGATTCACCACAACGTTGCCCGCATCACCTACAAGTGCTACAGTTGATCCTCCCAGCGCGGCAGCACGACTCGTTGTGAGGCTCCTCATAAATGGGAATATTGATGCTTGCTGTGCCATGATCGGGACATGCAGGACATAAAGCACTGCAAAGGCTAAAGCAACAATCAAAAAACGATCTCTGATCATGACTGAGTGCCCTTAACTATGTCTACAAAGTGCTTTGGCGGACGTACGGGTTTAAAGTTATGCGAAGTCACAAAAACATGACGTGTCCATCCTGTTACCAGTGTTTCACCCTGGCGGGTAATCGCATACTGTATGGTCATTTTTGCAGATATACTTGCCTCAATTGATGCATGTAACTGCAAAAGTTCATCATACTTCGCTGGCAAGAGGTAAGAAGCATACGATTCTAGAACCGGAAGCATGTAGCCAGCCTGCTCCAACTCAGCGTATGGTAGACCCAACGACCGAAGCATTTCTGTTCTGGCTATCTCGAAGAACCGAAGGTAATTACCATGATATACGACACCCATTTTGTCGGTATCACTATATCTGATGCGGTACTCTGTTGAGTGATGAAGTACAGGTACCAAGGTTATTCGCCTTGCTGATGCAGAGACATCATCAGCTCAAGCAGCCGCTCGAGCTCTTCGAGAGAATAGAACTCAATTTCAAAGGAACCACTCTCATTCGATTTCATTTTTACCTTCACTTGCGTACCAAACAAATGCCGCAGTGAATCTTCTATCGTATTGAGCGTAGAGGAAGAGCTTCCTGTTCTAGGTGTCTTTGGTGACGGGGCAGACGCACTCGCAGCAACAACCGGAACTATGTCACCATTTCGAGCAATTTCCTTGTGCCCTAGCTCCATGTCCTTGACGAGAGCCTCTGTCTTACGCACAGAAAGTTCTTTCCGCACGATTTCTCTGAGCACCGCCAGTTGAGCTCGTTCTGTTGAAAGCGCCAAAAGTGCGCGTGCGTGCCCCATTGAAATTCGCTTATTGCGCAAGGAAGCCTGGGCATCATCTGGCAACTTGAGTAAGCGCAGAAAATTGGCAACCGTACTCCGGTCCTTCCCAACCTTTACGGCCACATCTTCTTGCTTTAGCCCACACTCTTCTATTAGCCTCTGATAGCCAATTGCAATCTCAAGCGGATTGAGGTCTTCACGCTGAACATTTTCAACAAGCGCGATCTCAAGCATCTGAGCATCTGAACCAACATTGATCACAAATGCAGGAATTGTTGTCTTTCCAGCTATCTGCGATGCTCTGAGTCTTCGCTCACCGGAGATAAGCTCGTAGCCATCAAAATGGGGTCGAACCGTTATTGGAGTTATTACGCCATGTACAGCTATCGATTGAGCGAGTTCTTCTAGAGCCTGCTGGTCGAAATGGAGCCGAGGCTGCACCGGATTGGTCGAGATCTTCGCAATCTCGATATACGATACACCTGCATTATCACCTTGCACATCGGCAAGGGGCTGCTGAGACGTTCCTTCAGGGCGAATAAGCTCTTTGGGTATAAGTGCCCCAATACCCTTGCCTAGTCCCATTCCTTGTTTCACGAGAAGAATCCTTATCGATTTTATGCAACTACAACGGCCGCGCCGTTCTTCGCCAATATCTCTGTGGCTAGCGCTAAATAGTTTTGCGCACCCATGCTAGATGCATCGTAAAGTAGCACAGGCTTTCCGTGACTAGGTGCCTCTGATAGACGCACATTACGGGAAATGACCGTTCTACATGCCTTGTCCTCGAAATGGCGTCGTACTTCATCAACCACTTGATTGCTCAGACGAAGGCGAGAATCGTACATCGTAAGAAGCACACCTTCGATCTCGAGGTCTGGGTTGGTGGTTCTGCGTACTATCGATATTGTGTTCAGAAGTTGCCCGAGTCCCTCGAGAGCATAGAACTCACATTGAACAGGGATAAGCACACTGTCAGCTGTTGTTAAAGAGTTGAGTGTTAGTAACCCGAGCGATGGCGGACAGTCAATAATGATGTAATCGTAGCTGTCTTTTAGGCTTGTAAGCGTGTTCTTCAGCAATTGCTCACGCATTGGAAGATCAACAAGTTCGATCTCGGCACCAACAAGATTGATGTGTGAGGGTACGATATCGAGAAACGGCATTGATGACGGTACGACAACATCCTTGACGGGAAGGTGATTGACGAGAACCTCATAAATAGTCTTATCAAGCTGGGCAGTTTCCACACCAAAACCATGCGTGGCATTCGCCTGAGGATCGATATCGACAAGCAAAGTCTTTTGCTCAGTTGCTGCAAGCGAAGCTGCAAGGTTCACAGAGGTAGTTGTCTTACCAACTCCACCCTTCTGATTTGCAACAGCAATGATCTTGCCCATAAACATTAAGCTCCAAATTGCCTAGACGGCTGTGATGTTCTGAATGATGTATCAGCAGCAAAGCTACGAACCCATCGCAACTTCGAGAAGTGCATGTTTCACACATGTTTCACACTATCGCCCACCGGAAATCGACAATCGGATATCCAGGCCAACTTGTGTAGTGCTGAAGCCAGGATTTGCCGCCCCTTCGCTGAAGTTACCCTCATATTTAAAGAAGGCAGATGCGGTTACTCGATTGCTGATCGTATACTTAGCTCGTGGCTCGATAACAATCTGAGTTGTTCCATCAACTACGGCACCATCTGGACCCTTATAGTTCAGAATATCATGCTGGGCTCTGCGATTTCGTCGTACTTGCGTGTTAAGCGTCATTTCAAGATCGTTTTTCAAGTCCATACCAAACAGCTTGAGCGGCACAGCTCTGCGCAAATAGGATGCTTGGAGCTGGAACTCATGAGAGGTTTCCATCGAAACAACGCTTCTGGCTGACGCATTGAACCCGTGTGTGTTTGTTACGCTATACCGTCCAGTAGCCGTAAGCACTCCTTCAAGTTTCCGCTCATCAAATGCTAGGTTCACACCGATTAACGGAGAGAAGCCTGACTTGACCTGCTGTACTTCGATGAACCGACCATTGTCATTGATTCGAGCATTCTCAGTGTACGTAGACTGGTATGCATGCTCAAGAAACACACGCTGAGCGAGCCCCTTGAAGAGTGGAAACTTTTCGATTCCGTCCCAACGGAACGTCCAGTTAACGCCTGGAAGTACCCTTCCCAGATCTCCGGTAAACCACTGCCAGGATTCAAACCCTTCGCGAAATGATGTTGAAAGCGCCTCCAAGAGCCGCGCGCTTTTGTTTGTTGTGTCAGACTGAGCTTCAATTGCTGTTTTCCGTTCACTATAGAGTCTGACTACGGTTTCGACGTTATCATTCGAAAGTCCAAACGGCAAACTCGAGAAGCTCACAAACGACCTATCGAGTGTTTGGCGCTTGTTCACATTGGAAAACGTTGGAACACCAAGCGCATCTGTCTGTAAACGTTGGTTGCGACTAAATCCTAGATCTGACTTCATTGTAAGATCTAGGGTTGCACCGGGCCATAGCGTTCTATTTGTCTGAAACTGGATGTTGGACTTCTGTGAGTAGTCGTCTTGCATAACAGCGTTAACTGGTCTAACTCCAGGCGTGGTTTCAAACCTAAAAAACGGGAATGTAGGTGATGAGACCAAGTTGAGATCTCCATGGGGGTCCGTGATGAGTCCAAATTGATAGGCTGTATTCGGGCCATTCGCCGTCTGGTTGTCACGGAATGTTAGGGTTCTTCCCCAGAGATTCGAAAATCCAGATTCACCAAGTACGCCTCTGTTTAGTGCATTTGTACTTTGATTTACTGTAAACGTAAAGTTCTCGAAGCCAAAGAAAACATCCTGAATGATCCGTCCAACAGACGAGTCGCCTTTCGGCGGAGCACCAAAGATCTCATTTCCGAATTGACGCCATTTCCACACCGGACTCAGCCTGAAGTTCGCACTGTACTTGCCTTCCCGAACAATATCGCGCTGAGCAGGATCGGTCTGAAGTGGATCAATGAGGTTAAAAACAACATTGTACGACCCCGTTGTTTCAAGTAGTCGGTTCAATCCAAACACATCAGGCAACCGGGGTCTAAAGGAAAACGTGATTGTCTGATTGTAACTACTTACCGCACCGAGATTGAGCCGGCCTTCCCCAAGATTGAAGATCTGACTCGATAGCTGCTGAGCACTGCGTTGTCTTCCATTTTCGTCGAGTTCAAATGGAACTAGTGTTGACACCGAAGCAACCTTGTAGTCAATCACGGGGCTCAGCAAGCTGTTCTCAACTAGGCGCCAATTAAACCCAAACATCTTATCAGCCATAAATTCCCGAATGATTGGACTTGGCTGCAGCAAGAATCTCGACTGCTCCGTTGTGCGCGCCCGCGTCATATTCACGCTGGCATTTATCGTCTGCGGCAGAAAATTGATCTTTGTGTCTTTGTAGGCTTTCAGACCAAACGTATTTCCCAGCCATGTCCATGGCTGCAAAGACAACTTACCGGGCAACGTCAACGCGTAGTCTACCTTAAATCTCCATCGCCAATCAAACCTTTGCTGAACGACCTGGGATCGTTCATATTCCTGTGCATAGGAGAAATTAAACGTGAGCTTGTTGAAGATGTCATCGATATACCAGTCCTTAACTGGTATGCCTAATCTGACCCCGTTAAGTGCCCACTGGTCCTGGACTCGTACGCGCTGTGAACGCTGCCGCACATTGGTTGCTACCTGCTGTGCAACTTCCTGCGAGGCCCCTTTCCGAAGCGTGTCGCTAGCAGCCGCATTAGCAGCCGCATCAAGCTCTACATCATTTTGAGCCTGAAACTGCGGAGTTTCGGCAATCTCTGCATGTGTATAGCTGATAGGGATCCTAGTTTCCTTCATGCTCTTGGGCAAGAGTTTTTCGGCCCCAACCTGCAATGTCGTTGTCCAAGTGGTACTCTGCACACGGTTGCCGTAGCGGTCCTCAAGCTTGTGGAAATTCGGCATTGCATGATTCACCGCCGATGTTATTTCACCTATGTCCGCCAACTTGAGTGTCGCATTTCCAATAGCGGCCCAATCGCTCTCATCCACTGGATCGACAACGCGCAGCTCATCGATCCACATAGTCGTAGAGAGTTCATTAGGATATCGCTCTTTGGGATTGGCCAGACCAAATCCAAAAAAGGAAACTCTTGTCATAATCGGATTACCCTTGATGGCAAACACTCCATCGGGATCACCAGGTACAGGGAACTCCTGTCGTTCTTCAGTTCTGTTCCGATCGCGCGTTTCCTTCAGTGCAGTGATATCGGCAACCTTGATACGCAAATCCTGCCACCCTCGCAACAACGGCCTCCGATACTCATAATAGTTGGAGGAGTCAACGCCGAATCTGACAAAGCAATAGGCAGGAGGAACAGAACCCGTTGCCACTGTGCTCGGCATGGTGTTGTCACCATGAATGAAGAATGCCAGCTCACGATAGTAGAACAAGTCCCAGGGACGGAAGATTCTTGCAGCAAAGCGCTCTTCCCCGGCTCTAAGATTACGAGACCGAACAACAAGCGACTGTTCGTTCAAGTAGAGCTGCTGATACGGATCTGGGTTTTGAAGCTGTTGAGGCGGCGTTACGCCAGGTGGCATAGTATAATAATCTGGTGCATCCTGGTTCTCTTCCCGGTTTACATATGCAACTTGGAGCACTGTGTCGGACTGCTCAACATTGGACTGAAACTGATGATTGCGAAGCCAGAATGAGCCAACTAGTCCCCAATCGGCTATGGCTAGCCGCACAACCCCACCCTGAAAATGGATTCGTGCATACTGAACGTTCGTAAAGAGCGGATTACCAACGACTGTGTCTGGGCGCCGCACAGGAATGCGGAATTGGTACCATCCTGTCGCCGGATTACCTCCAACGATCTGCGGATTTGTTGCTGGGTTTGGGTTAAGGTTTACCTCGTATCTGAAGTAGCTGTTGTCGAGGGAAATCGTCTGGCCGTTATTCTTATTCAATATCTCGGTATCCGGGAACTGCCCCATTTCCGACTGAGTTGCGTTACCCTCGAAGTTGTTATACCTCCGGAACTGATCCTCCAACTGATTTTGACGATCCGCTGCAAAGTTGAATTGGTAATCGTCGCGCGCAGGATCGGTCTCTTGGTCAAGGGGCGCAGGATACACAAGTTTTTCACCAGCATTATCAAGATTGTCGATCCCTAAGTCTTCACCGATGTCGATCAGGTTATTGGGCGGCTGCTGATCCTCTGTGTTAAGACGCTGGTTTGGAACCACGTCCTCGCTTATCTGCCCAAGATCGATATACATCTTTGAACCCGGCTCATAGGAATCGATTCGCATCATCACTTCGATGTAATCGATATTTTCGTTATCAAAGTTGGTATTGAACGGCGACAGCAACCGCATCATTCCGCCCCATACCTTTTGCCGGTTATCACGCTGAAAGAGCTGTGCTTGCTGGCGCACGGCAACACTGTCTGCTCCATTCCAGGCAGGATTTTGATTATCTACAAAGTTTGAATTTGCATTGTAAATGCCCCGCTCATCTGGGATAAAGGTGATGCGAACCGGATTAATGTTGTTGCGTCCTTGAACATTAGCCCTATTGGGATAGACGTCAAGCTGTGGCACATCGGGCACAAACTTCTGATACCAGAACATGTTGCCACGATATCGTGCCGCAGTGGTATCATCATTCCACAACGTCGAATCTTTTGCAGCCGAGGCGTGTGTCCACAGCGTAGGAGTAAGACCGAAGGAAAGGTACCTGCGCGCGCTTTCAAAATCGTCCACGTAGGCAACAGAGCGAAGATTGTCGCTTGCAACCGTGGACACCCGTTTGTTGGGTGTGGGCGATACCATCGCCCATTCGCCATTAAGCGCAAATGTTGACTTTTCTTTTGTATCGATGAACGGCAAGGCGTTGAGGGCACGCGTAAGCCATGGCAACTCTGCATTGAACTTTGCATCGAATCCCAACATCAAATTTGCGTTAGGCTCTTGACCAGGCAGCACTCGGTCTACGATTGCGGCTTGATCATAATTCATGATCGTCATACCTACTGAACTTGTGATTCTGCGTTTGTTTAGCAGAAGCATGTCGGCACGCATACCAAGAAGTGTTCTTGTAGTCAGATTAAAAATGTCATTCTGCTCGTATTCAATATTGAGATTAGCATTTGGGAGCAATGCTCTTTGATTAAGCAGAGAGAGCGTCCCAGTGTAATAATCAACGGTATAATCAACTCCTTCGCGCAACTGCATTCCATCTAGCGTAACGCGCACACTACCTGGAGATAGCTGATATGCGAGAGGTATTCGACTGCCCGTTGTGGTACCCATGGCTTCGCCGACAATCAAAAACCTATCGCGCGCACTCACAAGTCGTGCTGCGATTTCCGTTGTGTCATATACCTCGTTAAAAATGTACTGCTCTGCAAGCTGGGCGTTACCCTTTGAGGCAAAGTACTCACGCAGCCCCTCACGGAAAGGCTCGAGACTTGGGAATGTGATTTCACCGCGTTGAGCATTAAACACCGGCGGACGCGCATCGAACTGTGCATCAGCGGGAGGCACGCCAGTTCCGTTATTCACCTGATCGATACGGAAGATTGTCATGATCTTATCAGGCGCCCCGTCAAGAACGTCAGTAGAATCATTTGTCCTCCGGTAGTACCACATCCCAAACTTCGCTTCCTGCGGGTTGATGTTTGGAACACCAACGTTGTATCGATTCCGCATCATTCGCTTCCAGAGGGTCTTAAAGCCTGGCTGCATCTGAGGGCGAGCAATCAACTTGAGTAGAAGTGTATCTCGCTCATTGGCATTGGTGGTCAGAGTACCGTAGTATTCATCATCAGAATTCTCTGAAGTGGCCCCTTCAACGCGATAGCCAACAGCATAGTACCTGTCATTGCGAATATTGAGAACCGTTACAGTACCAAGGTTTAGATCTACTTCATAGCGTTTGGGATCAAGTCGCACAAAGCGTCCGCGCTCGACAACACCAGCCTTAATCTCCTGATTGCGGAGCGCTGGATCATAGCGTTCACCCTGTGCATACTTGATTGATTGGAGATCCGCAATCGCAACAGCTTCGCTAGCCTGAACCTCCTTGAGATCGGTCGTTGACTCCCAGACTTCAATATCGCCCTTGACCACTAATGCAGATCCTGTAACTGGCAACACCGGCGTTACAGACTTGTGATATTCGCGCCATATGGCGAAATACGCTGTATCGAGAAAGAAGTGGTTTTTAGCATAATCATATGCGCGAATCGAGAACTGCTGACGGGAAGCTCCACCGCGTGCGTTGATGAACCGTCGTTCTGCACGACGTTGCGCGGCGATCGTTTTGAGAAAGAGCGGGCCAAACTGAAAGTCCGCTCGAACTCCAAAGAGCGTCTGTCCGCCCCCTATCAACGAGCTTTGTGTTTCGAGATTGACATTTCCGAACTCAACTTTCTTGATGATGTCATCATCGTACCCGTCAAATCCGACTTTAAACCGGTTGTTGAACTCGAACTGGTTAAGCGTGTTCCAGTCCACGTTCATCTTGAACTTATCACCGATCCGTCCGCTAACATTAACCTGAATATTCTGGTTAAACACAGGTGCAGATTGAGATTGTCCGGTGATTGACGCAGTGCCGAGCGCTTGCGAATCCCATCGCCACCCTGCCGTCACGTTTACCTCGCCATTGACGGTGATCGAGATCTCTGGCTTGCCAAAAATGCTGCTAAACAAAGCGCTTTGCGGCAATGGGATGGTGATGTTGGTCGCTTGATCGAGAAGTTTCGTGAGTTCTGCCTCCGACAACGGCTTCTTTAACTCATACTTGGACAGAGAACTATCGCGAAGCTTCTGGAGAATCTGTTCTCGACGTAGTCGAAAATACTCCTCAAGCGACATGGGCGTCATGGTACCAACGTCTACTCCCTCCATGAGTTCATACAACCTGATCGATGTCAGAGTTGAGTCAATGGATCCAAGATTGGAGTATCCCTTAGGTTGACGTGTGTACTTATCTGCCTGCTGGGCCCTGGAAAGTCCAGTGCGATTCAAAAATGTGCTCGGGTAGAAAAATGGTAGATCAGTATTGGTTGGATCTCCGATCCCGATTGGCCCCAGTAGTTTCTTTGTAGTGTCTGTTAGTACTGTGTCTGCACGCATTTCTAGCCCCCACGCAGACATAAGCCAGGGTGCCGATAACACGGCACCTTCAAGAGAGGGTATGAAAACAACGAACAGCCCAGCAAGGGCCAGCCATGTCCATAGTGTGTTGGGAAACACCTTGGGCAACTCACCTAAATTCAAAAGTTTACCGAAAGAGCTGCTTTTGACATGCAAGCAGCAAAACCACGTATCAAATGGCGAGAATACCCCACTCCATGAAACTCCTTAATGCGCAAAGATAACGGCTGGTTAGTTTTGTAGGTTGCTCTAATGCACGATTTAGCTTCTTTCCTATTGCAGAGCGCTATGCGACAAATTGCACGACTACTCATCTTTCTATCGATCATGCCCATTGCTTGGATCACGGCAGCGGGAGTTGGAGGTTATACTGGCTTGTCCCCAAGCCAATATGCCGGTTTTATTTCTACAGATACGCGTAAAGTTTACGACCTAAGCGGCACCTGGGAGGTGATCGAAGATGGCAAACCTGTGGATCAGATACGGGTGCCGTCTCATGTTACCCAACGAGACTACATTCGTTTACGGAAGATCGTCAAGATGGACCAAGCCCCGTTACTATCAAGTACGTGGCACCTAAACATGTTGGGGGCCGTTGAAGAGGTTGAGCTCTTTGTCAATGGGCGCTATATCATGAGGTATCCCGGTGGAATGGCACCGTTTACGATCCGAATCCCCGACGGGTTGCTGCGCACTGGACAAAACACTATCGAACTTGGCATCGCGAGGGTGTCTGGGCTTACCTACCGGGTACAGAGATTCGGCAGAGCATCCGCTGCTCAGAGAATGGGGCTACTTCGGGAAGTGTTTCTTATCGGCACCCCACATGTCTGGACTGAAGATGTTCAGGTACGCTCGTCTGTCCGCAGTGGCATGGGTACGGTGAATGTTAAGGCACGCATAAAGAGTGGGCTAGTCGAGAATATCGTGCGACAACAGATTTCTGATGGTCTCTCTGTCGGCAGCGCTGCCGTGCAAGTAGAAGCTCAATTAGTTGACCGCGCAACGAAGCAGGTCGTTGCACGTTCTGGTCCAAATTCCTTGAGTATAGCCAGATCACGCGAAGTCAGCATGCCGTTCGTACTCAACGTATCCAACCCTATTGCGTGGAAACTATCAAACCCACATCTCTATGAACTGGTCATCAGAGTTGAACATAACGGCATGCTTCTCGATTCGTACCGGCGCATTTTTGGGTTCCGTAGCATTTCTATTGCCACAGTCGATGGAGTGCGGAAGTTTTCATTAAATGACTCTACCATCCGTATACACGCCTTAGACTATGTAGAGGACTACCCAGAGCAGGGTGCGTCTATGTCATATGGACAGTTTAGAAGAGACGTATCAATGCTAAAGACGCTAGGGGTAAATGTGATTCGCATGCGCCACAGCGTTCCGCATCCCGTCCTACTCGATCTGTGTGATGAATATGGCATCATGGTAATGGTGGAAGCCCCCCTCTCTGACATACCAACTGCGATGCTAAAGAAAGATGAAATCGTCACGCGATACAGAAATGCTGCAGAGCGAATAAGTCTGTTTGTAGAATCGCATCCATCTGTAATGGCCATTGGTATCAGCGATGGTCTCGACGAGTCTTCAGAGCAGGTGCCTGAGTATCACAGACAGGTTCTTCAAGTTTTTCGTAAACAAACGAGCAAGCAAGTCTACAAAGTTGTTCCAGCATCTCTTCTAAATTCTGTAAGTGAAGGGGGGTTCGACTTCTTTGTCGTCAAGTTTTATTCTGCGGCTGATAGCACGATATTCCCTACGCTGCGCCAAGACGTGTCTCGAATGTTTCGATCTGCAGCTGTCCTCGCAGAGTTTGGAACTGCTGTCTCCCCTTTGAATCTTAATGGATTCAGCGACCCGCTTTCAAATGAGGCGCAAGCGCTGAATATCAGCAAGTTTTACAACTGGTCTTTTGCAGCTGGTCTTGCTGGCGTAGTTGTGTGGTCATTTAACGACTACACGCTAGAGCGGCCTACGATGCTTGTAGATCACTTTGATTCATATATCTGTACAAGCGGCCTCGTTGATGTATACCGACAGAGAAGGGTTGCATATGACGTGTACAAGGCTCTGATAAATGATGAAAAGCTGCCCCTGCTACAGGCGCGTGACGGTTCGTTCTCAACCCCGCTCGTGTTTATCATAGCAGGTCTGCTTCTGGCCTTAGCCATTGCATTTACGGCCAATCAGTCGCGTCGATTCAGAGAATATGTTGTTCGAGCAGTTCTGCGTCCCTACAACTTCTATTCAGACATTCGCGATCAGCGAATTCTATCAATTTCTCAGACAACATTGCTTGCGACAGTTCTATCTTCAAGCGTAGGACTCGTGTTATCATCGTTCTTCTACTTTATACGGATTGATCCATCGGTGGAGTATCTCCTGCACATTGTTCTACCAAGCGACTCATCGTACGAGGTTCTTCGATATGTGTCGTGGCATACGGAATTTGGCATTCTAGCTTGGACGGTGGCAGTTCTCCTTGCTTTTGTTGTGCTAGCGGGACTACTCAGAATCGGTGCAATGTTCGTGCGTGGAAGAGTTTACATGCGCGATACGTTTACAATTGTCGTTTGGTCTTCACTCCCTCTCTTAGCGCTGCTTCCAATTGGCATAGGCCTTTACCAGGCACTATCGACTAACCAACTTTCACAGGTTGTGCCGGTGCTTATGTTTGGCTTAGCCTTGTGGAGTCTGATTCGGGTATTACGTGCTACATCCGTGGTTTTTGATGTACGTTCATCTATCGTGTATACGATTGGTCTAGGAGTTATTGCACTGTTGTTTGCAGCAGTCATTGTTTCGTGGGACGTTTCGTATGATGGATTTGCGTTTCTTGGTCACTGCCTATCTGTTGTCTCCTAACGATGCAACCACTTCGGCACCATCTCAACTACGATCTTCGAGAGCTTACAGAACGAGAGATCTCTATTCTCCAGGCAGTCGTGCATCTGTTCATCCTGCATGGCATTCCTGTTGGCTCTCGCAATGTTTCGAAGTATTTGCAACGCTCCATGCCGTTGAGTCCAGCAACAGTGCGCAACAGCATGATGGATCTCGAAGAACTAGGTTACATCACACATCCACACACGTCAGCTGGTAGAATCCCAACCGACATAGGATATCGATTTTACGTTGATTCATTATCGGTTTCCTCTTCTGTCTCCTCCACTCCGCAGATTGCTGTGCCAGAGCTTGCAACTGCGTCTCGCGAAACGATCATTAGAGATGCCTCTCGGGTCTTAAGCTCTCTGAGCAAGCATCTTGCCTTGGTGCAGATACCACAGCTCACAAGGTCGATCGTGCGTCGGGCAGAAGTTATCCCATTGTCATCTGAGCGACTGGTGGTGCTAATTGATCTGGACAGTGATATGATTCGGACAATCAGTCTGGAAACAACTACACCAATCGAGTTTTCGTCGATCGATGCATTGTCTCGATTTGTAAATGACAAACTCTTGGGGCGTCCGTTAGAAGAAGTGCGTTTGATTTTTGCGGACTCTGCCGATGCAGGCCTGGCCAATTCGTCACTACTACGATTGTTCGTAGATCAGTTAAGTAGCATCACGCGTGAACCGTTTACAGGCAGCGTACACGTAAGTGGCACCACAAACCTTCTTGATAATCATGAGCATCATACTCCCGAGCGATTACGCGGCGTGATCGAGCTTATCGAGAATGAAGATGTGATCATTCACTTATTAGGAAGTGCATCGGGATCAGATGGTGTTTCAGTGAAGATCGGCAATGAGATTGTTGATGCAAACCTTGCGGACTATTCGCTGGTTGCTACGACGTATCGTGCAGGCAACGCTCAGGGTTCATTAGGTATCATAGGCCCCCGTCGGATGGACTACGGGCGCATGATTGCAATCGTACAGATGATGTCCGGGGTTCTCACCTCCACATTTAATTGTTCTACACCAGACGTCCAGGATAGTCGTCTATTCTCGCCGAAAAACACACGATAGGCTCATGGAAACTCCACTACACACTGAAGACGAACATTCCGAAGTTGAACAGACTGCCTCTGATAGCCCAGATATTCATGCTGAACTTGCCGAATGGAAAGAGTCGGCTATCCGTCGCTTGGCGGAAGTCGAGAACATCCGGCGCAGGACAAACCAGGAAAAGCAAGAATTACTAATGCATGCAGCTCAGCATACGATTACAAAAATGCTTCCAATTCTGGACGACTTGCACGCTGCCGCTGAAGCATCAAAAGGCACTCGCGATGTCGAGTCCTTGATCCAGGGTCTTGAGATGATTTACGCTAAGGCGATTAGGATATTCGAAGAATCTGGTGTTCATGTAATCGATGCTGTCACTGGTGAACCATTCGATGTGGAGAAGCATGAGGCTCTGATGCATACTCCTTCAGAGCACCCAGAGGGTTCTATTATCCAGAGCGTACAGCGTGGTTACTTGCTCCATGACAAGGTGCTTCGGCATGCAAAGGTTATTACTTCTGCTGGCAATCCTCCTGGTAAGGGCGAATAACAATGTCTCAGCGTGATTTTTACGAAGTTCTCGGTGTTTCTCGTACGGCGTCTTCCGACGAGATAAAGAGTGCCTATAGAAAGCTGGCAATGCAGTATCATCCGGATCGCAATCCGGATAATTCGGACGCAGAAGCTAAGTTCAAGGAAGCGGCTGCCGCCTACGATGTTCTTAGTGATGCTGATAAGCGTGCTCGCTACGACCAATATGGTCATGCCGGCATGGGCGGACAGCAGGGGTACCACGAGTATTCGAACGTGAATGACATCTTCAGCGCCTTTGGAGACATCTTCGGCCAGTCGATCTTCGGCGACATGTTCGGCGGTCAACAACGCGGATCTCGTCAGCGCTCACGCAAAGAACAAGGCGCTGATTTACGCGTTCGCATGCCTCTTACACTTGAAGAAATTGCTACGGGCGTAGAAAAGACTATCAAGCTTCGCCATTGGAAGGCGTGCTCCACATGTGCTGGATCAGGTGCAGAAGGCACCTCAGGATACTCATCCTGTACATCCTGCGGAGGCTCTGGCGAAGTGAGGCAAGTTTCACGTAGTGTGTTTGGTCAGTTTATCAACATAGCCCCCTGTACCTCATGCAGCGGCACCGGAGAAATTCTGCAGGATAAGTGCGGATCATGTTCCGGCGAAGGCCGCATTGAAGGCGAGACGACGGTAAAAGTCACAATTCCTGCTGGTGTACGCACAGGGAATTACATACCTCTTACTGGCAAGGGGCATGCTGGACGTAGAGGTGGCCAGGCTGGCGATGCTATGGTGGTAATCGAAGAGCAGGAACATGAGTTTTTTGAGCGCAATGACGACGACGTGCACATGCGGTTTACAATTGACTTCCCTACTGCGGCATTGGGCGGTGAAGTCACGGTTCCAACACTAGGTGGTGAAGCCGTGCTATCAATCGACCCTGGCACTCAACCTGGCAGCGTGCTCAAGATGAAAGGTAAAGGAATCCCACATGTCAATCAGCGTGGGACTGGCGATCAGCTCGTACATATCGACATCTACGTACCGACAAAGTTGAGTTCTGAAGAACGTTCTGCTCTGAAGAAACTGGCCTCTAGTAAGCACTTTTCCGCTTCAGAACACAAACAAACCGGCGGTTTCTTTCAACGAATGAAAGAGGCGATCTCCTAGCCAAAAGTCGCCTCGCACATGAAGGACATGTTATGAGGCGCTTTATTCTATTTCTGCAATCTGCAGCAGTCCTCACTCGGCAGGAGTCGGTTGTTCTTGTTTGGCTGAGTTGCTGTATGGTTCTCGGTACGGTTGGAGGGCTTGTTTTTCCTGAACAGTCACTGCACCCCCATGTGTCTTCGCAGAATATCGTAGCGATGTTGGACTCGATTGGATCAGCAAATGCTCCGGAGGCAAAGTCTAGGATTGCTGTAGATACTGCTACTTCTATTCCTCAGACATTACCCACTGCGCCCCCGCAGCGGGCTTTAGTTATCGTTAACATAAACTCTGCTTCTGCAGAGCAACTCGAGACCATCCCAGGCATTGGGCCTGCCACAGCTAAGGCAATCATTGAATTCCGCCGGCGACGCAGACTAACATCTGTTGAGGATCTGCTAGATGTTAAGGGTATTGGGAAAAAGAAGCTCGAGCGTATGCGTCCATTTATCACCGTGCCGTAATTTGAGCCACTCATGAATATCACGGTTTACATTCACCCTCAGCGTCTCCTCGTTGCGACATGGCAGGTAGAAGACAGCATACCGGTGCTTTGTGGCTATAAAGAGCTCGCGCCTGACAACGATCTAGACCTTCGGTCTGCGCATGTTGACCACATCAACATAGTTCTTTATTCCGCAGATGTCCGCATGCACTGGTTTCCTGTCGGAGAGAATGAGTCATTAAGCTCAAGATCTGATTTTGAGTATTCAGCATGGTTTGATGGTGACAATTTCTTGCCCTTGCCGTCAGAGACATTTACGTCCGTTTTAACCGTGCCCAATTCAACCATGCGAGCCAGTGTATCGGTAGACAGAAAGATTGCCCACCGCATAGCTAGACTTGCCGATACGTCAGCACGCATTTCTGTAGATCTGGATCTCGACATTCAAGCGGCCTTGAGGAGCACAAAGCCACGGACAGCACCTTGGCTTCTTGTTGGTCGGCGTGGCAGCATGTGGCATGCCCTTGTTATCAACGAACAGCACTATCCAAGCAGCTATGCTTCCTTCAAGAATGATGATGAGTACTCATATTCATCTATGCTCTCTCTGATTCTACATTCTGTAGCAAATCGATTTTCTATAGACCTACAGGCTGTGATGGTGTTTGGCGACTTCATTACAGCAGAGGACCTCGGAGCGCTCAAAGCGACCACAGAATTGTCGGGAATCCTGATCGCCCGATCACAGCCGTTCAAGCAACTTCATTCGGTGCTGGACAGTCAGGCAGAGCAGCGCATTATCAAACGCGCACATGCCATAGCTCCGCTAGCCGGCAGCATGTTTACCACATGAGAATCATTGCTGGGACATTGAAGCATCGAACGATTCCATCGCCACCGGACGATACAACGAGGCCTACCTCAGATCGCGGACGTGAAGCCTTGTTTCATGTTCTAGAACATCATGTTGAGTTTCAAGGTGCATCCGTTCTCGATCTCTGCGCAGGTACTGGAGCCCTTGCATTTGAGGCTATCTCTCGAGGAGCTCATTTTGCAACGCTGGTGGATACATCTGCTGATGTATGCCGTCAGCTACGAACTGTTGCAGAGTTCTTAGACATCTCTCCACTAGTGCAGATTATCCGAGCTGATGCCCGAGAGTATCTTCGGTACGGAAGGGTTAGTGAGCATCGAATCGTTTTTGCAGACCCGCCGTATGCTCAAAAAGCCTGCAATAGTATCGCTTCCCTTTTGCTCTCCTCTGGGGCACTTGCAATTGAGGGCCTAGCAGCATTTGAACATGGAGATCAGGAACACATTCTTGAACTCCCCGAAATGCAGCAAATCAAGAACATAGAGCTTGCCCAAACTACCTTTAGCATCATGCGCCGTGTGAGCCCCTTAGCGTAACTTTGCACAATGCAGCGGCACGCCATATACCCAGGATCGTTCGATCCCATTACCAACGGCCACGTTGACGTGATCGAACGTGCAGCACAAATGTTTGATGCTGTTACCGTCGTTATTGCGATTAATAGCAAGAAGACTCCTCTCTTCGATGAGGAGGAGCGTCGAACAATGGCAATTGAAGCTCTGAAGCACTTACCGGGCGTTACTGTTGCTGTGCACTCTGGACTCGTCGTCGATTACGCAAAAGAGCATGGTGCAAATGTGATTGTCCGGGGTATTCGCGCCGTGAGTGATTTTGAATACGAGTTCCAGATCGCTTTGATGAACAGAAAGCTACAGCCTGATGTGTCAACGATTTTTCTCATGCCTCACGAAAAGTACACGTACCTCAACTCGAGCATTATCCGCGAACTTGCTCGATACAACCAGAATCTGACAGAGTTTGTGCCAGAGTGCGTGGCGCAACGATTACAACAGAAGTTTCAATGAAAGTACATATCGTAACACTCGGCTGCAGCAAGAATACTGTAGACAGCGAGACGCTTGCCGGACATCTTACAGCCAACAACCTTGAGCTCGCCTCTACGATTGAAGAAGCGGACACGCTGGTAATCAACACCTGTGGCTTTATCGACCAAGCCAAGGAAGAGAGCGTCAATACAATCCTCGAGGCCGCTGAACTAAAGCGCCAAGGGGCTCTCCAAAAGCTCGTTGTTGCCGGGTGTCTCTCTGAACGCTATGGCTCAGACCTGCAAGCCGAGATCCCAGAAGTAGATCATTTCTTTGGAACGGAAGCATACGAACAGATTATCAAAGCAATTTCACCAGATCTGAAGTATGCCCTGCTCGGGGAGCGCCTGCTCTCTACTCCAAATCATTACGCCTACCTGAAGATCAGCGAAGGATGCGATCATCCATGTTCGTTCTGTGCTATTCCACTTATGCGGGGTAAGCACAGAAGCATTCCTGATGACACGTTGATTGTGTCGGCGAAAAACCTTGTTTCCCAGGGTGTAAAGGAGCTCGTGCTCGTAGCACAGGATCTAACATATTATGGCAGAGACACAACAGGCGATCGAACACTTGCACGGCTCGTGCAACGGATGGCTGATGAATCAGGGGCAGATTGGATACGTCTGATGTATGCCTATCCTTCAAAGTTCCCAACTGATGTGCTGAAGGTGATTCGGAACAACAGCAATGTCTGTACATACCTCGATATGCCGCTACAACATGCATCCTCTGAAGTTCTAAAAAACATGCGCCGTGGTATTACGCGTCGTACTACTGAGGAGCTCCTAGATACCATTCGTCAACAGGTCCCGGACATCGTACTGCGCAGCACTTTCATTGTAGGATACCCATCGGAAACAGAGGCAGACGTCGATGAGTTAGCTGAGTTTATCACTCAGCAGCAGTTCGATAGACTTGGCGTGTTCACCTACTCTCAGGAAGACGACACCTACGCCTATATCCTGGGAGATCCGATTTCTGCTGAGGTGAAGGAAGCACGTAGGCAACGTATCATGGACGTTCAGCGTGACATATCCTTTGGCAAGAATCAACGGAAGATTGGCACCGTACAGCGAGTTCTCGTTGAAGAAGAGATTAACGGTGAGTACCGTGGGAGAACTGAGGCAGACGCACCAGAAGTTGATAACGAAATCTACGTGCGTTCAGAGACGCCCCTTGCGCCTGGCACGTTTGTTGACGTGCTTGTGGACGATGCTATCGAATTTGATTTGTTTGGCTCAGTGGTTTAACGGCGCAGGCTTTTCAAGAGCAGCAGAGCTACAATTGCACTTACAACGGCCATACCTGAAAGTAGAAATGCAACTTCAGCTTGGAAATTTGTGGTAGGGCCAAAGAAGTCGAACGAACTCCACTGCAGAGCTGCTCTCCAGAGAAATGTCAAGAAAAAGATCACCGTTGCAGACAACGCGGCAGTGTGTGTCCATGTCCGTCCATATACGTGCAGGATCCCAAGAATGACGAACAATGCACCAAACACACCACCATTGAACAACGATGATGTGCTGTGATTCTTTGTCACCACGTATCCATACAACCCAGTTCCTACGAGAAACAGGCCGTATAGCACCATCACGAGTGCCCGACGAGCAGGCGTAGACATCACACGCATACACCGTCTTGGATATGCACGATACGTGAGGCAGACTGCGCCAACTCCGTGCTGTGTGTAGCAACAATACACGTCAAAGAATGTTCCTGCTGCAGTTCACGTAGTAAGGTGCGAACTTGCTGGGCATTAGCCGAATCTAGGTTTCCCGTTGGTTCATCAGCTAGCACTAATGATGGAGCATTCATAACTGCTCGAGCAATAGCGATTCGTTGTTGTTCCCCGCCAGACATTTCTGCAGGCATATGATCTGATCGCGCTGAGAGTCCAACACGTTCAAGAAGCATTTCAGCACGCAGTGCAGCCTCCTTGCGTGATGAACCGCGAATCAATGCTGGCATCATGATGTTCTCAAGGGCAGTAAACTCAGGCAGCAAATGGTGGAATTGATAGACAAACCCAACGTGCTGTAACCGAAACCGAGCAAGCTCTTCACTTGTCATCGATGCATAGCTGTACGTCCGACCTTGAACAACCACCTGTATCGCGCCTGAGTTAAACGAATCAATTGATGCCAACACATGCAGGAGTGTACTCTTTCCCGCACCACTTGGCCCTACGATCGCTACGAATTCATGTTCTTGAACCGTCAGCGTCAGACCACGAAGCACGCTAGTCGCAACAGCGTCTGTGCTCTTGTAAGATTTCCACAAGTCTTTTGCGTGCAGGATCATTCTGTGGCAAACTGCGACAGTACACGGAAGTCATTTTCGTACAAATGTCGTATGTCATCAATCCCTGTGAGCATCAGTACCACACGCTCTACTCCAAAGCCGAACGCAAAACCACTATACTCATCGGGGTCTATGCCGTTGGCACGAAGCACATTAGGGTGAACCATTCCGGCTCCACATATCTCGAGCCATCCTGAGTGCTTGCAGATGCGACATCCATGGCCTTTGCAGAGGAAGCACGACATGTCAATTTCACAGCTCGGCTCTGTGAATGGGAAATACGATGTACGAAACCGAAACTCAGCATGTTCATCGTAGAACTTTCTTGCGAAGGCCATGATCGTTCCCTTGAGATCGGCCATGCTGACACCTTTATCGATGTATAGACCCTCAATCTGGTGAAACTCTGCGAGCGATCGAGCGCTGACGGCCTCGTTACGATAGACCCTGCCAGGCATGATACACCGTATAGGGGGCTTCATATTTTCCATCACCCTTACCTGCACGCTTGACGTGTGCGTTCGGAGCAAGACGTCTTGGCGATGTTCGTGTTCTACGAAGAATGTATCCTGCATATCACGTGCAGGGTGGTCCGAGGCGAAGTTTAAACGCTCAAAGTTATGCGCGTCATCTTCAGCATCAGGGCCCTCCGCAACCTCGAATCCCATGGACGAAAAGATTGCAATCAATCTGTCCATTGTCTGAGTGATCGGATGCTGTGATCCAACTATGGCATTACGAGCCGGTAGCGAGACATCAACCGGTGTTACCGAGTCTGCCGACGTATACCGCACCAGAACTTCGTCAAACAACCGCTGAACATCGGCGCGCAGCTCATTTAGGAGTTTGCCAATCTCAGGTTTCTCATCCTTTGGAACATTGCGGAGCTGCTCGACCAGCCCCTGCAATGTACCCTTCTTTACGAGATGACGGAGTCTAAACTCCTCGATGTGCTCAGCTGAAGAGATTGTCTGAAACTCTGATTCGATCTGGGACCGCAACGTCTGGATGTGTTCGCGCATACTCATGGTACAAATCTATGCATATACAGCAACGGCGACAGCATCCATGGTGGTGCTGTCGCCGCATTGTTTCGTAATTCTGACTCTGGTGTTACAGCGACTTTACGATTGCTGTAAAAACATCAGGGTGATTCATGGCAATATTCGCAAGGACTTTGCGGTTGATTGCGATGTTCTTCTGCTTCATACCATGCATCATGCGTGAGTATGTTGTGCCGTTAAGGCGTGCTGCCGCGTTAATACGGACAATCCACAGTGAACGGAATGTACGCTTCTTATTGCGACGGTCGCGGTAGGCATACTGCAGACCCTTCTCAACGTGGTGCTTAACAATGGTCCAAACTTTCGACCTGGCACCCCAGTAGCCTTTGGCAAGCTTATAGTACTTGCGCTTTCTCTGGTGTGCCGCTACTTTATTGACGCTGCGTGGCATGTCAATGCTCCTTCATGTTGTGTCGGCAGGAGAACGGCATGTCCCTGCCAGACGATGGATAAAAAATTAGCG
>JBIJAX010000048.1:0-16656 GCA_044345485.1 Kapaibacterium sp. (SeqCode)
GAAGATTTCCTGCTCGTTCTCGATGAAAGTCACGTAACACTTCCCCAGCTCCGTGCTATGTATAACGGGGACCGTCAGCGGAAGATGACACTAGTCGAGCACGGATTTAGGCTTCCTAGTGCGCTTGAAAACCGCCCCCTGAAGTTCGAAGAATTCGAGGGGCACATTCATCAGGCTATCTATGTCAGCGCTACACCAGGCGACTATGAGCTCGAGCAATGCATGGGTGTCGTTGTTGAACAAGTGATCCGCCCAACGGGGCTATTGGACCCTAGAATCGAAGTGCGTCCAGTGAAGAATCAGATCGACAATCTCTTGGAAGAAATTCGAATTCGTGTACAGAAAAAAGAGCGTGTGCTTGTTACGACGTTAACAAAGCGAATGGCGGAAGATCTAACGGACTACCTTCACAACCTCTCAATCAGCGTTGCCTACATCCACAGCGATGTTGACTCTTTAGAGCGGGTTGAGATTATTCGTGGACTCCGCCTTGGCAATTTCGATGTTCTTGTCGGCGTCAATCTTCTACGGGAGGGCCTTGATCTACCCGAAGTATCACTTGTTGCAATTCTCGATGCAGACAAAGAGGGGTTTCTGCGCAGCGAACGATCATTGATGCAGACTGCTGGACGGACCGCACGCAATGCTGAGGGACTGGTCATATTCTATGCCGACAAGATTACGAGGTCCATGGCTGCAGTAATTGACGAGACGAATCGACGTCGCGAACTTCAACAGCAGTATAACCTCGAGCACGGTATCGAACCGAAAACGGTATACAAATCGCTCGAGGAGATTCTTGAATCCACATCAGTAGCCGATATTCAGGCCTCAAGGGCTCAAAAGAGAGCCGATGGCGAAAAAGCGCGTCTGAAGAAGGCCGCAGAGCCAATAGCGAAGTACCTAACCCCTGAGCAACGCAAAGACATGGTCGAACAAATGTTCATTGAGATGAAAGAAGCTGCTCGGTCATTGGATTTTGAGCGTGCAGCAGAGCTGCGTGATGAGATCGAGCGATTAAAGGCGCTTTAACACCTAACGATACAACCTCTCAAACCCTTCCACTGCTGCATTCCACGAATAATGCTCGCGCACATATGCCTGAGCAGACTGCGCTAGTTGCTGCCGTCTTACAGTATCGGCCAACAAGCTCAAACATGCATCAGAGAATTGCTCCGGTGTGTCGGCAATGGCGCAGATCTGTGTAGGAGAAGAATGCAATCCCTCCGCACCTTGCGCAGTTGTAACAACAGCTTTACCACAAGCGAAAGACTCAAGGAGTTTTACACGTACGCCACTTCCGCTGAACAACGGAGAAACAAGAATGGCCTGGCGACGATAGAACTCTTCTACGGAATCGACTTCCCCTGCACATACGGCACCGTCTGGGAGATTTAGTGCAGCACAAAAGGAGTTCGAGCCCCTTCCAGCGATTTCAAACTGAGCATCAGGGATTTGTTGTTTGATTCTAGGCCATACATGCTCAATGAACCACGCCACACCTCGCCGATTGGGCTCCCAATCGAGACTTCCGAGAAAACCGATTGTGCTCCCAACAGGCGCGCGTTGGTAATCTGGGTACTCGCGTATGCCTGGAAACAGAGTTTGGACAGGAACCTTGGGCGACGCCAAAGAATACCACTGCTGATCCTGTTCACTGATACACGCTACGGCGTTAACAAGTTCAACTGCCCGCTCTTCAAAACGCTTCGTCTGATGGGCTAGCCGCGCGCGCACTGCTCGCTCAAGGAGGTTAGTTCCTGCTTCCTGTGACAATCGATCCTGAATGCGCCATTCTACGTTATGACTACGATAGACAACCTTCGTCCTTGGGGAAACAGACGCTAAGAAGAGTCCATAGTACACTGTGAACAGTGTTTCACAGTGTACCACATCGTATGGACCATTCAGATCTACGAACTTCCGCAGTGCCGATACTACCTGCTTATCGATAAATCGCATGAGCCAATACGAAACAGGCAGGGTAAGCTTACCTAAACCGATGCTGGGACTCGTTATGAGAGAGACAGCTAACGGGATCAATCTGACATCGGTTGCAATATCAGCAACCTCATGCGCCTTGCATAAGGGATCAAGATTGCTGGGATCTCGATGCTGCCTGCTCGGATTAAGTGCAAACACATCGACCTCCAATCCTTGCCGTCGAAACGCGGCAAGCGTCTCAGACATCACAACTTCTGCCCCGTCACGGGCAGGAAGAGGAATTCTGGGCAAGATCACGAGGATTCTTCTTTTCATGCAGCTTCGAAGATACAATACAGCTGCTCCCAACGCGTATATTGGCGTGCATGGATCATAGAAAACACTTTTACGAACGGTACACACAAGCACAGTCACGCTTCGGATCAAAAGACGAAGCGTTACAGCGGATCTCGGCTGAACAAGTGATGCTGAACAAGGCTGTTGGATCTTTCTTGCCTCAATCAAAACACGCCCGTGTTGTCGATTTGGGCTGCGGTTATGGGGCATTTATGATGATGCTAAGGGACGCTGGGTATTCGAACCTTCGCGGAATCGATATCAGTCCTGAGCAAGTAAATCTTGCCCATGATCTCGGCGCGTCTATGGTGGAACTAGGCACGTTGGAATCGGCAATTAACGAGGAGAGCTGCGTTTCGCTTGTAACCATGTTCGATGTCATTGAACACCTGACTCGGTCAGAGGCAATTTCTGTTCTCCAAGGTATTCACGGCATGCTAGACGAAGGGGGCACCCTGTTGCTACGAACTCCGAATGTTGACGCAACACTTGGGACAGTTCTTTCTTTTGGAGACCTCACCCACGAAATGCATTTAAACAAATACTCGGCGTTGGAGCTATTCGCATCTTTGAATTACCGACATGTTGAGATTTTGCCCGTAAAGCCGGTAGGCGGCTCCTTTGCGGCGAGGATTATTCGTGGTGTCCTGGGACCTCTGGCATCCCTCGGATCTCGCCTGACACATATAACACAGGGAATTAGCACCTCAGCAACGATCTCAACGCCAAACATGCTCATTGTGGCTCGTCGCTGAGGGCAAAAACAACGTAGTTTTGCAGCATTCGAAATTCTAAGAACACATCATGACGGATCAATTTCCGACAGCTGACATTATCAGGTATCTCCTCAGGTTCAAGTGGGTCATACTAGGGCTGTGTGCAGCTACTACAGTTGGTGTTTATGTCTATACGTTGACTCTGCCCCAATACTTCAAGTCAACCATTAACTGCGTGCCCCCTTCCGGCGATGAAGGTGGTATCGGCGGTGCTCTGGCGGGTATTTCGTCGACGTTGAAAGATATCGGCCTCTCAAAGCTTGGTGGCAAATCCGGCGAGAATTATGAGTTTATCACGCTGTTGTTTTCTCGAACAATTCGTGATTCAATGATCAAGAGGTTTGATCTCGTTGCCGAATATGATATGCACGATGAGATCATGAACGATGTGCGTGCAGAGTTCGATGACAATCTTGAAGTAAATTTTCATGCCGAGGGCAATTACGAGATCTCCATTTGGAGCCAGAATCCAAAGAAGTCAGTTGAGATGTGTTCTGCATTCGTTGAATACGCCAACGAGATCTCGAATAGAGTTCAGCGGTTGGAGGCCGAAAAGTCTGTGCGGTACATGGAACGAAGGCTAGGTATGATGGATTCTATTCTATCAACAATTGCAGATTCCCTCGACTACTTTTCACGCAAATACCGCCTTTTTTCTCCGCTTGATCAGGCAAAAGCTTCAGCAGATGCGCTAGCTGATGTAAAGTCTGAGCTCCTCAAACAGGAAATGGTGCTCGGTTTGCTTAAAGAAAACTACGGCTCAGCGGACCCTCAGGTTCGTACTGCTCAAGGGCTTGTCAATGAGCTAAAGTCGCAATATGAGCGAGCACAAACACAGCCTGGCTTCGCTGGTAACTTCGCCTTAACGGACGCGGCAGGCGTAGGCGCTACGTACATGCGCCTCTTTACGGAGTACGAAGCGTACTCCAAGTTAAAGGCATTCTTGTTGCCGTCATTAGAACAGGCACGTTTGGATATGAACAAAACATCGCCAGCACTCCTGGTTGTGGATACTCCAGAACCCGCTGAAAAACGCGACAAACCCAAGCGCATGCTTTTAGCTGCGGGAAGTGGATTTGGCGTAGGTGTTTTAAGCATTCTTTTGCTCTTGATAGTGCGTGGCTGGAACACCATGATGGGGCGGACGGAATCCGCAGTCTAATCAATGCAGTTTGAGTGGTCATTACTGTTCCCTACTATCTGCTGTGGCCTAGCGCTCTTGGCGCTAATGGTGCGCTTTCCCAAGGTATGGCTTGGAATTCTTCTTCTCGGACTCCCACTGTTTCTGACAGATACAGGGAAAGATATCTCCGTCACTGAAACGATTTCGGGTGGACTCTACACCATCTCGTTGTTCTTTTGGCTAGTCTGGAGAATTGGTTCGAACAAGCCCAGTCTGATAAGATCTTGGCCCGACTTCCTGCTTGTGCTTTTTGTCGTCCTCGCAGTCGGCAACGCAGCTCTTGCGAAGTTTAATGGAACCGCCCTCTTGGGCTGGGGTGTAGACTGGTCCTACTTCATGCTGATGCTATACTATTTCCCACTTCGAGAGGAGTTTGGAGCAGACGAACGCTCTTTCTCACAGTTCATTGCACTCTGTGGTTCATCAGCAGTGCTAATGTCTGTGTATAGTGCCTACAATTTCAAAAATCGCATGGCAGAGAACATGGTGTATGCCTATCAGATCACGGCATCAAGATCTGCCCTACTCGGTCCGATTTTTCTGCTAGCTATCTGCGTCGGTATCGCTGTTGTATTTCACACGAACATCAAGGGTAAAATTCTTACGTATGCCTTTTTGATAATCAATCTTGGGGCGCTAATCATCACCTTCACACGAACTCTTTGGGTCTTTGTGTTTGTGTGTCTGTTTATCATCATGCTTTTCCTGCGGGTAAGGCAGAATCTTGCAATCGTTGTATCGTCTGTTACCCTTGCAGCGACTACCGTTGTTCTTTTTTATTCCTTCAATCCAAAGCTGGCTGATATTGCCGTTCGACTTGTTCAAAAGAGGTTTGCATCCTCTACCCAGCTTTCAGGTGGTGACCATTCATTTGAAACCCGTCTAATTGAGGTAAACAATGCATGGAAAAAGGTAAAGCAGTATCCGCTTGGCGGAAGCGGCTTACGAGCAAGGTTCGTCACCTGGCAACCTATTGAAGGCTGGCATAACACAGTAGCCTTTGTACACATTGGATACGTTGGCTTGATTCATAAAGTTGGCTTTCCACTTGCACTCGTGCTCTTTGCAGCCTTGATCGGTTTCACTATCCAGTCGTTTAGAAATGCTATTGCTTTGCGTAAACGCTGGACTAGCCCCCTTAAACGAGGTGTAGCCTTTGGCGTGGTCGCGTTTTTCCCGGCTTTGTATGTCAATATTTTCATGGCTGGTATATTCGATCAACGATATGGGAATATCATGATGGCATTTCTGTTCACGTGCGTTGCGATATGCGGTCAACACGTTAACGAACTGCGTCAAATCGACACGGAGATACCAGCTGCATGAGTTTTAAGAATCAGGATTCTGCTTTCGGTTCAATCGAGCGTCTGCGTGTGCTTCGCTATGTTATCCTTGCCATTAGCGCGGTATATGTGGCTCGACTCGGGTATCTGCAGATTATTCAAGGAAATAGGTATAAGCTCAAAGCCGAGGCGCAGGCCATTAAGCAAGTATCGACCGAACCGTTCCGCGGAATGATCTATGACAGATACGGACGAGCAATCGTACAAAATGCGCCGGGTTTTTCGATCACGATAACGCCATATGAATTCACCCGAGAGTCGTGCAGCCAGCTATCCAAGATTTTAGGAGTCGAAGACTCACTCATTTGGCAAGACGTTCAAAAGTCGGCTGCCTACAACAAGTTTGCGGCTGCAAAGCTTTCCTATGGCCGTGACGTGCCAGTTGAGCTCGTAGCACAGATCGAAGAGCAGCGTGAGGGACTTCGAGGTGTAGACATCATTATCGATCCTAAACGACTATATGCTTTTGACGGTAATGCCGCCCATTTGCTTGGATATACGCGAGAGGTTGCCGAATGGCAACTGAAGAAACTAGGAGAAGCCTACGCTCCTGGTGATATGACTGGTCAAACTGGCCTTGAAAAGTCGTATGAAGTAGCGATACGAGGTCAGAAAGGCTCTCAGTTTATTGCGGTAAACAAGAATGGACAGAAGGTCGAGAGCTTCAATGATGGTAAGAGTGACCAATATGGTCTGGAAGGCGATGATTTGTATTTGGGGCTTGATACAGAATTGCAAGAACTTGCAGAGAAGCTCCTTGGCTCATCAAAGGGATCCGTTGTCGCGTTGGATCCTGCAAATGGCGAGGTGCTATGTTTTGCAAGTAAACCTGACTACGATCTGCGACAATTTGCTGGAAAGACTGCGCGATCATACTACAACCAGATCTTTCGCGACCCCGGGATTCCTCTTCTGAACCGAGCAGCAAACTCTATGTATCATCCGGGTTCGACGTGGAAACCACTCATGACCTTGATGGCGCTGCAGGAAGGAATCATTAAACCGAACACGAAACTTAACTGTGCAGGGGGCTATCAGTACGGTAACCGTTTTGCCAAATGCCATGGTGGCGTGCACGGTATGATTGACTGCTCGTTTGCTATTCAAGTCTCGTGCAATGCTTTCTATTATCAGCTTGGTCTAAAGATCGGTGCTGAACGGTTTCACCGCTATGGAACAATGTTTGGGTTTGGACAACGCACGATGATGGACATACCATCCGGTGAAGATGGCAAGGGTGTGCTTCCGTCGAAACAGTATATGGACCGGCGTCTCGGACCAAAGAACTGGACGCCATATGCCTTCATGAACTGGGGTATTGGACAGGGTGAAGTTAACGTAACCCCTCTGCAGCTCGTTGCCTATACGGCAGCAATAGCAAACGGCGGATCATGGCACCAGCCGCACGCTGTGCGCGAGATATACAGCAAGACGCTTAAAAAGCGAGCTCAGGTTGCGTATGAGACTCGTAAGATTCCAATCAACCCTGAGTACTTCGATGTTGTGAAGCTCGCGATGCGTGAGGTAGTAAAGAACGGTACTGCTCGCGGGGCGGACATTCCGGGCCTAAATGTCTGTGGTAAAACAGGTACGGCAGAGGCATCCGGAGGAAACAAGGATCAGTCGTGGTTTATCTGTTTTGCACCGTTGGAGAATCCAAAGATTGCAATGGTCGTAACTGGAGAAGGACAAGGGTTTGGCGCGTCATTTGCCGTACCAATTGCCCGTAAACTTCTCGAGTTATACTTCAACAGAACGTGGCCCCCAGATGTACCTCGAGACAGCGTGTGGAAGAAAAAGCCGGGTAGTACACCTCAACAGGCCTCACCAAGTGACGAGCAGCCGCAGACACAAGGGCCGTTTGCAAAGAATTCCCGTCCCAAACCAGTAGCTACCCTACCGCCGTCACCAGCACTGGTTACTACATCGTCTGTGCGGCGTTAGGTTCGAGCAGGCGCTTCGTTGCCTGCTGTCGATATTCAAACATTGCTTCTATTTGTTTGCGAACAACAAGAGCGTCAATCAATCTTCCCACTGGACCAAATGGCAGCGTATAGTCTACGATGTCTGTCAACGTAGATCCGTCCTGTGTTGCCGTGATCACCCTAGATTGTTTCCAGGAGGCAAATGGCCCCTTGATCTGCTCGTCTACCATTCTTGTGGGTGGCTGATATTCTGTTATCTGCACGTGCCAAGATGTCGTGAGTAGGCCAAACTGCCTCACGGACAGGAAGATATCCTGACCTAGACCTTGTGCACCTCGGGTCGTAAAACTGACCTTGATCGACGGTGGTGTGATCTTTATGAGATTACGCGTGTCATCATGGAAGTGAAACACCGCGTCTACAGGCGCATTGATATGTATCGACTTTTGATACCGTCCCATTTTTCTGCCATCCGAATCATTGAAGACTCTGTTGTGAGAGTACTCATCATCGAAGTGTCTATCCATGCAAGATCATGTGATTCATCGCTCACAGTGTAGGCTTCGGTGCTAGCACGGAGCAGGTAACGCACGTCAAAGTGGAAATGTTCCGGTTCGTGCTTTCGCGCTGGAATCAGATGAATGTCTATGTCGTAAATCTCATGGTCTAGAACGGTAAACAGAGATATACCAGACTCTTCACGAGCCTCTGTGAGCGCCACATCTAGTAAGTCTTGAACTCCATCTGCATGTCCACCTAGCTGAAGCCACTTGTTAAGCTTTCGGTGGTGCGTTAGCAGCACGCGCCCATCCGAAGGATGAACTATCCAAGCCGACCCCGTTAGATGTCCTTCTTCTGTCGCACGATCAAAACAGGCATGCTCACGGATTACAAACTCCAGCATGCGATCTGCAACATCATGTTCTTCGGGGAACTTGGATCTATACGTTTGCAGTGACGTGATAAGGTCTCGTCTGCCCTCTGAGATGTCCGTATCTTGCTTCATGGCACGTTATAAGTTTACGATCGAGTACGAAGGTACAAGGTATTCGGGCTGGCAAGCACAGAAAAATGCTCGTACAGTGCAAGGAGAGCTGATTGGAGCTCTTGAAGGGGCTCTCAAGACCCGTTCATTTGAGTTCATGGGATCGGGCAGGACCGATGCCGGCGTCCATGCCTTGGCACAGGTAGCCCACCTCCAAGCGGATACGGTGCTTGCCCCGCACGTACTTCGCATGAAAGTAAACGACTTATTGCCAGCAGATATCAATGTACTAGCCGTTGAAAAGACACACGAAAAGTTCCATGCGCGCCACCATGCCGTTTCGCGGTCGTACATGTATCAGATCGCTCAGCGTAGAACTGCATTCGGCAAACGGCATGTTTGGTGGATTAAGGATAGCTTGAACGTACCCGCTATGCAGAAAGCCTGTTCGATGTTCGAGGGGTTTCACGACTTCCGGACGTTTACCCGCGATGATCCAGATGAGAAGTCTACAAAGGTAGAGCTCATGCGCTGTGCCCTTATCGACCAGTCTCCCCTGCTCGTTGTGCACGTTGTCGGAAGCCACTTTTTATGGAACATGGTCCGACAAATGGTCGGTGCAATCGTTGAAGTTGGCAGAGGCAGACTACATCCTGATGCTATTCCGGAACTCCTTCGAGGCAAGGACAGTTCTTATCGCTGGGAGTCGGCAGCTCCATCTGGACTGTTCTTATCTAGCGTCCAGTATGAAAAGGGGCCAATTCCTGACATCATTCCAACTATACGACTCTAGTATGAAGTTTGTCGTCGCTCTTACCATCTGCACTGTTGTAGCATGCGCGCAGCAGACCGGCAAACCTGCGCAGAGGAGTATTCGCATTTATTCATCAACAACCAAGACGTCTACACTTATGGAAAAGATCGAGAAGACCGATGCCGAGTGGCGAGCACTGCTTACTGATGAAGAGTTTCGCATAGCGAGGAAAAAGGGTACAGAACGAGCTTTTACCGGAAAGTATTGGAATCATCACGCAAATGGAACCTATGTATGCCGTTGCTGTGAAACCGAGCTGTTCGCAAGTTCTACTAAGTATGATTCAGGCTCTGGTTGGCCATCCTTCTACGCCCCAATCGCTGAATCCAACATCGAGAATCAAGACGATCGCACACTAGTGTATGAACGAAGAGTTGAAATCACATGCGCTCGCTGTGGCGCACATCTCGGACATGTGTTTGAAGACGGCCCAAAACCAACAGGGCTGCGCTATTGTGTCAACAGCGCAGCCCTAAAATTTACTCCGAAGAAGTAGCCCCTTAGCCCCTTGCGGCTCTCAGACGTTTACGGCGTTCACGCAATATTGATCGCCGTGCAAGCAAGTAATACATACAAGGGACAACAACTAGCGTCAGGAAGGTTGAGAAACCAAGACCGAACACAATCGACCATGCAAGCGGACCCCAGAAAGCCACGCTGTCTGAACCGATATGAATGTGTGGATCGCGAAGGTTTATCAACTCCCAGAAGTCGATGTTCAGTCCAACAGCTAACGGGATGAGACCCAGGATGGTTGCCCCTGCTGTAAGGACAACAGGATTGAAACGGATCGCTCCGCCCTCAATGATCGCCCTGCGCAGCTTCCATCCCTGAGCCAGCAGCACATCTGTGAAGTCGAGAAGCACAATTCCGTTGCGAACAACAATACCACCAAGAGCAACAATGCCAACACCGGTGATGGCAACAGAGAACGTCATTCGGAAAATGATAAAGCCCAATAAGACACCAATAAGACTGAACAGCACCGTAACCATGATCAGAATCGGCTTCGTTACAGAGTTAAACTGCGTAACCATGATCATGAAAATGAGCAGTGCTGCAACCAAAAATGCAAACCCAAGGAAGCTCGCGCTTTCCTTCTGTTCCTCTTGAGCACCTGTTAGTGCAACAGTGTATCCTTCAGGTACGTCGAGTCCTGCCAGGGCTGCGCGGATATTGTTGTTTACCTTGTTTTCGTTGTAGCCTTGCAGCAGATTTGAGCTTAACGTCACAACGCGGCGCTGGTTTTTGCGGTTTATACCAGCATACGTGGAGGTGTATTGTAACGATGCTATCGAAGCTATTGGAACCTGTCTATATGTTCCACTGCTCATATCAAAGAATGATACAGGTTGGTTCAACAACGCCTCGGCGTTTCCGCGAACCGACTCCATAGCACGGACCTGAACAGGATACTCTTCTTCACCAGCACGAAACTTCGTTGCTTCTGCGCCATACATGTTGCTGCGCAGCACCATTCCAATCTGAGCAGTAGAAATACCCTCTGAATTTGCACGCTCGCGATCAATCACGATGGCAAGTTCTGGCTTATTTCGAACCAGGTCACTCTTAAGACGTTCAATTCCAGCAACCTTCGCGGTATCAACAATGAAGCGTCGGACGCGCTCCGATAGCTCCGTGAGCTGGTCGAAATCGTCTCCGCTGATTTCAATGTTTACGGGCTTCCCGGTTGGAGGACCACTAGCTTCTTTGTCAACTACGATCTCGGCCCCTGGGATGTCTGCAACGGCTTTACGGAACTTCACCAGATACTGTTCTGTGCTAACACCACCCCGCTTGCTGTATTCTACGAATGCTACAGTGACCTTGCCTTTGTGAGGTGTTACTGTCCGATCTGGATTACGTGGATCACCAGCACCAAGTCCAACGTTGGAGATAACGGACTTTACCAATGGGTTCCTCGGTCCTATTTCGGCTTTAATGCGGGATTCAATCACACGAACAACTGAATCGGTTTCATGGGCATCGGTTCCCACTGGGAGCTGCACGTAGACGTATGCATAATTAGGGTCTGCGCTCGGAAAGAATGTTGTTTCCGGGCCGGCAACCACCATAAGCATGATCGTCACAATCAGCAACACAACCATCGAACCGATAACTTTCCATGGTCTGCTGCCGGCGAGGGCCCAGCGCAATACACCTCGGTAGATATCCATGATTCCTGGAAGTGCTTTGTCTTGAAACGGACGTATCAATCGCGGCGTGATGTAGGCTCTGTTTAAATACCAGAATGTAATGCCAAAGAGCACGAGCGTAGTTATCCAGAGTTGTCCTGTTACGATACCCAAAACACTGAGTAAGCCAAGCACGATGCCATATGTTGTTAGCAAACGCTTTGTTAGCACCACTGGCTTGCGGTCCATGAAGTCTACAGCAAATACCGGATTCATGATGTAGGCAACAATCAGTGATGCAGTGAGTGTGATAATGAGAATCGATGGCAGGTAGACCATGAACTCCCCAACCAGACCCGGCCAGAACAAGAGCGGCACGAAAGGGGCAAGCGTGGTTAAGGTACCGGCAACCACCGGAGCAAACACCTCAGCTGCGGCATACTTAGCAGCAGTCTTAATGTCAACATTGTGCTTCGTGTGGAGGCGGTGAGTGTTCTCAATGACCACGATAGCGTCATCTACTACGATTCCAAGTGCCAGAAGAAAACCAAACGTTACAACTACATTGAAGGTAAAATCGAAACTCGGCATTATCAAGAATGCGATGAACGAAGAAAGCGGCGTAGCCAACCCAACGAACAACGCATTCTGCACGCCCATGAAGAACATCAACACAACGGTAACAAGCAGAAAGCCAATAATGATCGTATTAATAAGGTCAGCAAGATTGATTCGCGTGGCAACCGATTGGTCATTTGTGATCGTAACGGATACGCTCTTGGGCAAACGTGTTTTTTGGTACTCGACAACAATGGCTTGAATCTGATCTGATGCATTGATCAGGTTTTCTCCAGCTTTTTTCAGCACGGCCAATGTGATAACATCCTTACCATCGAGTCGCGCAAAGCTCTGTTGTTCTCTTGTGGTCTCAGTAACCGTAGCGATATCTCTAATGTAGGCTGTTGCACCGCGCATACTTCTGACAACAACGTTGCTTATCTGCTCGACCGTAGCGAATTCCCCACTTACTTGAATATTGCGGCGTACTCCATCGTTAAGGAGTTCACCGCCGGATATATTCATATTCTCAAATTGTATTGCTCGGGATACATCATCGAAAGACATTCCCATTGCCTGAAGTCGATAAGGATCAATATCAACACGTACCTCTTTATCGAGAGCTCCGATGATATCAACACGACGAATCTCAGGAAGGGATTCAAGCTTGTCTTGAAGTTCATCTGCAAACTGTTTAAGAGCCCCCATTCCAACAGAACCAGAGATATTGACATTCATAATCGCAAATTCAGAGAAATCGATCTCTGCTACCTGCGGTTCTTTCGTGAGCTGATTCGGTAGTTCTGTACGTGATTTGTCAACGGCATCAGAAACTCGCTGTTTGGCTACTACAGGATCAACGCCAGTAGTAAACTCTACAACAACAACAGATGCGTCAGGCAAACTTGAGCTAGTTACCTTCTTGACATCAGCGACAGACTTCATCTGTTTTTCGATAGGCCGTGTTATCAGATTCTCAATATCGGTAGGCGTCATACCGGCTTGAATTGTCGTCACCAATACCGTAGGTACAACGATGTCTGGAAATTGCTCCTTAGGCAACCTGATGTACGCAATAATCCCAAGAAGCGAGATTATCAGCGACATCACATATATAGTTGTGCGGTTTTCAACCGCCCATGCCGTAATCGGCATTGATTTGTGATGCTGCATACTCATTACTGATTCACCACCTTCACTGTTTGTCCATCAGCGACAGTTGTTACACCCTTGTCAATAATCTTATCCCCCACAGACAATCCACTCACAACCTGTATCATAGCACCTGAAGTAATGCCGGTTTGAATGTTCCGCCGCTGAACGATTTTGTTATCCTTTACGGAAAGTACATAGGCACCACCAGCGTCTCGTTGCACGCCAGAGAGAGGAACTGATAGCCCCTTTTCTATCGTGATGTCATTTATTGCAACGCGACACGTCGCATTAGGACGAACCGTTGATGGTACCTTCGAGAGAGGTATCTCCAGTCTGAATGTTCTATTCAGTGGATTTACAACTTTAGATACTGACGTAATGGTTGTAGTGATAGAATCGTTGGAATCACTGAATGTAATCAACGCCTTATCGCCTTGTGAGATTGTAGCAACAAATGCTTCGGATACATCTACTACAACGCGAACGTCAGACATGTTTACGAGCGTCATTAGCGGCATACCAGGTGCTGCAAGCTCACCAACTTTCGCCGTGACGTTGTCGCATATACCAGAGCGTGGCGCAGTAATGCGCGACATAGCCAGTTGTTCCCTTAGCGATTCCATGCGGCGCTCGAGCGCTTCGAGCTGGCTCTTAGCTGTGAGATATTGAATTTCACTGCCTGCTTTCTGTTCAAACACGCGTTTCTGCCTTTCGAACAATGTTCGTGCAAAGTCGAGCTGAACCTTTACTTCATCCATCCCGCGTTTAATTGTTTCATTGTCAACTTCTGCCAGGACCTGACCAGCTCTTACGGCTTGTCCACTTGTTACATAGACCCCTGTTATGCGTCCAGGAAGCTGGGATGATAACATCACAGTAGATTTGGAATCTATGGTTCCTTTTACCTCTACAGTATGAGGTAGTTCAGATTCAGACACTGTGATAACAGTGACAGGTACAGCCGCTGAATTATCCTGCGTGGAAAGAAGTTTCGATTCAAGCTCTTTGATCTTTGAATCGATCTGGGAACGCTGAGATCGTAACTCATCGATTTGAGCTTGGATGTTGTCGGTGTTGCCGTTACCACAGGAGGTCAACGCTGTAATCAAAAGTGCAGTTAGCACTGCAGGAAGAAGATTGTTCATGGGAACTGAGAATTAAGAGAAAAATGATGTTCTACGTTGTTGGTACTATTTTGCCATCACAAATTGAGACAATTCGATCAGCGCTTTGAGCAAATGCCGTGTCGTGGGTGACCATCAAGATTGTTTGCTTGAACTCCTGTTTCAATTCCTGCAGGATATCCAACACAACGGATGTGTTCTTTGAGTCAAGATTGCCAGTTGGTTCGTCACCAAACAGGATCTTGGGTTCATTGATTAGCGCACGTGCTATAGCAACCCGCTGCTGTTGACCTCCAGAGAGCCTGTTCGACTTTTTCAAAGCCTGATCAGCAACCCCCAGAAGTGTCAATTTCTGCATAGCACGTTCTTCCATTTCGCCCTCGGTCCATATCCCGAGTCGCTGGGCTGGCAACATCACGTTTTCGAGTACTGTGAAGTCCTGCAACAGGTAGTGGAACTGAAAAACGAATCCAATCATTGTATTTCTGAACGTAGCAAGATGATTCTTCGACAATGTTCGTATGTCAGTCCCAGCTATCTTGATAGTACCTTCATAGATCGTATCCAACGTCGAGAGCGCATACATAAGCGTGGTCTTCCCACTTCCAGATGGCCCCACCAATACAACAAACTCCCCTTGAGCCACATCGAGCGATACATCATCAAGCACGGTGAACTCAACTGGTTCTGTGAATCGTTTGGTTACGTGTTGTGCGGAGATCATAGGAAGCTGCATCATCTACTCCGAATAATCTCAACTGGATCAAATCGCGCAGCCTTGCGTGCCGGGAAGTAACCTGCAACGGTTGTCGATACCAGAGCAAATGCAAATGCAGCCAGATAAAACAGAGGATTAAAGTTGATCACCAGATACTGAACACTAACAAACCCCTGAATATTCAGCGGAATCATCCCAACGATCTTTGATGCAATAAATCCAAGTATCAGTCCAAGTATGCCGCCTGTTGAACCTATCGCAAGGGACTCAATCAAGAAGACCTGGCTGATATCACGATCTCGATACCCCATTGCTTTAAGGATGGCGATATCTGGCATCTTCTCATAGATGATCGTCATGAGAATGTTAAATATGCCGAATCCACTTACAACGAGAATCGAGATGATAACGAACGTAACAGTGAGATTTTGAATACGAAAAATGCCAAAGACATTAGCATTCGAAGCCTTCCAATCCTCGGCTTTGTACCCATATCGTTCCTGATATTCTCTAGCAACTGACTCTGCCTGATCAACATCGCGCAGTCGGACATTGATATCAGTGATATACGTGCCAGATTGCTGCAGAAGTCGTTGCGCATTTCGGAGCGAGATGTAAGCCCGGGAATTGTCCTGCAGAGTTATTCCCGTTTTGCTTATTCCAACAACCTTCATGTCCAGAGAAACACCCTTTGACGAAATGACAATCACAGTGTTATCTACTGTAGCTCCGAGTTTATCAGCTAAACCAGCCCCAAGAATGATGCCGTTAGGCATGGTCTCCATGCGGAGCATATCCCCTGCAATGAGGTTGTCCTTGACCTTAAATAACTGATCTTCCCGCAGAATATCCACACCAGCTAGTGTGCCAGCCTGCTGTGACATACCAAACCTGTAAATGCCTTGAAGACCGAGGAAAGGGGCTACTCCTTCTACGCGTGGATCTTTTTCGATCTCTCGAATGATCTGATTGCCATTCTTTACCTTACGTTCCTCATCACGCGGTTTCTGGTTGCGCACCGCAATCCAACGTGAGGTTGTGTCGAGATACCTCGACAGTACATGTGGACGACTAGTTCGGACTTCGTTGTAGACGTGCACGTGAGCCGTTGTGTTTACCGTCTTTTCGATAAAGTAATTCTGGAGTCCAGTTAACAGTCCTGCTTGGAAGATGAATACAGTAACACCAAACATCACGCCGAGCATTGCTACCAGAGTCTGCCTTTTCTTACTAAAAAGGTGAACCCATGCAATGCGCAATAGTGGTCGTTGGGCAAACGGTGATTTCATTTTACGAGCACATCGCTGGTTGTTATACCTTTAACGATCTCGACATATCGCAGGTCTTCTATACCGGTGGTTACTTTAAGCACAGCAGGACCATTGCCACGATCGACCTGGACAAAAGATCCATTCTTGAGGTAATCTCTCGGTATGACAATCGCCTTTTGACGTTCTGCAACAACGATATTGGCTTCAAGACTCATGCCTGGTAGAAAGCGAAGCGCATCTGACCGTGATATGGAGGCTGTTACTTTCGATGTCTTATCTGACGCCGACACTCTGGGATTTATATGGGTAATTACTCCGTAGAACTTTCCCTGCTTGTACGAATCGATTGTGTACACAACGTGCTGGCCAACTTGTAAATACGCGATGTC
>JBIJAX010000049.1:0-16427 GCA_044345485.1 Kapaibacterium sp. (SeqCode)
AAGCGCTATGTATCCTGTACCTCTCATGAACATGCGTTCTTAGTGCCCTGCTCCGTGTGAACCACCATGCTGTGCATTGGGATGAAGCTGCTGGTATACTGTGCGTGTAACGTGATCGTTTGACTCTTTGCCACCGAATTCAAGGTTGAGTCCGAATGACAACACAAAAAACAAGAAGACTGGCACGTATACAAAGAACCGAAGCATCGGATTATCAAACTTCAAATGCATGAAGATGTACATCACACATATGACCTTGAACACAGCAATAGCCAAGCCGACAGCGATGTTCACAACGTATCCAGGGATGAAGAGGATATCTGGGAAGTGTACAAGCTTTGCAGCAGCAACCGTAAGCACAGTCATCGTGCAAAGTGTTGCAAACACCTTCATGTATGAAGGGAGAATGTTTCCGTGATAGTGACTCATGATAGTTGTCCTACGAACAAAAGTTGAGCGTGGTTGTCGTGATTATGGGAAAATGAGATACAGGGCTGGGAAGATGAAGATCCACATCAAGTCAACAAAGTGCCAGTACAGGCCAAGTGCCTCAACCTTGACAGGATATGGATAACCCTTCTTTGTGAATGACTTGACCAGCATGAACACCATTGGAATCATACCGCCGATCACGTGCAGTGCGTGAAAGCCTGTCATCAGGAAGTAGAACGAGTAGAACAGCGTGTGGTTCTCTTGTCCTGGGAACAAACCATCGTGCCACTTTGCGGTGTACTCAAAGTACTTCACAATCAAGAACCCACATGCACCAAGAATTGTTAGCCCGAGATACACTTGGAACGGACCGTTCTCGCGACGTTCCAGCTTATAAATAGCCATAGCCATCGTTAGCGAGCTACCGATGAGGATAAAGGTATTCACTAGAGCCAACACCCAGTTCAAGTGATGCGACGCATCAAAGAATGCCTGATAGTTCGTGTTTCGCAGCACGATAAATGTGCCGAAGAAGCCCGTAAAGAACATAAGCTCAGATGCAAGGAACGCCCACATGGCGATCTTGCCGCTGGCGATCTTGGTTACTGGCTCGTGTGATAGGTTCAGCGCTGCTGACATACGTACACCCTTGAAATGATCATTGTTTGTCGATAAACATGAGAATGATGATGCCCATCAGGACAGCATACGAAGAAAGGAGAACCTTACGGGCCTGCACAGCATCTGGTTGTTGATAAAACATGATGCTTCGAACCGTCAGATACACCCCTAGAATGCCTGCACCAGCCAGATACAAGTATCCCGTAGATCCAAGAGCCGTTGGGATAATCGAGGCCACCAGTGTTAGCAGACTTGTAACCGTCATTTGAACTGCAAGTGTCTTGCCTGTCTCGTCTTCAATTGCACGCAACACCATCCCTCCGTCACGGTAGTCGTTACGGTACATCCACGATAGTGCATAAAAGTGTGGAAGCTGCCAGAAGAACAGGATTGCAAATAGAGCCCATGCCATTGGATCTGCTTGTCCAGTGAACGCTGTCCAGCCGCCCATAAAGGGTAGCGCACCAGGTATGCCCCCTACAATCACTGCAAGTGATGAGCGTGTCTTCATGGGTGTGTACACAAACACATACACAACCCAGGTGACAACTGCGAGTATCAGCGTAAGCGTGTTCACATACATGAGCATGAGGGCGCCGCCTAGAGTTAACGCAGCGCTAAAAAGCACAGCGCGCTGCATACTAATCGTACCTGCCGGTAGGGGGCGTGCAGCCGTGCGCTTCATGCGCGCATCTACATCGCGTTCCAGAATGTGATTCGCAACACAACTTCCGCTACTGATGAGCAGCGTTCCTAGAATTGTCGTTGCAAGCAGCCACGCTACGTCGCTGTCAAACATCGACTGGCCGCTCGGAAGAGCTAGGTAAAAACCGGCCAGCGTTGTCATCATTACCATCTTGCTGATTCCGGGCTTGGTTAGCTCGTAGTACTGCGCAATGAGTGACGGTGCCGCTTGCTCTGCCGCTGCATTCATTACGGCTTCGTTGTTCGGAGATGCCATTACGCATTACCTCCAGCGTGAGCAGTGTCGCGAGTGGACGCTGTCTCACTCTGTGCTACTGGTGCCCGGAAGGCGGTATACATGATTACCGTGTTGGACACGAGCAGGAGTACTCCAACCATTACATGAAGTGTCGTAACCAGCTCGCCACGTGCAGTCCAGATAATTCCCGCACCAAGCAGGATCTGGGCAACTACAAGAAGGATAGTCCCAGATGTTATCGACGAGATCAAGCCATCTATCCCCTGCTTACGCAACAGAATGGATTGAACAATGATCATCACAGCTACTACGTAGGCAGTTGTGCGATGAACAAAGTGGATAACCACTTGCGTGTACTGCCAGAGATCTGAGGATGGAAGGAATCCGTCCTGACTCCATGCGGGAAATGAATTGCTCACGCCCCACGAGTCTGTATGGCGCGTCAATGCACCAAGCACGAACTGCAAGAATGTAAGACCCCATGTGCTTCCAACAACGATCAACGCGCCTCGAGAGAGCGAGCGACTTGCAACTCCACTGTTCCAGGACGTAGAGGTTATCAGTGCGATACCGATAACGATCATAAGGAAGATCTCCGCCAGAACACCGTGTGTGGTAGATGTCCAATCCGGTAGATTGTTTCGTACCGTATACCCACCAAACGACCCTTGCAGGCAGACAGCAACAAATGCCGACATCGCTAGCCAAACTAGACGCTGTTGGCGCGGTGCCTTTGCTGCTTTCGCGAGAAACGATACCATGAGAACAGCAAGGGCTACCATAAAGCCCTCCATGATTCCAGAAGGCATTGCATTAACGCCGATCACCGCCGTGGAGATGGTCAGAAACACTACGCCAACAACCGTCATCAAAGCTGCGTTAGGACGTGAATCCTTCGGAGTTGCCCTGTATGCAAGTGCCAAGATGCTTGTGGTTACTAGGCCAACAAGCGCTGCGAAGAGCCTATGACCATGCTCCCAAAACTTGTCCTTTGCCCACAACCATTCAGAAGGGGTGTAGGTTACCATTGGGGCTAGATTGGACGTTGGCCAATCAGGGAATGCCATACCACTGCGCGTTGTGTTAACATGCCCGCCCCATACGATGAGGGCAAACGTTAACACGCAGAGCACCAGCGCCACCTTGTGTATTGCGCTATGCGAACTGTGTTGTGAATGGGCTACAGACATTCGTTTGAGTTTGGCGACAAATATTAATGAGCACCGAACGTACGTGAGTCGTCTTCTACCACTACAGTCTTGTGATTGATGGTCTTGGAAGTACCAGGCTCCCATTGTGGCCAGTAATCGCTCTTGCGTCCTTCAACACTGAATTCGTACGGACCACGATACACTGTGATATCACGATCAAAATTCCCGTGTCCAGGATGCTCAGGTGCTGCCCACTCAAGGGTGTTGGCACGCCATGGATTACGAGGAGCCTTTTTACCAAACTTCAGCGACCAAAGAACGTTGAACACAAGAATGAGCTGTGAGAAACCGAGTGCGATAGCTCCAATGGTAACAAGCTCATTGATGTCAGACAGTCCTTTAAGGAAGTCATAGACGTTTGGATCGTAGATACGACGCATATGACCGCCCAAACCAAGGACGTGCATCGGGAAGAACGTAAGGTTGAACGTGATAAACGTTAGGATGAAATGCTGACGTCCAAGACGCTCGTTGAGCATCTTTCCGAACATCTTCGGATACCAATAATATATACCAGCGAAGATTCCGAAGAGTGAACCGCCGAACAACACATAGTGGATGTGAGCTACAATGAAGTACGTATCGTGAATGTAGATGTCAACTGGAGCAGATGCCATAAACACACCCGAGAGACCTCCAATGATGAACATCGACACAAATGCGAGTGCATTCAGCATGGCAGTAGAGAACTTGATGTTACCGCGCCATAGTGTACCAAGCCAGTTGAAGACCTTGATAGAAGAAGGAACGGCAATAACGATCGTTGAAAGCATGAACGTTGTGCCGAGTAGCGGATTCATGCCCGATTGGAACATGTGGTGACCCCAAACGACAAAGCCAAGGAATGCGATACCAGCGATAGCGAATACCATCGCCTTGTACCCATAGATAGGCTTGCGTGAGAACGTTGCCATCACATCAGATACAATACCCATCAGCGGCAGAATCATAATGTATACCGCTGGGTGTGAATAGAACCAGAACACGTGCTGGAACAGAATTGGCTGACCGCCTCCGAAGTACTTCTGTGAGGTTACGAGATTATCCGGCAGGAAGAAGCTCGTATGCAGGAAGTTATCCATGAAGAGCATGGCAAGACCAGCTGCTAGCACTGGAGTACCAAGCGTAATGATAATGGCAGTGATGAACAGTGCCCAGATGGTGAGTGGCATGTCGAATAACTTCATGCCCTTAGCGCGCTTGTTCAAAACAGTCGAAACATAGTTCACTGCACCCATGATCGATGAGAATCCAACAAGGAAAACGCTTATCGTCCAAAGGGTTTGACCGGAGATCGTAAATGCGTCAAGACCTGTCTGTGCCGAAAGAGGCGGATAGCTTGTCCACCCTGCTGCTGCGTAGCCGGTTTGCGTAAAGAAGCCTGCCATCATGACAAGTCCAGCAGGCGGCACTAGCCAGAATGACCACATATTTAGTCGCGGCAAGGCCATATCATCTGTACCGAGCATGAGCGGGATACAGAAGTTTCCGAACATACCAACAGCGAACGGGATAATCACGAAGAAGATCATGATTGATCCGTGCATCGTCAGAAGCTGTGCATAGAACTCTGGTGTGATGATACCGCTACCAGCCTCGGTTACCCATGTGGCCGGTAGAAGTGAACCGATCACAGGAACGGGCTTGCCCGGATACGCAAGCTGCCAACGGATGAAGAGTGCGAATGCTCCACCGACAAAGAGAAAGAAAAGCGACGAAAGCATGAATTGCTTTGCGATCACCTTGTGATCAGTCGAGAAAACATACTTGCGGTACCATGGTAGGTCATGATGATGTTCATCATGTCCATGATCATGTGCAGTATCTGCTGCATGTTCAAGTGTTGCTGTACTCATAATTAATTCTCCTGTTTCCGATTACTTGGTAAGAGAGGCTACTTTGGTCGTATCTGCGACCGGCGCTGCTACTGGCTGAGGCGAACGTGCAGCGATTGCCTCTGATACCTTCTTGTCTACCCATTGCTCGTAGGCAGATTTACTCAAGACTTCATATTCTGCGCGCATGGAGTAGTGTCCGCTGCCACAGAGTTCTGCGCAAGCAAGTTCGTACTTCCCTGTCTTGAACAGGTTGCACCAGATGTTCATCCATGTTCCTGGAACAACATCCTGCTTCACACGTGCATGCGGCAAGAAGAAGCTGTGGAGTACATCTTGTGATGAGCCACGGAACACAATGTTTGCGTTTACTGGAACCTTGAATTGGTTTTCAGTCGTGTAGTCGTCCATGCTCGCAGCATCTGTTGAGTCGATGCCAAATGGATTCGTCGCGCTGATAAGCTTACGACAGTTATTGCGGTCATTCCACGCGTTGCGTCCGAACTTGCCGTCAGCACCTGGATACAGGAACTGCCAACCATACTGCTTGCCCATCACGAGAATCTGAACATCAGCTGATGGAACCCTCGAGGAGTACTTCGTGCGCTCCCAGATATCGTCGGAGTACAATCCAATCGCAGCGAACAAGATCGTTGGGAGAATTGTCCACGTAACCTCAACGATGTTGTTTCCGTGGTAGTTGTATCCCCGGTTTTCGCGGCGATAGCGATACTTCACCAAGAAGTACCCAAGAACGCCAAACGTGAGAAAGAAGATTGCAACGCTCACCCAATAGATGATTGCAAACAAATTATCGAGTTCATGTCCGAACGTTGAGATGTTCTCAGGGAACCACTTCAACATATCGAAGATGCTAAGCAAACGATCCATGAATCAGTTTCTCCAGGGAGATGGAAAGTGTTGTTTCAATGTCAGTGACAGATGCCCGTGCAGGGGCGCTTATGGTAGCTCTGCTTCTGTGTAAGCCTGCGTGCGCGAGGCTGTTTCTTCACGAAGTGCCTTAACTTCATCTACAGTAACTGCTGCGCCACTGTTCCCAAAATTTGCACGTACATACGTGAGCACATCCGCAATCTCTTGGTCATTGAGCTGGTCCTTCCATGCTGCCATCTGACCATTGATCTGCACTCCGTTTCGCTCAATTGGGCCACGCAAGCCATGAAGCACAATGGCAATTGGTTTGCGAGCATCACCCTGAGCTATGGCAGACCCTGCCAAAGGTGGAATGTTGTTGCCCGGCACGCCCTTGCCGCTTCCAAGGTGGCATGCTGCACAGATCCGCCCGTAGATTGCTTTTCCTGGCCCGCCCGCATCCGCCGTGCCCGCAGCTTCTGCAGCTGCAGCATTCGGATCTACCCATGCTGGGTCGTCACCATAGGAGGTAAACAGCCCTTTGATATTACAGCCACTCAGGACTGTGATTGAACAAACTGCGAACGACAAGAGAAGAATTCGTGTCTTCAGAGTCTGCATGTGTGTGAACCTCGTGAAATGAGATAGTCCAAATCAAGTGGCACCAAAATACGATCAACTTGCCATGTGAAAAAACTAGAGAGTTCCTGTGCAGATCTTTTTCGAAGATTGGTGTGGATAACCATCATCGTTTGGACGTAAACCACTCTGCCGTTTCCGAAATTCCCGTAGCCAGATCGATAGATGGTGCCCAGCCAGTGATGCTGCTGTACAATTGATGCGACCCGCGAGTTTTGGCCGGATCACCGGGTTTTGCCGGTCCATATTGCACTGGGAAGTCTCTTCCGAGTGCAGTCCTGAGCGCCGCAACAACGTCGTTGACGCTAGCAGCCCCGTTTCGGCATACATGGTAGGTACCTTGTGGTCTGTGCTCCAGAGCCGCAAGGTTTGCCTTGGCAACATCCTCCACATGGATATAATCACGTTCTTGCGAACCGTCACCATGGATCGTCGGAATCTCGTTGCGAAGAAATTTCTCAAGGAAGATGGCTATAACGCCAGATTCTCCGTGGGGATTCTGACGAGGGCCATAAACGTTTGTGTAACGTAGGATAGTCAGGCTCATGCCATGAACAATGCGCTCATATTCGGCATAGATCTCCATTGCCCTTTTTGAAACGCCATAGGGCGCTATGGGGCGGATTGGGTGTGCTTCATCAGCTGGAAGGTCTACAAACTCGCCAAGGACAGCTGTGGTCGATGCTGCGATAACATGCTGCACGCCAGATTTTCGAGCAGCTTCAAAGATCCTGAGCGAACCCAAAATATTGATACCCGCGTCATGGACAGGCTTCTCAACGCTTACTCGCAGCTCCATATGAGCTGCGTGGTGGTTAACTGCATCATACGAGCCGTTCATAATCAGCTCTGTACACGCATCGGACGTGATGTCCATATTGTAGAAGGTTGCGCCTGCCGGTATGTTCTCTCGATATCCCATCGACAGGTTGTCGATGATATCAACGGTATGGCCGGCACGCAGATATGCTTCAGCTACGTGCGATCCGATGAACCCTGCCCCACCCGTGACGAGAATCTTCACAATGCCTTCTTTGCGATGTCTGTTCTGTAATACTTGTTTCCAAACGAGATCTTGCCAACTGCACCATACGACTTCTCAACAGCCTGATGAAGGGTATCGCCAAGCGCTGTTACTCCAAGCACACGCCCACCATTGGTGAGGATCTCGCCATCTACCTCTTTCGTGCCGGCATGGTAGACCGTTACGTATGGGTCGGTCTCTGCATCGTCGATGCCGGAGATCACGAGCCCCTTTTCAAATGCATCTGGGTATCCCGCCGATGCTAGGACAACGTTGCAGGCATGACCAATAGCAATGGATGAAATGGCAGATGCATCTATGCAGCCTCTGGCTGCTGATGCAAACAAGGCAGCGGTATCGGCGCTGAGAACGCTCATTACGGCTTGCGTTTCGGGGTCTCCAAAGCGGACGTTGAACTCAACTACTGATGGCTCTGCGTGTTCATTGATCATAAGTCCGCAGAACAAGCAACCGATAAACGGCATGCCCTCATCATGCATCCCATCGAGAACTGGCTGAATGATCTTTGCATGTATGCGAGCGAGCACTTCGTGGGTAACAATCGGAGCCGGCGCATATGCTCCCATACCGCCGGTGTTCTTGCCTGTGTCTCCGTCCCCTACCCGCTTATGGTCTTGCGCTGGCGCAAGTGTTACAAATGTTTGACCATCACACACGGCAAACACACTAGCTTCCTCGCCCTTCAAAAATCCTTCGATCACAACGCCGTCAGATCCAAAAGCTCCTGCATACATGGCATCAACTGCCTCCAAGGCTTCAGCATGCGTAGCGGCAACAATCACTCCTTTACCTGCGGCAAGTCCATCATACTTGATCACAACAGGCAGCTCGTGCTGCGAGACATAGGTGCGCGCATCTTGATGCTGTTCAGCAGTAAAGCGCCGATACGGAGCAGTTGGTATGCCGTGCCGCTGCATGAAGTCTTTTGAGAAACCTTTCGACGTTTCGAGCTGTGCAGCAGCTTTCGACGGACCAAAGACATCGATGCCTTCTTCACGCAGAAAATCAGAAAGCCCCTCGGCAAGGGGCTGCTCCGGACCTATCACAACGAGCGATACATTGTTCTGCGAGCAGAATCGCTCTACCGCTTCATGATCGTCAACCCGCAGTGAAACACACTCGGCTTCGCGCGCAATGCCTGGATTGCCTGGAGCTACCCACAGCTTTTCGCATGAGTCGGATGATACCAATGCCTTTGCAAGTGCGTGCTCACGTCCGCCTGACCCGATCAGAAGAATTCGTTCGTTCATGGTGTTGTTCAGTAAATCATCACGTGATACCGACGTCTATCAGCGTTGCACTAGAACGGCACATCGTCAAAATCGTCCTTTGCACCAGGATTTGCAGCTGAGATCTGCGAGTAATCTGTTGTTGTTGGGGCTGGTGCTCCAGCAGCTTCGACGCGCCAGGCTTCAAGGTTGGTAAAGTAGAGTGTCTGTCCGTCCTTATTCTGGAAGGGGCGGCCACGGAGATTAAACATCACCTTGAGCTGTTGTCCAACCTTATAGCTGTCAAGGATAGCGCAGCGATCCTGCGTTACCTGAAACTTGATATGCTGCGGATAGTTGCCATCCTGAATTTCAAGCACGAATTCGCGCTTGCGGAAGGTGTCCTTCACCTGCTGTGTTTCTGTGAGAAAGTGAAGCGTACCAACTGCTTCGTAGGAATTTGACATGGTAGTACCTGATTAGATTGTTGATATCAATGTTGGAATGTTCGAAAGTACGGCATCTAGCTGTTGAATGTCCTTGCCCCCTGCAGTAGCCATGTGAGGCTTGCCTCCGCCGCCCCCGCCTAGCTCCTTTGCAACTGCACCAACGATTTTACCCGCAGGTTTCGACTTGGTGAGGTCGTCTGTAACAACGCAGACAAGCTGCACCTTGTCGTCAGCTACCGACGCCAAGAGGCCAATGCCCTGCGTCTTGAGTGCCGAACGGAGATCATCGCCGAGGGTCTTAAGCTGGTCCATCTCTACACCATCTATGCGGCGCACCGCTAACTGATAGCCGTCGAGATGCTGTGCAGAGGATACCATGTCCGGAATTACTGTCTTGAGCTCGTCAACCTTGTATGCGGCAAGCTCCTTTTCAAGCTGACGGATCTTCTCTGTTTGACGCGCGATATCGTCGCGCAGGTTGTCTGCAATACGGTGCTGTTCCTTAAGCCAGAGCGGCATGCTGCGTCCGGCGATGGCTTCAATACGACGCACGCCGCTGGCTACACTCGACTCGCTGATGATCTTGAACAATCCGATCTCTGCCGTGTTGCGCACATGGGTTCCTCCACAGAACTCAACAGAGAAGTTCTCGTCGATAAACACCACCCGCACAGAGTCACCGTACTTATCTCCAAAGAACATTTTCGCACCCGGCACCGAACGTGCTTTCTCGATCGTCATCTCTTCGGTATGGACAGCGATAGACTCAAATATTTTCTCGTTTACCATTTCCTCTACGGCAGCGATCTCGTCGTCTCGCATGCGCTCGAAGTGCGCAAAGTCAAAGCGAAGTCTCTCCGGCTCAACTAGCGATCCAGACTGCTGAACATGCGAGCCGAGAACTCTACGAAGTGCTTCGTGGAGAAGGTGCGTTACAGAATGTTCCCTCTCTACATCACGCCTGCGAGCAACATCCAGTGTTGCCTTTGCAACATCACCAACAACTGCGTCGATCTCGGTTTCGCAGACGTGCACGATTGCGTCGCCAACCTTACGCACGTCTTCTACACGGTACTCTGAGCCCCCTACAGTGATGATGCCAGTATCGGAAACCTGACCGCCCATCTCAGCATAAAACGGTGTTTGATCCAGCACGATGGAATTGCCTTGAACGTAGAGTACCTTTCCTGAAGTCTCTGTGTCTTCATACCCTATAAAACGTGACATCGCATCTATCGACTCTGTTGATGCCTGCTGAGCAACAGACTTTCTCGCTGCGCGCGAACGAGCACGTTGCTCGTCGAGGAGTGTGTTGTACCCTTCGATGTCTACCTCGAGTCCGCGCTCTCTAGCAATGAGCTGTGTTAGGTCCAATGGGAATCCAAAGGTGTCGTACAGTTCAAAGGCATCCGCGCCACTAACAACGGTGCCGGAGGTCGAGATTAGATCAAATCTCTGCAGTCCACGGTCGAGAGTAGCAAGGAATGACTCTTCCTCGGCACGGATGATTTTCTCGATAAGCTCTCGTCGCTCGAGCAACTCTGGAAAGACATCGCCCATGGTGTCACAGAGGATGTGAACATGCTTCCACAACACTGGCTCGGTAAGTCCGAGATTACGCGCATAGCGTGCTGCTCGGCGGAGAATGCGCCGAAGTACATAGCCCCGTCCCTCATTTCCAGGAATTGCACCATCGGCAATTGCAAAGGACAGTGTGCGAATGTGATCCGCGATAACGCGCATCGCCACGCCGTCTTGATTGTCAAGTTCGGTCCGGTAGCTGCGTCCGCAAAGGTCTTCTGTGTAGGCAATGATCGGCTGGAAGACGTCTGTGTCGTAATTGGAATCTTTCCCCTGCATCACTGCACAAAGGCGTTCAAAGCCCATACCAGTGTCAACGTGCTTCGATGGAAGCTCACTCAACGAACCGTCTGAATTGCGGTTGTATTGGATGAAGACGTTGTTCCAGATCTCAATGACCTCTGGCACACCAGCGTTAACAAGGGGCCCACCTGACAGATCTGGCGTTCTATCGAAATGGATCTCCGTACACGGACCGCATGGCCCTGTGTCTCCCATTTCCCAGAAATTGTCTTTTTCGTCAAACCGGTGAATCTGCTCTACTGGAAGGTACTTCTTCCAGATCTCGAACGACTCGTCATCGGTGCGATAAACGGTTGCATGGAGTCTGTTCTTCGGCAGCTTGTAGACATCTGTAAGGAGTTCCCACGACCAAGCAATAGCTTCCTCTTTGAAGTAATCTCCAAAGCTCCAGTTGCCCAACATCTCGAAGAATGTGTGATGATAGGTATCGTACCCAACTTCTTCAAGATCATTGTGTTTTCCCGATACACGGACGCACTTCTGCGTGTCTGCCGCACGGGAAAAATCACGCTTGCCTGTTCCAAGGAACACATCCTTAAACTGGTTCATTCCAGCATTGGTAAACAGAAGCGTTGGGTCACCGTGAGGAATAACCGGCGCTGAGGGAACGATGCGGTGTAACCGAGCTTCGAAAAACTCGAGAAAGGTCTGTCGTATCTGTCGTGAAGTCATTGAGTCTGCAAGGGGCATAAAGGAAACCACAAAAGTACGAAGGGCGTAGTTTTGTGTCATGGTAGATGAACTTCTCACAGGCGCTGATGCCTTTGTTGCCACATTTTCACGTCCACTCAAGAATTGTCGATGGACAAAGGCCGTCGTAAGGGCAGAGCGCGACGGCACTCGCTGGCGCCTGCGAGTAGAGACATTTACGACGAAACAGTCCTTTACGGCCCCCTCACAAGAACCTGTGGAAAACCTTGACGATGCACTCTCGGCGCTGCTGTCTGATTCTTTTCGGCAAATCCTGGTGCAAACTCCATCCAAGGATGTTCACGTGCTCCGAAGTTTTAAGAGCGATCGCGTAGAGGTGTCCGTGCACCAGACAGCCGCAAGCCGCAAGCAGTGGGAAACATTGACGTCGGACAGAGTAAAACAACGCCTGCTCACGCCAACAGACGATGGACGTTTCCTGCATCTGCTGGACTTGGCTACCGAGAATGGACAGATCCTTGCTGCAATGGCCGATAAGTTTCGTCAGGTCAATCACCTGCTGGGACGAGTAGCGAGTAGCGAACAGCGAACAGCGATTAGCGAACAGCGAGCAGCGAGTAGCGAGTTCGTTATTGTGGATGCTGGATGTGGGAAGGCCTACTTGTCGTTGTCGCTGATGTACGTTCTTGAGCGCATGGGTCGCAAGGTTCGGCTTGTTGGAATTGATTCTAACGAGCATGTTATCAAGCAATGCGAGCACGTAGCACAGGAAATGGGATTTACCAACGCCAAGTTTGTCGTATCAGATATTCGCTCTGCCGCAGACACTATCGGTGTTCCATCATGCGATTTGCTGATTGCCCTACATGCGTGTGATACAGCAACGGATCAGGCAATAGAGCTAGGACTTGCGCTCTCTGCAGAGCGGATGCTGATTGCCCCCTGCTGCCACCATTATGTTCAGAAACAACTTCGAAAAGATCGCGTTCCCGAATCGGTGCGTCCGCTCCTGGACGACGGCATCACCAAGGAACGGTTAGGGGATTTGATTACCGATACCATGCGGCGTGATATCCTGCGATGGAAGGGGTATGATGCCCACCTTGAGGAGTTTATCTCACAAGAGCACACACAAAAGAATATCCTACTATCGGCCGAGCGGCTGCGTGGACCGCACAATGCGGACCATTGGCGTGCAATAGTAGCTAACGCCGTTGATGCATGGGGCGCACATTGTGCACTCTGGGCAAGTCTACAACAACATTGAAACTCACCACACCGAACGTTTGTCATAGAGCCATGAACACACTCCCCCGCCTGCTGCTTACGCTGATTGTTGCGTTCACAAGCATATCTGCATATTCTCAGACTGATCGATATCGCGTTGACGTTGACCTGCAAAACGTGACAAACGACCGTCTTCGGATCATGCTTTGGCCTCCATCGATTGCGTCCGATTCAGCTACGTTTGTCTTCCCTGTTACTGTGCCAGGCACCTACGAGGAACACTTCTGGTGGCGGCTCGTCGAGAACTTCAAGGCTTATGATCGCAACCATAGAGCATTGCCGGTAGAACGCAGCATTGATTCACAGTTCGTTGTGCGCAATGCCCGAGAGCTTCGATACATCACGTATGACTTGGAAGACTCATTTGACGACACAACTGGCAAGGTTGAAATCTTTGCGCCAGCTGGAACGGGCTGGGAGGCAGACAGCATCTTTGTGCTCAACCACGGAGGTGCGATTCCGTATGTGGACGGAATGCAGAAACGCGAATACAAAGTAGCTGTTCACAAACCTGCACATCTCTTTGGTGGCAGCGCTCTCCCTATTGAACGTATCACCCCTGATCTCGACGTGTATTCGGCGCGTTCGTATGACGAGCTCGTAGACTCGCCCGTGCTCTACTCCCTGCCGGATACTGCCACCTATAGCATCGAGGGTGTTGATGTGCTTGTGCATTGCGCGCATTCGGGTTTGGACACAGTTGCACCGGCCTATGCAAAGGAACTTGCAAAGTTTACAACCACCATTGCCAAGTTCCTGCCGTCGATGCCTGTAAACAGATATGCTTTTCTGTTCTACCTCTGGCGCGGCGACCGATCAAAAGTTTCCAAGCCCTTTGCAATGGGAGCTCTCGAGCATAATCAAAGCTCGTTTTACTTTCTCGGTTTCCAGAAACGTCCGCTCGGACTCCGCGAGATCGCCGTTCACGAGTTCTTCCACATACTTGTGCCTCTTAACCTCCACAGCGTAGAGATCGACGCGTTCGACTTTCGCACACCAAAGATGAGTCAGCACCTCTGGCTCTATGAAGGCACAACAGAGTACTTCGCAACACTGGCCCCTTTACACGACAGCACAATTAAGGAAGAGTCGTTTAAGCGCGAAATCCAGCAGAAGCTGCGTGATGATGAGGATCTGCCCAAAGAGTTTTCACTTACCACATTTTCAAAAAATGTGCTTTCGGACGAGTATCACGAGTATTACGGTAAGGTCTATACCTACGGTGCTGTGAATGCATTCCTTCTTGATATCGCAATTCGTGATGCTTCAGGGGGCAAACAAGGTTTGCTCGATGTTGTGCTCACACTTATGAAGGAGTTCGGGCCGAACAAACCATTTAACGACGACGAGCTGTTTGATCACATAGAGAAGATCACTAACCCAACTGTGCGCAGATATCTCGATACCTACATCAAAGGCACTTCACGAATCCCAGCAGCAGAAATGTTCGCCAAGATCGGCTGGAATTACACTGCAGAAAAGACCAAGCAGGAACCCGGATTCGGATTTAAGGGAGATTTTTCGATGGCCGGTGGCAAGCCATCGCTGATTCTGCAGTCTACGTCATCTGAGAACCCTATGAAGGTTGAAGATGGCGACGTGGTGGTATCAATTGAAGGAATGACCCTGGACGAGGCGTTTCAGTCCGCCGAAGGACGTCAGAAACTTGCGAAGTTTCGCAGTCCTAAACTTGGTGATGAAATGACGATGACGGTTTCGCGTAATGGTTCTCTTGTTGAGCTCAAAGGGGCTGCACGCACCCTCGACGTTAAAGAATTTCACTTCATTGAAATCAATCCGACACCAACGCCGGAACAGAAAGCTCTGCGCAACGCAGTGTTTTATGCGAAAGCCAGGTAACGTCAATGACGTTTGCCTGCATCCTGTTTGAGCTCGTTACCTCAACAGCGGTTGTTCGAGCCTTGTTGATTCATGATACACCGTCTCGCTGCTACAGTTGTTTCGGCAACCGCTACGTCGGCTGGATCGTTAACTAGCCGCCAGCTATCACCTGAGGCACCAGTCTTCGATCTTCTGTGTTAGTACCTCAGCATCGAATTGCGGGGTGTTGTACAAGCCCCCTGCCATGCGCTGACGCATCGCTTCAAACAGCGTAACGGCGCAGGCGACCGAGATGTTCAGAGACTGGATCATCCCCATCTGCGGGATCAGAAAGTTTCCGTCCGCCTTTTCACGCGCCTCATCGGAAACACCATTGTGCTCATTCCCAAAAACGAGCGCAACAGGCTGCGTTAGATCAAGATCATGCAGAGATACTGCATCGCTCGACATGTGCGTGGTGTAGATCGCAAAACCTCTGCTTCGCAGAGCTGCATAACATTCATCTACCGTTTGGTGTAAATGCAGATCGACCCATTTACGCGCACTAGCCGACGACTTCTCTCCGAGATCTGGAAACACCGTGCGTCCGTAGTAGATACCATGCGCTTCGGCAACGCCAACTGCATCGCATGAGCGCACAACCGCACTTACATTATGCGGATCGTGCACGTTTTCGAATACCACCGTTAACGTGGGTTGACGCTTCTCAAGAACGCGCATGATCTTGGCACGGCGTTCCGGAGTGATAGACTCTGGCGAAGGCATCGGCGCAGCTTACTTGTCTGCCTCGCCCATCACAGGATCGATCGAACCAATGATCGCCACAACGTCGGAAACCATAGACCCTTCGGACATATGCTTAAGAGCCTGCAGGTTGCTTGATGACGGAGAGCGGATCTTAAGTTTCCACGGGTGACCTGTACCGTCGCTTACGATAAAGAAGCCTAGTTCGCCCTTTGGTGACTCGATAGCCGTGTATGTTTCACCGGCTGGCGGCATTGTACCAAAGTTGATGATCATGAAGTCGTTGATCAGTTCTTCCATCTTGGTATAGATGTTCGCCTTGCGCGAAAGAACCGACTGCGGCTGATCGTCTGCCAGCACAGGTGTGCGAGGCATCCTTTCGAGACGATCAATCACCTGGTGACAGATCTTCATCGATTCCCAAATCTCTGCATTCCGGACTGAGTATCGAGCATAGCAATCACCGTCGTTACGGGTGATGACATCAAAATCCATTTGATCGTAGAACATGTACGGCTGGTCGCGACGAAGATCGCGCGCAACACCAGAGCCGCGCAGTGTTGGTCCTGTAAGACCAAGATCAATCGCCTTCTCCGCGGTGATGTGTCCAACTCCTGCCATACGATCAACAAAGATGCGGTTCCGGTTTACTAGGCCTTCTACTTCCTTCATGCGCTCTGGAAGCTGATTCAGCCATGCACGCACGTCGCGAAGCACATCGTCGGGAATATCATTTGCGACACCGCCAATGCGGGCAAAGCTC
>JBIJAX010000011.1:0-51154 GCA_044345485.1 Kapaibacterium sp. (SeqCode)
TCTACCATCTTCTCATCAAGCAGCTTGGTACGCAGACGTTCTGCCATGCATCCAAGCACGCCAACGACGAGATCCTTGTTCTGTTTCTTGTTGTGCTTTAAGTGATTAAGACGCTCATGGATCTTGCGCTCTGCATTATCGCGAATCGCGCATGTATTCAGCAAGATCACATCTGCATCATCTGGATGTTCGGCAGATGCATAGCCTTGTTTATGAAGAACGCCGAGCACGATCTCGGAGTCGTTCACATTCATCTGGCAACCATAGGTCTCAACGTACACCTTCATCCCATTGGAAGGGGCTGATGGCTCGGAAACGTTCTGTAATACGGGAAGTTCAAGCGTCTGCATAGGCCACAAAGATACGGTAGGTGTCACACTTCCATGCGCTCGCGGCACGATGAACAGAGGCATGTTTTTCTACTACCAATCACGGAGATTTTGTCATGGGTACACCTCTGCAGCAACGGTCCTACGAGTTAACCCTTCGCGTTGCCAACATCTGGCTTCACGGACAGGGGGCTGGGCACTCGCTCGACATTCACAGGCGATTATTCGAGGCCGCAACAGATATAGGTGCCTGGACCGAAAAAGCCGCAGGAGCCCCCTCGAGAGAGGCGTTTCGCAGCTGTTTGTACGAGATCAATACCTCTACACGCCTCGTTAAACTATGGCTTCGCCTGCTCGACGATCTTGGCATGGTAGATCCCGAAGTAGCAAGCCCCTTGCATGACATCGCCGAAGAAGTTCATCGCCTGGTGCTAAGCGCCCTGCGCACGTGCCGAGAGAATGCTACGAATGGACAGAAGATACCAGCGTAGATTGCGAGTATGAGCAATCTAGAATCTTCAATGGAACCTCGCTGGATCGAGGCATCAGACTCTCCGTTTGGCGTTCGTGTATTCGACTGCAGGGCTATCGCAACTACATTGGCAGCATCCTCGCCATCGCAGGATGTTGCCGAACTGTTCATGGAGACGAGAACGTCGGATGGATCTCATCTCTTCGGAAAGCATCCATCGAATCCCGTAAAATTCGACGTGGATATGTCATATCCCAAGGGCGCGCGAGAATTGCCGGATCGCGGCGTTTTGTTTCGCGCGGGGTCGCTTGAGGAGAAGTGGGACGTCGTGGTCGACGATCGCGTGATCACCTTTGCTCGCAGCTGGACGGGAGAGCCCGTCTATCTGTGCGACATCTCGGAAGAAGGCGACAACTATCTCGTCCGCACTGTTGTTGTAAGTGATGACATCATCGATCCCGCAGATGAGGGCTATCACGTGCACGTTGTGAACTACCTTCTCTGGAGTCATGTCTTTGACGTGGTCTACCCACACCCACTACCACTCACCATGCCCCAGGAAGATGATGAAATCCTCATGCATTCCTTTTCGGCCTATGGCCGCAGAGGCTGGTTTGCAACGATTGAACGGTTTGGGTAACATCAAAACCACATTTCATTCCCGAGAAACTAGTAGTATCTTTCACATACTGCTAATTGTAATCTCCATGAGGAAAAAAATGAAAAGATTGGGTACGTATTTCTTTGCGTTGGTCTTTGCCGTGGTTATTGGTTCACCTAGCGCCAATTTGTTATGTCAGCCTTCTGTAACGAATGATCGTGCGGTAGAGGGCGGCGGGCTTGAACCGGCGAGAACTACGCGTCAAGTACCACAGAAGTTCAACATCACTATTGATCCATTGACCCTCGTTTTTTCAGATTTCAACGATATTGAAGTCGGATTTGACTATAAGATTAGCCGCTTTGCTACGCTCGGTGTGGGCTATCGCTCTCGGTCAGGTTCAGACGGTGGATCGTTGAATTCATATGATCTTGATCCCGGCGAGTCACTCAGTAGTTTCCGTTTTCAGGCCGAGATTTACACGAGGGGAGAGGCATTTAGAGACTCCTATGTTGTTCAGATTAAGTACACCGCAAATCAGATTAAAGCTATTGACTCATGGGGCGATGTCGTTTCAGCAAGCGCAAATGGATTTGGGACATTGGCTGGTTGGCGCTGGTTTTGGACAGATCCGGGTCAACTTGGCATGAATGCCGGTATACTTGGAGGGCTCAGTAGATATGCTATCACAGAAGATGGTGGTTCCAGTCGTACAGGGTTGATCGTTTACGAATTGCGAGCTGAGTTTGGATACGCATTTTGATACCATAGTTAATGGATATGTTCAGAGTCCTGTTTGTTTATATTTCATTACCCATCTTTCTATGCGTTGCCCTGGCCGCATTAGTTAGTGGCTGTGCCGCGCCAAGGCATAGTAAGGTATCCTCAGTACGCATTCTTGGGGGTAGTTCTGCCGATTACGCTACGGACGTTGCCATATCATCCTCAGGGGCCTATGCCATTGTAGGCAACAGCAGGTCTGCTGATTACGACTTTGTGTCATTAAACAAAGGATATGACGACATTATCATTATTGGTCTTGACAGCAAGGGTCACGTCAAATGGAAAACGAATCTTGGTGGAAGACTTGCTGACTTTGGCACCAATATAGCTGCCACGCCGGATGGTGGATGGGTAGTGGTCGGATATACTAGATCGATAGACGGCGACTTTATGCGTCCATCAAGGAAATCAGCAGATGTTATCGCAGCTAAGATTGATGCTAATGGCCGTCCTGTATGGAAAAAGGCTTTTGGTGGTAGTGGTGATGATATTGCACTTGCTGTTTCTGTTGATCAAGAAGGTAGTATACTTGTCACTGGCAATACCTCATCCAAGAATGGAGACTTTGAAAACACGAAGGGTGACACCAGTAACTTCTTTGCCATGAAACTCTCATCTACTGGTGATAAGGTCTGGACAAAGGTATATGGAGGAACAAGCATTGAAGAGGCATACTCCGCAGCTTCTGCGGGTAGCGGAGAGTGGCTCATTGCAGGCTATTCAAGCTCTGCCGATGGAGATTTTGATCAGCCGCATAGTTGGGGTCGCGATGCATTTGTCATGACTTTGGATAGCACAGGCGCGAAGAAGTCTATCAAAATGATTGGTGGTGGAAGCGATGATGTAGCGGCCGCTATAGTGGCCACAAGTGATGGAGGATACATAGTAGCTGGATCTGCCCAATCAGAGGATGTTGCAGGATATGATCCACGATCGAGGAATCTTAACAACATTTTTGTTTCGAGGTATGATGCACGAGGTGTTCTTTTATGGGAACGGAATTTTGAAGGCGCTACAGTGTCTTCATTGTCGTTAGCTCCCAATGGAGATATCTTCTTTACCGGTATTGATAAATTCTATCGATCTGAGCCTCGACGAATGGTATTGGTTATGGACGACTTCTTTGTTCGAAAGATTGACTCTTCTGGCGGAAACATATGGCGAGTTTCCTATGGTGGAACGGATACGGACTTTGCTACTTCAATAGTAGTTGCCCCCGATGGAGGTTGCTTACTGGTCGGACATACTGCTTCAGACGATGGTCTTTTTGACAGAAGCGCTTTCGGCGGCCAGGATGTTTTCGTGTTAAAAGTAGATGTGAACGGCAAGATTACGCCACCTCCCTCTAGTTACAAGTAATTCTTTTGGGGTCGCATGTCACGCAATAACGTATTCGTTTTGCTAAGCGCTATGTCATTTTTTGCAATGGTATTGTCCAGTTGCAGGACAATACCAACGTATGGGGGGGGTAGTGAAGATATTGCAAATGGCATGGCCACATCGTCTTCAGGTTGTGCATTGATTGGACACACACATTCGCGCAACATGACGTTCGGCGATGTAAATGTCGATGCATCTGAGCTTTTTGTGTTAACAGTAGACGCTGATGAGGATGTCGAATGGGTGATCACGATGGGCGGGTCGGGTGACGACGTAGGGTGCTCTATCTCAGCTGCTCAAGACGGGGGGTGGTTTGTATCAGGATATACAAATTCGCAAGACGACGAGTTTACAAGACAACTTGATGATCAATCCCGCCTTAGGTGTGGCGCATATGATGGTCTTGTTGCAAAAATCAGGCCCAACGGAAGTGTAGCTTGGAGGCAGTTCGTTGGAGGAACTCTCAATGATTTTGCTTACGGTGTTGAATCGACGAAGGACGGTGGTTGTATTGTGAGCGGCTATTCTGAATCATCCACTGGTGATTTCGATGGAACTGCATCCGGAAACCATGATGCATTCTTGGCGAAATTTGACTCAACGGGAACTCGTCAGTGGATCAAGGTTTACGGTGGCTCGGGTGCTGATAGAGTATACTCAGTTGCGGAATGTCGCGACAAGGGGTATGTCTTCAGCGGGTATACAGAATCGGTGAATGGTATCTTTAGGTCGTCTCAAAGTGGTAGAACCGACGCAGTCGTTGTTCGTGTCGATGATCAAGGAGGTGTGTTATGGACCAAGACGCTTGGTGGAACTGGTGCTGATTACGGAGCGGTAGTTAAACCCGCAGCTAAAGGTGGGATTCTCGTTTTAGGATCAACAGCATCAGCTGATGGGGATTTCAGTGGAGTGAATCATATTGAACAGGGCGCTGCTGCAACCAGAGATGTGTTTGTCGCAAAGCTAGATGACAATGGCAATGTAGTTTGGAGAACCACAATCGGAGGCTCGGCTAATGAAGTTGCTGGAGGGTTTTACGAGAATGACGATGGCTCGGTAATGGTGACCGGCTACACGCACTCAGACGATGGTGATTTTGAAGATATGAACCATGGGGTGACGTTCCTCACAGATGTACTCGACATTGAAGTCACCTCTGACATTTTTGTAACAAAGCTTGACAGCTCAGGTAATCTAGTTTGGAGCCGCACATACGGTGGCGCTAACTACGAACAGGCCAAGTGCATTATCCCTCGTAAGGGCGGCGGTTATCTGATAACAGGATTTACTGAATCTATTAATGGTGATTTTAGAAGATCGTCGCGCAGCCCTTCTCGCCGATATAATTCATCGACGAGATCTGGGTCTTTACTAGGCGGCTTAGTCGTTGCCGCTGTTGGCGCAGCAGTCGACAACGCCAACACCCAGGGCTTGCAGTCGGAAAAAGACATTTTTCTGCTGACGATTGATGAAAACGGCGAACGGCAGTGATCTGATATTCGCTGCTCATCCTATCCCTTCATCGCATTCACAACCTTCTCGTCTACGCTGTCTGCGAACTGCTTGAAGTTGTCTTCAAACAGTTGGACGAGATGCTGTGCCTGCTTGTCGTAGGCGGCTGTGTCGGACCATGTGTTGCGTGGGTTCAGTACTTCTGCTGGCACGTCCGGACATGACGTTGGGATGCTGAGGTTGAAGAATGCATCCTTCACAAACTCAACATTGTTGAGGTCGCCGTTGAGCGCAGCGCGAAGCATAGCACGCGTGTGCTTGATCTTCATGCGATGTCCAACGCCATACGGTCCACCACTCCAGCCCGTATTCACAAGCCATACGGTAGATCCGTGGGCATTGATCTTATCGCGCAGCAGGTTAGCATACACGCTTGGATGGTGCACCATGAACGGGGCTCCAAAGCATGTAGAGAACGTTGCTGACGGTTCCTTGACGCCTGCCTCTGTGCCGGCAACCTTTGCTGTGTAGCCCGATAGGAAGTGATACATCGCCTGCTCTGGTGTGAGCTTTGCGATCGGCGGCATCACGCCGAATGCATCGGCTGTGAGGAACACAACGTTCTTTGGATGACCTCCACGGTTATCCGGTGCGATGTTCGGGATGTGCTCGCGCGTGTATGATGCGCGTGTGTTTTCTGTGTGCACTTGCGAATCGAGATCGATCACGCGAGTGTTTTCGTCGATGTCTACGTTTTCGAGGATCGTACCAAAGGTGCGTGTAAGACCATAGATGATCGGTTCTGCTTCTGCATTCAGGTTGATCACCTTGGCATAACAGCCCCCTTCATAATTGAATACGCCATCGTTGCTCCAGCCGTGCTCATCATCGCCGATGAGGGCGCGCTCTGGATCTGTTGAAAGCGTTGTCTTGCCTGTGCCGGAGAGACCGAAGAATAGAGCGGTGTCGCCATCCGTACCAATGTTGGCAGAACAGTGCATCGACATTACGCCGAGCTTTGGCATCAGGTAGTTCAGGACGGTAAAGATGGACTTCTTGTTTTCGCCGGCATAGCTTGTCCCGCCGATGAGAACGAGCTTTTGCTTGAAACTGAGCATGATGAATACTTCGCTCAGTGTGCCATCGATCTCTGGGATAGACTTAAATCCAGGCACAGTAACCACTGTGAAGCCTGGAAGGAAGTTCTCAAGCTGCTCTTCAGAAGCCTTGATGAACATGTTCTGCACGAACAGCGAGTGATAGGCTTCTTCCTGGATAAAGCGCACAGGGAGGGAGTAGGCTGGATCTGCGCCAGCGATCAAGTCCTGTACGTATACATCACGTCCTTGCAGGTAGGCAAACACACGCGTCTTGAGTGCGTTGAACTTGTCTTCTGCAAAAGGTTTGTTAACCTTGCCCCACCATACGTCTGCCTTGGTGTCGTCCTCTTCAACTACAAACTTGTCGTTTGCTCGGCGTCCGGTATACGGCACAGAGTTCACGCACAGCGCGCCGTGCTCCGAGAGGATGCCTTCGCCAAAGCTCAGAGCATGCTCCACCAGGTCGGGTGCTGTAAGGTTGTAGTGAATGTCGCCAAGGTTGTGCAACCCCATTCCGTGAAGTTGCTGCTCGAGGACGTTGGTGCTCATAGAACGATCTTTCTCGTAATTGTGCGTTTGTGATGTGCAGATGCACGTGCAAATATCGGGCTTTTTCATGACAGCATTTGCAGACGGTGAATATCTTCTCTCGGACGCTGTCCTGGACCACATAGAACGCGTTATCGAAGATCTCCGTTCCAACCAATCCGTTGTAACGCCTGCACTTGTAGACCGTGTTCGTACCCACATCTGTAAGGGGCAGGCAGAGCGTGCCCGGCTGCTCATTGAACTAGCCACAGGCACCATGCGCGCAGAACGTCTCGGCAAGCGACGTCATCTCTGGCTGTTTACCAATCAGATGGCCGAGCAATCCACCCACCCGGATATCGCCGCATATCATGCACAGGCGTTTGGCGGATGTGAGCACGTGCTCGAAATCTGCACCGGTGCCGCGCTTGATACCCTCGCGCTCTCGCGCGTGGCCGCGCGCGTTACCACATACGAGGCCGACGCGCTCATCCACGCATGCTCGGCTGGTAACCTACGCCGCTCGGGCGCACATAACGTTACCTGCATCAACGAACGCTGGACGGGCAGTGCGTCTGTGCCTGCAGATGGAGTTTGGGCCGACCCCTCGCGCAGGGAACAGCAGCAGCGCAAACGCACCGCTGCAGAATACGAGCCCCCTATCTCTGCTATTCCTACCGCACCCATCGTTGGTATCAAGGTTGGACCGGGAGATATCGTCGACGCCACGGGCTACGCCTCCGAATACATCGGATTCGGCAAGGAATGCCGCGAACGCATTTTGTGGAAAGGCAACCACAACACCAAAACGTGGGTCACGTTGGTCAACGAAGGCACGGTAGGGGCGAGCAGCGAGTATAAAGCAGCGAGCAGCGAGAAGCGAGCAACGAACGGTGAGGAGCAAGAACAACACAGCGGCACGATACATCGTGCCGACGATACCCGCAGATTCATCATCGAGCCCCACAACGCCTTAATCGCATCGGGGATGCTTACGCAGTTCTTTGCAGAGCACAACATCAGCACCCTAGATCCACGCATTGGATACGGCACCACAGAACACGAGCCCCCTGCATCACCATGGTACACTGCATACAAGATTTTGCACGTGGAAGACGGCGCATCTGAGCGGCGCATGCAGGAGCGTATTTACGAACTTGGATGGGGTCCCGACACCGTTATCAAAAAACGCGGCTGGGATAAAGACCCCGAAGTAGTCCGCTCGCGCCTCACATTTGTGGAAGGGGGCCACCCCGGCGTAATCATCGTTGCCCGCGTTGGAGACGGACACGTGACGATACTCGCTACTCGCTGTTCGCTACTCGCTGCTCAACACACCCGCACTTTTCAATGAGCTCCGAGCGCAGCTCAGCGCGTTGTTGGGGCGTCATCTCGGCGCATTTCTTTTCGAGGTTGGTTTTGCGCTGGAACAAGGGGCTTGCAGACGTGCGGTCGGAGGCGCCGTATTTAAACGAGAACATGATTACGTACGAAATGGCAGACAGCCCAATGCCCTCGAGCAGGGTGATGTCTTCGAGATTGTCGCTCAGGAAATTCCAGACGTACATGAAGATAGCCCCCTGAAGTAGCAACAGTCCGCCGATGCTACCGAGGTACATCATCGTGCGGACTGTTTTCGTTGTCGTAACCGACATATAAGGGGAAGGGGCTAGTCGTTGATGTTGTCGTACAGCGCCTGCAACTTCTTGCGAAGGAACAGAACGGCGTAACGCTTGCGGGCCAGAAGAGTGTTGATGTTTACACCTGTCTCTTCGGACATCTCCCTAAACGAAATACCTTCGAATTCATTTTTGACGAAGACGTATTTCTGTTCGGCTGGCAGTTCCTCGAGTCCCTGCAGGATGGCTTCCCAGATGGTTTCGCGCACGAGGCTGTTCTCCGGGTTGTAGGAGAGATCGCCCAGGTAGCGCTCGATCAGGTCTGAGCCCCCTTCATCATGCTGCTCCTGCGTTCCGAGGTCTGCGAAACTGTCGGCCTTCTTCTTGCGGTAGGAATCGATGATCCTGTTGCGCACGGATGTAAACACCCATGATGCCAGGTTGTCGATTGGTTTGTTGACGTCTTTTGAGGCGGCAAGAACGTTTGTAAAGACGTCCTGAAGAATGTCTTCCGCATCCTCTTGGTTGCGGACACGTTGGCGGATAAAGCCAAGGTACTTGTTCCGGTCTGTGCGGAACAGTTGTTCGATTTGCAGTGCGAGATCCATGGCACTACCTCCTGATGTGGTGATTTCAGAATTCAGCTGATTCTGGCGAGGTGCAATACCCGTACGGCGACGGAAGTCTGCGGTTCTCATGGCAACTCCTGCTAGTTGTGTTAGCAAAACTGTCAACCTGACAGTAGATCTGTTAAAACGACGTAGCAGTTATGCCATGTTGTCCTGAATCAGTGATAAACTCAGCTTTTAAGAGGTAGTGGAATTTCTATGCCAAACTTTCTCGCGTTGGAACATGCTCTTGGGTAGCCTGCATCGGCATGACGCAAAATGCCCATTAATGGATCGTAAGTCAATACCCGTGCCAATTTTTCTTCTGCTAGTTGTGTCCCATCGGCTACGACAACCATCCCTGCGTGTAGGGAAAGCCCCATACCAACCCCTCCACCGTGATGGAGCGACACCCACGTTGCACCGCCAACCGCGTTGAGTGCGAAGTTCAAGTGAACCCAATCAGCAACGGCGTCCGAGCCGTCGATCATGGCCTCTGTTTCGCGGTGAGGAGATGCAACACTGCCACAATCGAGGTGGTCACGTCCGATCACGATCGGGGCAGATACTTTTCCTGTACGAACAAGGTCGTTAAATAGTTTACCGGCTGCGGCACGTTCTCCGTATCCGAGCCAGCAGATGCGCGCGGGCAGACCCTGATATCCGATATGATCCTGCGCTTCCTTGATCCACATGTGCAGGTGGTGGTTCTCAGGGAACAGGTTCATGATGGCTTCGTCTGTCACGCGGATGTCTTCTGGGTCGCCAGAAAGAGCAACCCACCTGAACGGACCCTTTCCGTCGCAGAAGAGCTCGCGCACAAAGGCTGGTACAAAGCCTGGAAAGTCGAAGGCGTTGGCAACACCTGCATGGTCGCGCGCGATACCGCGGATGTTATTGCCATAGTCAAACGTTACTGCGCCGCGCTTCTGGAATTCGAGCATTGCCTGCACGTGAGCGCCGATGCTTGCATAGGACTTCTCGAGGTATGTCGCGGGATCGGAGATGCGCAATGCATCAGCTTCCGACTTTGACAAGCCTGCTGGATAATAGCCGTTGAGCGGATCGTGCGCCGATGTTTGATCGGTTACGACGTCAGGGATGATGCCACGCTTGAGCAGCTCTGGCAGGATCTCTGCAGCATTGCCTACGAGTCCGACAGAGATTGGTTCTTTCTTGTCTTGATACTCGCGAATCACTTGGAGTGCTTCGTCGAGACTGTTCATCTTGCGGTCGCAATAGCCATCGCGAATGCGCTTATCGATGCGCTCTTCGTCGATCTCAATGCACAGCGCTGCTGCACCAGCAATAGTTGCGGCAAGGGGCTGAGCACCACCCATTCCGCCGAGACCGGCGGTAAGCAGGAAGCGTCCGTTAAGTGTGCCACCAAAGTGCTGACGTGCGCACTCGGCAAACGTCTCGTACGTGCCCTGCACAATGCCCTGCGTGCCGATGTAGATCCACGAGCCGGCCGTCATCTGACCGTACATCATAAGCCCCATGGCATCAAGCCTGCGAAACTCATCCCACGTTGCCCACTTCGGAACAAGATTGGAATTCGCGATGATCACGCGGGGAGCAAGATCGTGCGTCTTGACCACACCCACTGGCTTGCCACTCTGCACGAGCAGGGTTTCGTCGGTGTCCATGTCCCGAAGCGACGCCAGAATGGCATCAAATGCCTCCCAGTTGCGGGCGGCCTTACCAAGACCACCATAGACGATCAGCTCTTCCGGCTTCTCCGCATTCTGCGGATCCAGATTGTTCTGAATCATCCTGTAGGCAGCTTCGATCTGCCAATTCTTACATGTGAGTTGCGAACCAGTCGGGGCTTTGATGATGCGTGTCATAGAATTCCAAGATAAACAGCGAGCAGCAAGCAGCGAGCAGCAAGCAGCGAACAGTGAAGGGTGAATAGCACATAGCGGCACGATACATCGTGCCGATAATTCAGCAGCGACCACAACAACGGAGCTCGGTCTTGGGGTTCCTGACGCAAATGTGCGGGGCGACCACGTAGGGTTGGACCTAAAATGTGCGGGGCGACCACGTAGGGTCGCCCCTACACGCTGTTCGTTATATTGTAGAAACATTGTATCACTGTCACGTTTTACGCATATGAAAGCACGTATACAGAAATGGGGAAACAGTATGGCTATGAGAATACCTAAACACATGCTCGAGGAAATGGGGCTTTCTGCAGATCAGGAAGTAGAGCTGAGCATCGTAGATGGTGAACTGCGTGTGCGGCCGCTGAGGTCAGCATCTGCATACAACCTCGAAGATCTTGTCAAGGGCATTACCACGTCGACGCATCACACGCTTGTGTTGGACGAAGGACCCGTTGGCAGGGAGGTTTGGTAGATATGGCCTATACACCAGATCGCGGCGATATCATTCTCTTGAGCTTTGATCCAACGCTCGGCAGGGAACAGAAAGGAATGCGTCCGGCGGTGGTGATCTCCCCAAAGCTCTATAACGGGGCCGCACGACTTGCTCTGGTGTGCCCGATCACGCGCCAACGCAAGGGATATCCGTTTGAGGTGGAGATTGTCTCAGATCAGGGAGTCGACGGAGCAGTGCTCGTTGATCAACTGCGATCCATCGATTGGAAGGAGCGAAAAGCGCGCAGGGTCGGGGTTCTCACAGCCGATCAGCTGCAGGAACTCCTCGCAAAAGTCGCGACGCTGGTGGGGTAGGCACCCTCCCCTTCTTTCGCTGGGGTGACGCTATGGATTCCCTCTTTCGAGGGAATGACGGGGTCGAGGGAATGACGGGGTAATCCGTCATCTGTCATCTGTAATCGGCTTCGTTACGCGCTGTTCGATCTCCGTCAACGTCTGTTGGCTTAGGCGTTTGGTTTCGAAGAGGGTGCGGAGCATCTCCCAGGTGTAGATGCCGGTGTCGTGTCCGTCTTTCCAGGCAACCTGGACGCCGTAATTACCCACTGGTGTAATAGACGCAAGCTCATTCATGCCGGGCTGAAAAGTCTTCATGCCGGCAAAGACCACTTGCCCCATAATCTCCTCACCCGTACAGTGGGCGCAGGGGCAGGCGTCTCGGAGATCGGAAAGAAGTATGGCCGACTCCAACCCGTCCGACCAAGTAGAGGTTAGGACTACGTCGTTAATGCGTTTCAGTGATAGGGGGAGATGCATAACGCAAACTTCGCCAACTTCTTCGGTATTTTCGTGCATGGAATCACGATACAAATCATTTGTCGCCATCGAAAACCTTAGCGATCACATCGGCCAAACTGTGACGCTCAACGGATGGGTATACGACAAGACAGAAAAAGGCAAGCTCATCTTTATTAAGCTCCGCGACGGTTCGGGCATTGTGCAGTGCGTGCTCTTTAAGCCGAACGTGAGCGAAGAGATTGCCGCCAACGCTGGCATGCTTTCGCAGGAATCTAGCGTGTCCATCACCGGAACGGTGCGCGCCGAACAACGAGCCCCCTCGGGAGTAGAGCTTGATGTTACAGATGTAAAGATCTGGCAGATCAGCAAGGACTATCCGATCACTCCGAAAGAGCACGGCGTTGAATTCCTGATGGAGCACCGCCATTTGTGGCTCCGCTCTGCACGTCAGCATGCCATTATGCGCGTGCGTGCTCGCGTGATCAAGGCAATCCGTGATTTCTTCGACGGCAACGGCTTCCGACTTATGGACTCGCCGATCTTTACTCCGAATGCCTGCGAGGGTACATCTACATTGTTCGAGACAGAGTACTTCGATCTCGGCAAAGCATATCTCACGCAGTCGGGTCAGCTCTACGCCGAAGCCAGCGCCATGGCGCTTGGCAAGGTGTATACGTTTGGTCCCACGTTCCGCGCAGAAAAGTCCAAGACACGACGTCACCTCACCGAGTTCTGGATGGTAGAGCCGGAGATGGCATACTTTGACCTGAACGACGACATGGATCTTGCCGAAGACCTCGTTGAGTATATCGTGCAGTCGTGCGTGAAGGATTGTCAGCGCGAGCTCGCAACACTCGGCCGCGACGTCTCGAAGCTCGAGGCCGTTCGGCGTCCGTTCTACCGGATGTCCTACACCGAGGCTGTAGACTGGCTCAACAAGAACAACGTAAAGCTCAATCGTAAGCAGCCAGACGGATCGGAAATCCAGATTGACTTCCCATGGGGCGAAGACTTTGGCGCACCGCAGGAAGAAGCCATCATGCAGCAGTTCGATCGTCCGTGCATCATTCACCGCTACCCATCAGAGGTCAAGGCCTTCTACATGAAGCGCGACCCCGAAAACGAGAAGGTAGTTCTTGCCATGGACATGCTTGCTCCGGAAGGGGCTGGTGAGATCATCGGCGGTTCACAGCGCGAAGACAATCACGATCTTCTTCTCGAGCGGTTGCGTCACGAAAACCTCCCGGAAGAAGCCTTCCAGTGGTACCTCGATCTGCGCAAGTTCGGATCGGTACCGCACTCTGGATTTGGGCTTGGCGTAGAACGTACGGTAAAGTGGATCACAGGTGCTGAGCACATTCGTGAAGTGATTCCATTCCCACGAATGATCTACCGCATCGTACCGTAAACATCGTTACTGAATACTTCGAACAAACTCGCTCGTGGATGCCTCGCGTTCACGAGCGACGTGTTCTATAACCGTTCTGAACTCTGGATACGACTCGATAACACGGTCGAACGTGCGCGCATCGAGGACAAACAAATCGCAGTATTCCAGCGCGCGAATGCTCACATTCCGTTTGCGCTTTTCTAGCAGCGCCATTTCACCGAAGAAGTCTCCTGTAGTGAGTGTGCCCAATGTGTGCCCATCCCGACTAATGGCTTCAACCATACCTGTGCTGATAAAGTACATGTATCTCGGTGAGTCATCGGCATGAAACACGTACTCGCCTGGCGTTACAACGATTGCCCGGCCGGCATCGGAGATCTCACGAAGTAGCGCATCGCTGGCATCCTTAAGAAAGTTTACGCGCTCGAGGAGGTCTCGTCGTAAGTACATGGCAACTTCACTGCGCATGCCCCATGGCAGGAGCTTCAGCAATGAAGGCTCATCCGAACCTACCTTGCGGTCCCACATATACGACAAGTAGTCGATAATGCGTGCCTGGAGTGGTTGCGGAACCTTGTGAAACCGCAAGAACGAGGTTACGCGCTCCATTGTGATTGCATGTTCCTGATGAATGGGATCTACGCGATTTAAGATCGCTGCGATATTGCCGATAAGCCATGCAAAGAGGACGTAGCCACATATCATCACGCCTGTGGCATACATCATCTGGGTCTCGGTCTTTGGAGTGATGTCTCCGTACCCCACCGTACACAGCGTAGAAACTGCCCAGTAGACGGATTGCAGGTATCCGGTAGGCGACTGCTCAGCCGGACCTTGCAGAGACATCCAGCCGCATGCAACAAGATGAACCGTAACGGCAAGGATGTAGGCAAACTGACCAAACCGGATAAGTGCATTGCCACGATACATTTGCTGCATCCATTGTCGCACAAAGCCATGCACAGTAACGATCTTTAGAAGAACTAGCAGTCGTAGGGGCGAGTGCTCGTCTGCAAGTAATGGTGCGATCACTAGCAGGTCGATAATGAGATGAAACCTGCGGTAACGCTCGTAATGCTCGTCCCCACGGGCCTTGTGCTTTCTATACCTGATAACAGGATCAGCAACCAACACGATGCCGATCGCTGCGATTATACTCTGCCAGAATGCCGACTGGCGTTCAGGGATCACAAGGTCTACAGGAATCCGATAAGCGAGTACAAGCATGCATCCTGCTACGAGCAGATTCCACAGAATCTCACTCGTTCGTACGGTATTCCTTCTGTACTTTCGTGGCTCAGACATTGCGAAAACTAGCACTTCACAACAATATCACCGCTACGATACCCATGGCAGACACGCAAACGATTACCGGCGCAGAGAACATTTTCTGGGACTTATCAGATCTCTATGCTTCGACAGATGAAACGGGGCTAGGGGGAGACCTTGCTACCATTGAGCAGCGCTCAAAAGAGTTTCGCGATCGCTGGTATGGCAAGTTCGCAACGCTCTCAATCACCGACTTCATGACGATGGTCCAAGAGTACGAACAGCTTGTTGAGAACTACGATCGCATGGGTTCGTTTGCCCATCTGCAATGGTCTACCGATTCTGAACATCCCGAGTACGGTAAACTGATGCAGCGCGTAACGGAAACCCTGAGCAAGGCATCGTCGCACTTGATCTTTGTTGACACGGAGCTTTCTGCTCTCTCTGAAGCACGCATCAGTGAACTGCTTGCAGCACCAGAAATGGCAAGCCGAAAGCACTGGCTTGAGCGCGTGATGGACTACAAGCCCCATACCTTGAGCGAGGATGTGGAGCAGGCCCTGTCAGCAAAGAGTGTTACGTCGCGCTTTGCATGGGTGCGCTTGCATGATGAGATTTCGAACGCAAAGACGTTTACGTTTCGAGGGCAAGAGTTTACGATTGCGCAGATGACGAAGATGCTCTATGATGCAGACCGCGCAACGCGCAAGGAAGCAGCAGAGACATTGTCGGCTGGACTCAAGACCGATGCCAAGACGCATGCCTATGTGTTCAACACGATTATCGGCGATTGCGAAGTAAACGATCGTCTGCGCAGCTACCCATCATGGGTATCAAGCAGAAATATGTCTAACGAAGTTTCAGATCCCTCGGTGCAGGCACTCGTCGATGCCGTTGTATCTCGCTACGATCTTGTGCACCGGTACTATGCGTTGAAGCAGCGTCTATTAGGGCTTGATAAACTCTATGATTATGACCGCTATGCACCAGTAACAGAAGACTCTGACTTCTATACCTGGGAACAGGCACGCCAGATCGTTGTTGATTCATACACATCATTCGATAAGCGTGCTGGTGATATCGCGTCGATGTTCTTCGACAAAAACTGGATCCACGGTCCAGTCAAGAAAGGCAAACGTTCTGGAGCCTACAGTGCCGGTACCATCGCATCTGTGCACCCGTATGTATTCATGAACTACACCGGCACAAGCCGCGACGTGCAGACACTTGCGCACGAACTCGGCCATGGTGTGCACCAGTATTTGTCGCGTCAGCAAGGCCCCTTGCTTATGGACACACCACTAACAATCGCCGAAACAGCGAGCGTGTTTGGTGAGATGATCACCTTCAAGAAGATGTTCGAGGCAACAACGAACGATCAGTCTAAGCTTGCGCTTATTATGTCTAAGCTCGACGGAATGATCGCCACGGTTTTCCGTCAGGTTGCCCTGAACCGCTTCGAAAATGCCGTTCACACTACGCGTCGTGCACAGGGCGAGATCAGTCTTGACCAGATGAATGAGATCTGGATGCAAACCCAGAAAGATCAGTTTGGCGATACGATCGAGTTCACGCCAGGATATGAGGTATGGTGGTCATACATTTCGCACTTCATCCACACACCAGGCTACGTCTACGCGTATGCGTTCGGCGAACTCCTCGTGCTTGCACTCTATCAGATCTATCTCGAAAGCCCAGATTCGTTCCCAGACAAGTATATCGAGCTTCTTTCATCAGGGGGCTCAAAGCGTCCGGAAGAACTACTCGCCCCATTTGGTCTTGATATCACAAGTCCAACCTTCTGGCATAACGGTCTTACGTTTATCGAGAACTTCTTGAAGCAGGCAGAGGAATTAAGTAGCGAGTAGCGAGTAGCGAGTAGCGAGCAGCGAGTAGCGAGCAGCGAACCGCGATTGATTTATAGTCAACATCATTAGAAGTCATCTACATGCACAGACAACGCCGAATGAGCCCCTTATGGGCGGGCAAAGTCAATTCTTGGAATTGCGGCCTTTGTAGCCTTCACACTTGGATGCTACGGGCAAGAATCAGAGCACGTTGATCCATTCACAGCAGACAATCCAAAGGACTGGTATCAGGCGAGTGTGCCGGTGCCATTTGGAGTGATTGCTCATGGGTCGCTGCCATTGATAACAAATACCGATGAGGGAATGTCCTTTGTGAATCCGATGCGAGCAGGCGTGATGGCATATTGTGATGCCTGGCAGGTTGGATTTGAGATGCGTCCGGAGGCAACATACATTCGGTTGATGCCACGCACAGTAGGACGCGATGGTTTTATTGCAGCTGTCCTCGAAATGGGATTCGCAACAGCAGAAAGCAAGTACATCGATGATTTCAACAACGAGGTACTGACATCGGTTACAGAAACTCGTTATGGTGGCGGTCTATCTGCACATACTGGCTCATCGGAAAGTACTGGAATGCGTTTCCTATTTGACGCATCGTTCGGGTTCGTAGAACGTGTGGATGCTGAACGTGTATATTCTGAAAGTGACTGGTATACCAACATACAGATGGGCGCGCTTCTGCGAGTTCCTGTTGGTGGTATTGCACTTAATGCCGGACCATACTTCGAACTGGGAAAAGGCATGGCGACCAGCATCGCAAGCCCCGGGTCTGTATATACGGAAGAATCGTACTTCCGAGCTGGCCTTCATGTTGAAGTTGCCTTGAATCTTAACCGACCACAATACCTGACAGGTGCAGAATGAGTGCAACACATACTATGAAGGCGGTACTCGCCACTGTACTGGTCGCTACAGCTGTATTCCTCTCTGGTTGCTATGGCCTTTCGCTATCACAAATGGGTATGCATTACCAGACAGAGAAAGCGAAGGGGCTCGACACCATGAAGTTTACTTCGATCGGTGTCTATGCATTATCTGATGGAAAGATTAAATCCATCAAGGAGTCATCCATGGGGATGTACATGGCGGGTATCCTGCCGTTTTATATCATTCCATTCCCGTACGCCGGCATGATGGTTACGCGTACAAATGGTACCGATCCATATGGGTTCACGCCGAGTCATTATCCCGAGAAAATCGAAATACCGTTCAAATTGCGAACCGACTCAGCAAATGCAGGTACAAGCTTTGAGATTGCCCTGGCAATGCAGAAGCAGCTCGAGGAACGTGGGTATAAGGCACAAGCGGCCACCGATGCTCCGCACAAGGGCATCGTGACAAGCGAAGCTATTTTGAGTCATGCAGCTAAATCCGGTTATGATGCTGCATTCATGATCACCTACACATTGTTCAATCGTTGGCAGAAGATCGCTGGTACGAACACTGTGTCTGGCTATAACTCTCGCACAACAATCATAAACGTTAGTTACTACGAGGGTTTTCTCGTCATTCCTAGCGCTGCGCTTGTTGATGTAAAAACGGGACGCATACTATGGAGTAGCGCGTATTATGGTCTCGTAACGAATTCGCAGACGCCGAACATTTCTAACCAGGCATTGAGTATTGCTGTTAACGCAGCCATTATCGAAAATGGTCGCGATACATACGTTGATGCAGCAAAGGTTGCTGTCGAGAGGATCTTCAACCCAAAGTATTGGCAGGGTTCCTATGTTCCGTTCCCGACGCTTAAGCAGCGCAAGGAAGGCGAAAAGTTTGACTTCTAGTCTGATGCTATTGTTGCTGATTCTTGCTGTTGTAGACATATCTGCACAGAGCATTGATGCAGCGGCGTTAAGCACTGCCTTCACCAATGCCGCTGAGACGTGCAAGAAGTCTGTTGTTAGCATCAATGTTGGCGTTAGTAAGGTTACACGCAAGCGACTCAAACATCTTGAGGAACACGCCAAGAGATTAGGTGAGGAGTTAGATCTCGACAGGCTTCCCAAAGGAAGCGTAGGGTCAGGGGTAGTGATCGATAATCAGGGGTACATCCTGACGAATCATCACGTCATTGACAACATCGACGAAGATTCTATTCTGGTTACACTGCATGATGGTAGGCGTTACTACGCTCATGTTGTAGGTTCAGACCCATCGTCGGATCTGGCTCTCATTCGGATCTACGCAAACAATCTTGTTGCAGCGCGATTTGCGAAGCCAAGTTCTGTACGCCTTGGAGAACTCGTTCTGGCAATTGGGAGTCCGCTAGGACTCACCTTTACCGTTACGTCTGGCGTAATCTCAGCTGTGAATCGGGATGATCTCGCAGATGACGGATACTCTGTTACGCGCTTCATTCAGACCGACGCTGCTATAAATCCCGGCAACTCAGGGGGCGGGTTATTCCGGTTACAAGGCGACCTTGTAGGGATTAACACAGCAATCCTTTCGCGGTCTGGGTATAACGTGGGATATGGTCTCGCGTTATCTACCGACCTCGTTATTGCCATCTATGAAGATCTCCGCGATGATGGCCGCATTTCACGTCCAAGTATTGGCGTTGCTGCGCGATCAGAGAGCTTTGATTCATCGCTGGTGTACGACCGCTCCAGAGTGGAAGAAACAGTTATCGTGGATCGCATGAAGCCTGGCGGTGCAGCAGAACGTGCAGGAATCAAAACTGGTGACATCATTCGCACGCTCAACGGAATGATCGTGCGAACAAAGGACAACATCACCCAATACATGGCCTTGTTTCGTCCAGGCCAACGAATCACCGTAGGCGTTGGACGTAATAGCGATACCATGTCTGTTGACGTTGTGCTCGACTCCATGGATGTTCCATTTAAGCAACGAGATAGACTTTCTAAGGTCCGTCCACATCTTGGTGCGACGGTTGTCGTAACCTCGGGCGCTCCGACGTTTTCGCGCGTGCAGCGTCATGGACCTTGTTATCATGCCGGCCTTGATGATGGCGACAAATTGTTGTCAATCAATGGAGAGCCAATCCGAAACTCCGACGATGCAACCCGAATTCTATCGGTACTTCAACCGGGAGGAATCGCTCGCATGGTATGTGAACGTCGTGGATCACGCTCGGAGCATAACGTTGTGATTGGGGCGGTAGTGGTAGAATCTAACAAGTAAACTCGCTGTTCGCTACTCGCTACTCGCTACTCGCTACTCGCTACTCATCTTGGCAAGTTTTAGTACGGCATTCACGTAATCATCACTGTTGTTGTAATGATGAATGGCCTTGCGCTGTTGCTCGTCTGATGCACCCCAACCAGCGCGATTGAGGTAGTTAGCTACGCTAAAGATCGCATCGCCGAATACATATAGGTCAATAAGGCCATCGCTTGTACCGTCGGCAGCCCAAGAGAGGTACGATGACGGTAAGAACTGCGTATATCCGAATGCACCTGCCCACGAGCCCCGTAGCGTAAGTGTATTCATGGTCTTGTTCTTTTGTATGGCGGCAAGTGCCTTAAGCTGTGATGTGGCCCAGGTTACTTTGCGCTGTGCACGCTTCTCCACGGATGTGTACACACTGTCGTGCTTCGTAGAGTCGAGCTCCTTGGCCTTGAGAACAATCTGCGTATTGGATTCGAGATACTCAGGTTCCGACGAAAGCAGCACCGACAAATACACGCTTGGAACATGGTGTTTGCCGGTGATGCGTCCATGCTTTGTTTCCACCCACATCAGTGCAGCAATCACGTTTGGGGGTACGTCGAACTTTCGTTGTGCTAGTCGTAACGTAGAATCGTGACGGCGAAGAAAGTCACGAACATTGCTTACAGCTTCAGCTGTAAAATTGTGGGAATAGTCTGCTTTGGATGCGAAGTTCGTTACGTTGTTCTTCACGTACTTAGCATCGAACGCCGTAAGGCTGTCGGCAAGTAGCAGCTCGATATACGAGGAATCTACACCCCCTCCACGCGCAATACGCGCAGCACGCTCTAGCGGTGGGAGATTAACGCCGGTTCTCGGCGATCTGTCGATTGATTCGGTGGCTGTATTTTGCTCACGGCCCGAAAAGCCAATAAGGGATACCGCGACAGCGACGGCTGCCGAAAGTAGATATGCTAGCGTTGTTGGTGGTATCATTATCCTCATAATCTACGATGAAGACGTATCCATGACCAAGACTCGTGCATTGATGTTCATTTCTTTTCTGCTTGGTGTAGTAGTTACGTCTGCTCAACCGAAGTTGCAACTGCAAGCTGAATATGACTGGGGGAGCGTTACACCGGAGGGACCAGTCACGAATGTCCAGTCTGTTAAGGCGCGTATTCCAATCAAGAATATCGGCAACAAGCTCCTTGTCATCACAAACGTACGGCCACAATGCGGCTGTACGACTGCCCCGATCGAGAAAGATTCGCTCCAGCCAGGTGAAGAGACAGCAATGAATGTTACACTAAACCTGCCGGCTGGTAGTGGAAAGATCTCAAAGTATGTAACGGTCTTTGCGAACGATTCTGCAGGTTCGCATGTGTTGCAACTGCGAGCGGAGATCCAGCGTCCAATTCAGCTATCATCGAGCTTCCTCGGATTTAATGCTGGAATTGCTGGACAGCCCACACGTGCAACAGTTAGCATAAATACGTTTGTAGATAGACCAGTAACGATTCGCCCGGTTCCGCTTACAGACGGACTCCTAGTTGTATCAGCTGCAACAATGACGTCTGAGAAAGGAAAGCCCGTTACCGTTGAGGTCGAGTATGTGCCCACAAAGAAGGGGCCATTTACCGTGCAGATCAAACTCGAAACATCGCTCGAGAACTACGAAACAATAGAACTCACGGGGTACGGGGCTGCTGCAGAAGCGAAGTCCGACGGAAAATGACAAACGCCCCTGAGGTATCTACGATCTGTTTCGTGCTGTCATTTTTCCATTCGTCGATGTTATTGATGCGACATACATACCACGCTGGTTCCATACCTGCTAGGTCGGGAGACTTGCGCGTATAAAACAGGTGTGCATAGCTCTTCATGGAAAGGGGCTGAACAGCTTGTGGCGTGCCTTGCAGTGATTCGTAGAAGTCCAGTGCAGCTCCCTGCGTGTAGGCCTCGATGCGAGGGGCAACAAGTGGGAGAAACAGTGTAAGCATGAGAACAACTCCACCAAAGAGCGATCCTATTGCAAGGCGAGGACGACTCTTCAACGTAACGATCGTTATAATCGTACTTGCAAGTAAGAGGACGCCAATGTATTGCTCGAAACCGAGCCACTGAACATCTCTACTCATCGCGGCTCGGAGATACACATCACGAAATGTTGGCAAGCCGAGGAGCCATTGCTTGTTGATAAAGGCTAATGGCACGATGCAGAACAGGGCAGAGAGAAGTGCTCCGAGTGTTAGTAGTCCACAGCTTTGCAGTAAGGAAAGTCCTGCTGAGTCACCATCCAAACGTCGGTTAAGTGCCCTTGCAGCGAGGTATGTAAGCGGTAGGTATGCAAACGAACTGTAGTGAACGATCTTGGTTGTGACTGCGGAGAAGACTGCCATCACAACGCATAGGAGTACGATCATCCATCGCAGAAAATCACGTTGCTGCTGATCGTCTTGTGTGGTGGTGCGAGCCCCCTGCCAAATAAAGACCGATGCAGGAAAACAGCCGATGGCAACAACAACAAGATGATAGTACCAGGGTTGCGCATGTCCCGCCTCGCCAGTCGTAAGCAGCCGCCATTGATAGGCGAGATTCTCCGTCATGAAGGTTGGTCCATGCATGAGATACTCTGTACCAATCCAGAGTGATGGAACGACCAATGCCATCATAAACACCACGAAGAGCGTCCTCCAAGGAAACGGTAACGCCCTATGTGTTACAAACCATGCGATGATTGATGTAAGACCAACCAGGCCAAGACCAACCGGACCCTTTGTGAGTGCTGCAAGCCCGGTAGCTATGCCTGCAGCAAGGGGCCAGCGAAATGTCGATGGTTCCTGCACGGATCGATAGATCCACCAGATGGCAAGAAACATGAGTAGGTTAAACAAGGGGTCGATAATTCCGGAACGCATATAGAAGTGTGGCAGGATGCTTCCGGCAAAACAGACCATCCAGAGAATGCCGAAGCGCTTGGAATGCATGCGCGACCCAATAGAAAAAGCAACGAGCAACGTTGTTATGCCAACAACAACATTCGGAAACCGTGCTGCGAATTCGTTTATGCCAAACACCTGCATTGAAAGCGTCTGCAGCCAGATGAAGAGAGGGGGCTTTTCGTAAAACGGACGGTAGTCTATCTGCACCTGCAGGTAGTTGTTCGTTTCGATCATCTCACGAGCAGACTCAGCAAAGTTGATCTCATCCCAATCAAACAGCCGCACTGCGCCAAGTGATGGGAGCAGAACGACCAGCGCAGAAAGTACTACGAGCAGTTGGATTTTGCGAGTTGACACGTTGAAGCTGTTATCGTGAATGACGCAACAAAACTACCCATCGCAGCAGTTAGCAGCGCTGTAAAAGCACCAATGCCCAGATTGCCAACTTCATAGAACGACTGAATCAGGGAGATGATAGGAGTTGATGTTGGTAGGATCATCAGCAATGCCACGACAGCGAGACTTCCAACAGAAACACTGACATAGGCCAGCAGATGCTTGCGGTGCTGATATACGAATGTCGTGAGAAAGGAAGTGAGCAGTGAAAACACTGCAATGCTATCGAACTGAGGATGTTGAGCAAACAGGAGCTGCGCGAAAGCGTATGAGGCGATTGCCCCACATGATCCTGCTAAAACCTTGATGATCAGCTCTTGAAAGAACTGCTTCGTTGCAACGCCGCGCAAGGGCCACCATGTGACGCACATCGAGGGAATAACAATACCGATGATGCTTAAGAGAGCTCCACGGCGAGGACTCAAGACATAAGGTGCTGCAAATAGCCAAGAGGAAAGCGTAAGCAGAATAAGAAGTACGTTCTTTATCAGGAACATGGTAGACACTGCTTGTACTGTGCGCACTGCAGTGCGTCCTTCATCGACCATCGCAGGGAAGTCTGCAAAGCCCCCTTCCTCAAGAACAATATCGGCAACGAGTTTGGTTGCCGTTGAACTCTGTGAGGGCGCTATCCCCACATCTGCGCGACGCAGTGCAGGAATATCATTGATGCCGTCTCCGATCATGATGACATGGCCTTCCTTGCAGAGGTCATCAACAATCCGATACTTGTCCTCAGGTGTGCAGCGCGCGTGAATGGGAACAAGTGACGACTCGATCTGAAGTTGATCAACAACAGCGGTTGCAGTGTCCATTCTGTCGCCTGTCAACACATGCGTAGCGATGCCCATCTCATGAAACATCACGAGTGTCTGCCGTGCATCGTCGCGAAGGACATCATGAAATGTTACCCAGCAGAGCGGTTGTGTGTGGACGCCGCATGGGCGTGCTGGATCGTCAGAAGATGCGAGCACAATACAGCGTCTAAGTTCACGGCCTGATGCACGAAGTACATCGTGCATCTCCTTCCATAGTGGGTGATCTGTTGTGCAGACTACCTCAGCCGCCCCGAATACATAGGTGATGGCATCGCTTGTAAAGCGCACTGCACTGTACTTTGTGGCAGATGTAAACGCCGTTTGCTCTGCAACAGGTCGATATTCCTGTTGAGGCAGATGGGCTCTGATGGCACGGACCAGAACACTATCGTCTACCAGCACTGCAGCAACGGCACCCATTATGCGATTGGCATCAGTGGCGGTTGTGATGCCCAGTGGTAGGACTGTATCAACAAAAAGGTTGTTGGTTGTGAGTGTGCCCGTCTTATCAAAGCAGACATCTGTTGCCTGCGAAAATGACTCAAGAGCAGCAAGACGTTGTACAATGATGCCGAGCTTTCGAATGCGGATCGTGCCCACGATAAATGTAACCGTGGACAGCAGGATGAGGCTCTCAGGAATCAAGCCCAATACGAGAGTTGCAGCACGACGGATACTCTCCACATCATTGATCATCGTAGAGGGATCGCGGAGCAGATCGATACATGCGAATAGACCGGCGAGTCCAAACGACCAAATGAAGATCGCGTTGACATTCTTCTGCAGTGGAGATGGCGAGAGATCGAGCTTTTGCGCATGTGATTCTATCCGGCCCGATAACGAATGCTCGCGATCTGAAGTAAGCTGTACGTCGGCTTGTCCTGCCGTGCAGAACGAACCGCCAGAGACACTGCTCCCCTTCAAAACGCTTAGCGGCTCTGATTCGCCGGTTAGCATCGATGTATCGATCTGACACGCCACAGCATTGATGACTATTCCGTCAGCCGGGATTACATCGCCACGAACCACACGGACAATATCATTTGGCAGAAGCGTATTTGCCGAGGCCAGGGTGATTTCGTTGGATCGCAGGACTTTTACCGGGAGGTCTGCATGCACGGAGATTTTCTCCAATGCCTGATGCGCCCTGTACTCCTGCACGATTGACATCACGGTATTGATAACCGAAGAAATACCTACGCCTAGTCCGTCCCATAGCAATCGGGTATCGCCGGTGCGCTCAAGGGCAGCATAGAGCAAACCGATGATAACGGCATTTACAGCGTTAAACAGCGTGAGCGTATTTGTGAGGATGATCTCCCGGGTGTGCTTTTGCATCGGACGCAAGTTACCGAGGCCGCTACCACTGATCTTAAACCTTTCCAATAGTTGTAACTTCGAACAGCCCTCTGGGTTATCCGGTACTACGTAGAAATCGCGGAATACGAACATGGCATATCTCGACCCCTATCGTGGACAATGGACGCGGCGTGAAGCAGCGCATGTGATGCGCAGAGCATGCTTTGGTGTTACGCTCGAACAGCTTGATAAAGCCGTAGCTGATGGTCTAACCAAGACTATTGATACGCTCTTTAGCCCCGTTCCAACCCCAGCGGCGCCTCTTAATCCAACAGATAACTCGAAATGGATACCTGATCCTGGACAAGTGTTCACAAAGACCGTTGTTCTTAGCGATCCGAGTAACCCTTCCAGCTCTACGGCTTACGACCTAACGAAGGGTGCGGGATACTACAACGGGCTTACTAAGGTCTGGTGGACGGTGCACATGATGACCTCTGCCCCCTCGATTCAAGAGAAACTTACGCTGTTCTGGTCTAACCACTTCGCAACAGAAATGAGCGTTGTGCAGAATGCGATCTTCTCGTGGGAGTTACTCGCATATATGCGCACGAATGCATTCGGTAGCTTTAAGGGGCTTGCACGTCGTGTAACACTCGATGCTGCGATGCTTCGATACCTGAACGGCAACGTGAATACCAAGGGTAGTCCAAACGAGAATTACGGACGTGAGCTACAGGAGCTCTTTACAATTGGTAAGGGGCCAGAAGTTTCGCAAGGAGACTACACAACGTATACGGAGCAGGACGTGCGTGCTGCTGCACGCGTATTAACGGGTTGGCGAGAGTTTGGCGGACGTGACCTCGTTTTAACAACGGGTGATAGAGATTACCGCGACAACGAGCCACGGAACCCACCTCTGTTTGCCGACAATCCGAATGTTGTTTTTGTTGCGGCTCAACACGATACAACTGACAAGCAGTTCTCCGCCCGCTATGGCAACAAGTTGATCAAGGGCAGGGCAACACCTCAGGGGGCTATCCAGGAGCTGGATGAAATGCTCGACATGATCTTTGAACAGCAGGCTACGTCTGAGTTCATTGTAAAGGAACTGTACGTCTGGTTTGTAAACAATGACATCACTGATGACATTCGCAAGAACGTTATCGAGCCCCTTGCAAAAGATCTTCGCACCGGTAACTGGGCCGTAGGCCCAGTACTCAAGAAGCTATTTGCTTCTGAGCACTTCTTCGACGTCAGCCTACGGGGATGTCAGTTGAGGAGTCCGGCAGATCTTGTGCTCGGCTTAGGCCGAGCATTCCCATCATGGACACTGATCACAGATCAAACCCTTGTTGGACGCTACTTCCAGGGCTTTACAACATCGCTTGCTGCGCAACAGATGGATCTCGTTGAGCCTTCCAGCGTAGCGGGTTACGAAGCCTACTACCAGGCACCGGATTATTACAGAATGTGGCTTACGACAGCAACACTTCCGCTACGGAATGGGTTTACGGATGCTCTTCTGACGAATAACAATGCGCTGGGACGTAAGCCTATCCTCGATACGGTCGCCTTTGTCAACAAACTCAGTTCACCCGAGGATTCACTCGGAATGATCGAACAGATCAACGAAGTTCTCTTTGCAGTTCCGTTCGTAGAGGCAACGGTGATGATGCTTGCTGAAGAGATTCTGATGAACGGCGGACGCTACTACGAATGGGCAACACTCTGGAATGCCTACAAAGCCAATCCGTCTGCCGCCAACTTCAACGCTGTCCGCACACCACTCGATAGACTTTTCCGTTACCTCTTCCGCATGGCGGAATATCAACTAGGGTAAGGGGGCAACTATGAAAAAGAATACACCAACTCGCTTTTCACGCAGATCGTTTATCGCTCGCACCTCTGGTGCAGTGGCTTTGCCAATGCTCTTCAACGGCATACCACTGCAGGCATTTGATGGGCCGGTGGTCAATGATCTATTCAACGTTGAAGCAGAAACAGACCGCGTGTTAGTGCTTGTGCAGCTCAACGGTGGTAATGATGGACTCAACACGGTGATTCCACTGAGTGAGTACGGAACCTACCAATCACTGCGCAGCAACATCGCGATCCCGGAAAACAAGGTGCTAAAACTCACCAATGGAACGGGTCTTCATCCTGTGATGAAGGGGGCTCACGAGCTCTGGCAGGAAAAGAAGATGAACGTCGTTCAGGGTGTTACGTATCCGAATCCAAATCTCTCGCACTTTCGATCAACAGACATCTGGATGAGCGGTAGTGCTTCGAATGTGAACGAGACAACGGGCTGGCTTGGGCGTTATCTCAACTCCGAGTATCCGGAGTATCCAACAGGCTATCCGAATGCAGCGATGCCCGATCCGGTAGCGATCCAGATGGCACCAGTTGTAAGCCTTGCATTGACAGGATACCAACACCAGTCGATGGGCATTGCATTGCAAGACCCCGAGACCTTCTATAAACTCGTAAGCGGTACCGACACACCGGGCAACGATCTGCCGTCTATCAAGATTGCTGCGGAGAACATCAAATACGTCCGCGAAGTGCAGATGAAGTCCTTAGAATTCAGCACAGTTATCAAGGCCGCTGCAGATAAGGCGCAAAACAAAGCCCCGTATCCAACATCAAACCGTTTGGCAGATCAATTGAAGATCGTTGCGCGTCTTGTAGCAGGGGGCCTTAAGACACGCGTGTATGTAGTCCAGCTAGGAGGCTTTGATACTCATGCTTCCCAGGTGGGAGCAGACGATACCATGACAGGCACTCATGCAAACCTGCTTCAGATGGTGTCTGAGGCGGTAACAGCGTTTCAGCGCGACATTGAGTCGCTCGGCATTGCAGAACGTGTTGTAACGATGACGTTCTCCGAGTTCGGGCGCCGAGTAGCCTCGAACCAAAGCTTAGGAACCGACCACGGCACTGCTGCGCCTATGATGTTCTTTGGTGTTCCCGTTCAGGACGGCATCATTGGTACCAATCCGGACATGAAGAATCTTGATAACGGCAACCTGAAGATGCAGTACGATTTTCGTCAGGTCTACGCCTCGGTACTCGAACAATGGTTTGGAGCAAAGAAAGCCGTCATCAAGGACGTCCTATTCGGAAGCTTCTCAACAGTGAAGGTGATCAAGGGCGGCACAACATCTGTTGATTCTGATGAGGCAGTGCAACAAGGATCTGACTATACCTTCCATCCGATTGTGCCGAATCCTGTTCGTGCAGATGCAACAATTCGCTATGAGCTTCGCGCTTCGCATCAGGTGCGCCTCGATGTGTTTGATAACCTTGGATTCCATGTAGCTACGCTTGTGAACGAGCGGCAAGACACTGGACTCTATATGCAGCCGTTTGGCGTTTCCGGACTTCCAAGCGGAACGTACATGGTGCAGCTTACACTCAACGGCGAGCGTCTGCACCAAGCAATGATCGTAGCGAAGTAGCATGGGTATATTTGCCGCATGCCGGCAATGAATACATCACACGTCTCCGTCGTTATGCCCTGCAGAAACGAACGGGGAACAGTAGAACGCATCCTTGAGAGCCTGCGCCAGCAGACATATTCAGGGACGTTTGAGGTAATCATCGCCGATGGAATGTCTACCGATGGAACGTCGGAGTTCATCATATCACTTGTGGCTTCGCGCGGTTATCCGTTCGAGGTGCATGTTGTGCAGAATGAGAAGAAGACCATTCCGAGCGGACTCAACGCAGCTGTGCGGGCAGCAAGGGGTGATGTGATCATTCGCATCGACTGCCACTCCGAGTTATCGAACGACTACATCGAACGCATCGTTGATGCACTACAGCAGCCGGGGTTTGATCTCGTTGGACCAAGTATCCGCATCATTCCCGGTGGAGATAGCCCCATAGCCCAAGCTATTAGTGTGCTTACGGCGAGTAAACTGGGTTCTGGAGGGAGTGCATCGCGGACGAACCTAACGCATCCTGTACAGGTAGCACATGCCGCAATGTCATCGTACCGCCGGCAGATATGGGAAACACTTGGTGGATATGACGAGCGGCTTCTCACGAATGAGGACTTTGATTTTGACTATCGAGCAACGCTTAAAGGTGCTGCTGTATACTCCCTGCCGCGTCCGATATTCTACACCATGGCGCGGCCTACTCTTAAGGGGCTTGCACGACAACGCTGGCGCTATGGGTGGTGGAAGGCTGCTGTGCTCTCTGCATACCCACAGTCTCTGCACGCGCGGCAAGCGATACCAATTCTTGGACTACTTGGGCTTGTGACTCTACTGATTACTGCGGCCTTTAGTCCTTCGTATTTCGAGCTGCTGGCATACTTGTCGTACATGTATGCCGCTGTGTGTACCGTTAGTGGACTTCACACATTGTCGACTACGCATGAGTGGACCGGCAAGTCGCGAACAGTATTGACAACGCTCGTTCTTGCCCCGCTGATCTACGCCATTATCCACGGCGTATGGGCTGCAGGTGCAGTTGCAGGTCTTGCGGGAAATAGACGGCTATCGCGGCCCTAACGCTATAAGGATGCCCGAGCGGCGGGTTGTTCGCTCAGTTCTAGCAGTGGTGAGCCGTTGTGCTCTACAACGTCGCGCGTAACAATGCACTTGCGAACACCAGGCACATCTGGAAGCATGTACATGATCGGGTTCATCACATCTTCCATCACTCCACGGAGTGCACGAGCACCAGTGCGACGCTTTTGCGCCTTGTGCACCAGTGCAAGCAGAGCTTCGTGCTCGAACTGAAGTTCGATACCTTCAAGGAGCAGCAGCTTCTGGTACTGCTTGACGATTGCATTCTTTGGATTTGTGAGAATATCAAGCATCGCTTCATCAGTAAGCGGATGCAAGGCGGTAACAACTGGAAGACGTCCGATAAATTCTGGTATGAACCCAAACTTCATCAAGTCTTCAGGTTCTACATCGCCCAAGAGTTCCATTGACTCTTCAATCGTCACTGACGTTGGCGCTGTAAAGCCAATCGTTGTTGGACGCTTGCGTTTAGCAATAACCTTTTCCAGGCCTTCGAAAGCGCCGCCGCAGATGAAGAGGACGTTCTTGGTGTTTACATAAACAAGGGGCTGCTCAGGATGCTTACGTCCACCCTTCGGAGGAATACCAGCAATGGTACCTTCAAGGATCTTGAGGAGTCCTTGCTGAACACCCTCACCTGAAACATCGCGTGTAATCGACGCACTGTCGCTCTTGCGCGTGATCTTGTCGATTTCATCAACGTAGATAATTCCGCGTTCGGCGCGCTCTACATTGTAATCTGCGTTCTGCAGAAGATTAACAATGATGGACTCAACATCGTCGCCTACATATCCAGCTTCGGTAAGCGTTGTAGCGTCTGCAATCGCAAACGGTACGTCCAGAATACGCGCCAACGTTTGCGCTAGAAGCGTCTTGCCCGTTCCTGTTGGACCAAGCAGGAGGATGTTGCTCTTTTCGATTTCTACTTCATCAAACGCACTAACCAGATTTTTCGCCTGGATGCGCTTATAGTGATTGTAGACGGAGACGGAAAGAACCTCTTTGGCCTCGGTTTGCCCGATGACGTGCTCGTCGAGTTGCCGCTTGATCTCTGACGGACGCGGAAGTGCTGAGACATCGGTTCTCAGTTGTGCAGAAGGAGCATTCTTGCGAAGAATCTCTACAGAGTTCTGCACGCATACATCGCAAATGTATACGCCCTTGCCCGCGATAAGGCTGGTAACCTCTTGCGAGTTGCGATTACAGAAAGAGCAGTTGAGATTCTCTTGCATGGATGCGTCAATTATGCCGTGCGTTCTAAGATCTTGTCGATAAGACCATAATCAAGAGCTTCCTGGGGAGACATGTAATTGTCCCGGTCTGCATCCTTCTTGATGGTCTCGTAATCCTTGCCCGAATGTACAGAGATCACACCATACAGCATGTCGCGAATACGCAACATTTCCTTTGTGTAGATCTCGATGTCTGTTGCTTGGCCTTGCGTTCCTCCTAGCGGTTGGTGCATCATGATGCGTGAGTGCGGCAGCGCATAGCGCTTGCCCTTTGCACCTGCACAGAGGAGTACCTGCGCCATTGAGGCAGCCATACCAACACAGATCGTAGAGATGTCCGGCTTGATGAACTGCATTGTATCGTAGATAGCCATACCTGCCGTAACGCTACCGCCCGGAGAATTGATATAGAGCGAAATATCCTTGGTTGGATCTTCACTCTGAAGGAACAGCAGCTGAGCAATCGTCAAGCTCGCAACCATATCATCGATCGGCGTTCCGATAAAAATGATACGTTCCTTCAGAAGACGGGAGTAGATGTCGTAAGCACGTTCGCCGCGGCTAGTTTGCTCAACGACCATTGGAACGAGCTGGTTCTGCATGGTGCGTCCTCTACGTAAAATGCAATAACGTGTTATTCGGAATCTACGTTGACGTCAGTAATGATCGCATAGTCTAGGATCGTGCGCACTGCCTTTTCGGCAAGCAGCTGATCTTCGATTGAAGCGTTCTGACGCATCAACATACGAAGCTGATCTGCCGGAATTCCAAATCGGGTTCCTGCGAGATCCAGGTCTGCGTCATTGAGCCCAATGGATTCCGTCTCGATGATCTTTTCGCGAATAAGTTCCCAGCGAACGATGCGCTCTGCGCTTGGACGGAACTCGTGTTCTACATCGTGCGCAGAGATTTTGTCGAGCCCAGGAGCCCCTTCATTGCGACGCTTGAAATCATCAAACAATTGATGAATGACAGCGTGAACTAACGGCTCTGGTGCTTCAAATTCGTGTGCCTGAACAAGCTGATCGACAACTTGATTCTCCAGGCTCTGTTGGGATGCCTGATCGAAGTATTCTTTGATTTGACGTTCGATGTCGGAGCGCAGCTCTTCGGTAGATTCAAAACGTCCACCAGTGATCATGCTTGCGAATTCATTGGTGAATTCCGCAGGCACAACCTTTTGGACATCAGTAACCGTTACGCGGTAGGAAGGGGGCTGCGTGTTTTCGTCTTCTGTTTCAGCAACATACTGGAACGAGTCGCCTACCTTGGTGTTTGCAAGTGACGAGCGCAGGTGCATGTCTGAGTTATCATCGTCAAGGAAGATGCGTTCTTCGCGTGGCTCAGCACCAATGATCGGCATCGACGTTTCGCGGTCGAGTTCGTGCATGGAAACAGTCACAACGTACATTGTATCTGTAACCTGCTCGGCTGCGTCGAACGATGCAGCGCGCAAACAGATCCGATCGATCTCTTTTTGCACATCCTCGTCTGTTACCGCCTTTGTTGGACGGTCGATCGTGAGCCCACGATAATTGCCAAGATCGAACTCAGGCATCACATCGTACTTGATTACGAAGGCTACGCCTTCTGGCGACTTCTGGATATCGATCAGCGCCGGGTTGCCCACAACGCGCTGCTTGTCTGCCTGAGCAAATGCGCGAAACTCTGCATCTGCAATTGTCTCGAGCGCATCGGCTTCAACATCACGTCCAAATCGCTGCTTGATAATGTTTACAGGAACCTTGCCCTTGCGAAAGCCCGGCAGCGTGATGCTAGCCTGTGCTCGTACATATGCTTCTTGGTAATGGGGCTTCAGTTCTGCTTCGGTAAGGCTGATACGAACTTCGCGCTTGCAGCCTTCAAGGGTAGACAATGTGCGTTCCAAACGAGTCTCCTGCGAGCCCCCTGCCATAAACGAGGTAGGTTGGTATCTATAGGGGGCTTCAATGAAAAAAAGCTGTGCGGAAGGAGAGACTCGAACTCTCACAGGTTGCCCCGCCAGATCCTAAGTCTGGTGCGTCTGCCAATTTCGCCACTTCCGCAGGGGTTGCGAAGATAAGAAAAGAGTAGCGAACAGCGAGTGCCGAGTGCCGAGTACCGATTAAGTTTCATGGATTCCCGCTTTCGCGGGAATGACGTTCTACCTCGCTACTCGGCACTCGCTGTTCGCTACTCGGCACTCGCTACTCGCTACTCGGCACTCGCTACTCGGCACTCATCTGAGCGGCTCTCCATTCCCTACCTCTCCATCTGGTACGCACAGCACTACTGCGCCGTCGGGGCGGTGGAAGCCCGTTACGAGTACTTCGGAGATCCACGGGCCTATTTGTTTGGGTGGGAATCCACAGGCGCAGAGGACTTGGCGTCCGATAAGTGATTCGGGCGTATAGAGTTGCGTGATCTGTGCGCTGGAGCGGCGCACGTCTCCGTTGCCGAAGTCCACCAGCAGCTTGAAGGCTGGTTTGCGGGCTTCGGGGAACGGCTGGACATCTACGATTGTGCCCACGCGCAGCTTGATCTGCTCAAAATCTTCCCATGTGCTGGCCATACTTGCTCTAATTTGCAACGAAATGAAGATTCTTGTGATCGGAGGGGGCTGGGCAGGTATCGCGGCGGCTGTTGAAGCGGCAGGGCGGGGCCATGAGGTGCTGCTCGTGGAAGAGCGCGGATACATAGGCGGGCGGGCCAGATCGTTCGTTGATAAGGAAACAGGACATCACATCGACAACGGACAGCACGTGATGATGGGGTGTTACAACGCCTTTCTGAACATTCTTCGGACCTTAGGCACGGAACACTTACTCGAGCCCCAGAGCTCGCTTACCGTCACGTTTGTTGACGCCTCACAGCGGAAACACACGCTGGATACCTCGCTGTTGCCGGGCCGATTGGGGGTTGTAGCTGGAATACTCAGGCTGACAGGTGTTGGTCTGCTGTCGCGCATTGCTGCCATACGTTTGGCATTATCCATAGCTCGAGGCTCTACAACGGGCGAAGGCACCACGTGTGCTGAGTTTCTCAGGCAGGGCGGGCAGCCACAGGATATTATCCAGCGGTTCTGGGAACCAGTGGTGTTGGCTACCCTCAATGCATCCCTGGAGACTGCATCAGCAGAGCTGCTTGTTGCCGTGATGAAGCTCGCGTTTATGGGCTCGAGCACGGATTCGGCCCTGCTGATTCCTACGTGCGGACTGAGCGACCTTGTTGCTCCCCTTACGTCGTGGATGGACGAACGAGGCGGCCGTGTGCTGCTCCACACATCGGTGGATCAACTGATCGTTGATGACAATACGTGTACGAAGGCAGTGCTGAGCAACGGATCGATCGAGTCTGTTGATGCAGTTGTTAGCTGTGCCCCTCAGCGTGCATTGGATAGACTGTGCACGGCATCAGGCATTGGAACACAGCTGCCTGCAGCACCAATGATGAGTCCGATTGCCAGCGTCTACCTCTGGTACAACCGTCAGTGGATGCAGGATGAGCTACTGGCAACCATAGGAACCACGATTCAATGGGTGTTCAATAAACACCGCATTGCTCCTGGCCTTGTGGCACTCACAGTAAGTGCGGGAAACGATATCGTAGGAAGCTCACAAGAAGAGATTGTTGCGCTCTGCGACGCAGAACTCCGTATGCTTTTACCCGAGGCACAGGATGCGGCTCTGCTCAAGGGGCTTGTTATCAAGGAAAAGACAGCAACGCCTCTGCTTGGACCGCTAACTCAGCGTCCGGCGACTAATCATTTTTGCGCCGAAGTCTCTAACCTTTTCATTGCTGGGGACTGGACATCGACCCGACTGCCTGCAACTATAGAGGGGGCGGCGCGCTCAGGTATTGCGGCCATCGAGAGCGCACTGCACGCACGGTAAGCGCCCCTGCAGACAGCCCGATAAGGAGTCCGCCAAGCACATCACTCGGATAATGTACCCCGCAGTACGGGCGCGTAAACATGATAAGGGCAGCAAGGCTCCACCACAATCGGCCCCATCGGGGAAACCATGCACTCAGGACAACTGCAATAAAGGCATTGTTCAATGCGTGATTCGACGGGAAGGAGCCCCCTCCTGAACCAACGAGCTTGTGAACATCCGGTAAAACCTCATAGGGTCGGGGTCTGCCGATAACCTCTTTCAGCAGCCTGTGTGCAGCCTGATCCAGCACAAGAATTCCAAACAGCATAATGCATGCACATGCGATGAGGCGGTATCCTCGCACGTGCCTTGTTCGCACACCTTGAATCACCAACCCGAGGATGCCAACAACGTAGATCGGCATCCAGAATGATGTTGTCGTAATCCGGGGCATTACGACATCAAACACGGGGTTCGACAACCCATGGTTGATCGCGTACAACGCCCATGTATCAAGGGATTTCAGCAGTTCAATGAGAGAAGACATCTACGGTGAATCTACAACATTCTTTTTCAGAAAAAACCAACTTCAAAAGATGCAAGTACGTTGATAAAAATTTGTTTCAGCTGATTTTATCCACAAGAACGTATTGTGCATTGACGTAGAAAAATTGAGACGCTATCTTGCCGCTGTTACGCACGAAACACGGCAGCATAAAGAGGAAGTGCACTCACCACGTTTTGTTTCGTCGTAACGTTCCAAACCCTTCCCACAGTCGAAGAGCCGATGTTCCCCACCGAGATGATTCCCCATCATCTCGCAGCGGTAGCGTCACTACCCTACGATCCACGTAGGCAGGGTGTTGGTATTTGCATAACCGACATAACGTGATGGGAGAGTGCGCATGAAGATTACGCGCCGCTTTACAACCGCCGGTACGAGTTCGTACGACATGTTCCGCTACACGGTTCGCGAATCCGTGTTGCGCAATCAGAACGGCAAGGAAATCTTCCGCATGGAGAACATCGAGGTACCAGAGGCATGGTCTCAGGTAGCTACCGACATCCTCGCGCAGAAGTACTTCCGCAAAGCCGGTGTTCCGCAGGTTGACGCCTCGGGCCAGCCCATCCTTACCGATGACGGTACGCCCCTTACAGGCGCCGAAAATTCGGTCAAGCAGGTTGTGCACCGTCTTGCTGGCTGCTGGCGCTGGTGGGGAGAAAAGTACGGGTACTTCGATACCGCCGACGATGCCCAGGCCTTCTATGACGAAATCTCGTTCATGCTGCTCAAGCAGATGGCGGCACCGAACTCACCGCAGTGGTTCAATACAGGGTTGAACTATGCCTATGACATCACCGGTTCGGCACAAGGCCATCACTATGTAGATCCTGACACAAAGAAACTCACACGGTCAGCAGACGCCTATACGCATCCTCAGCCCCATGCCTGTTTCATTCAGTCGGTCAATGATGATCTCGTAAACGAAGGGGGCATCTTTGATCTTGCAACGCGCGAAGCCCGAATCTTCAAGTATGGATCGGGTACTGGTTCGAACTTCTCGAACCTGCGCGGCGAGAGCGAACGTCTCTCAGGCGGCGGTGTATCGAGCGGTTTGATGTCCTTCTTGAAAATCTTCGACCGTGCCGCAGGTGCGATCAAGAGTGGCGGTACCACGCGGCGTGCAGCCAAGATGGTTATCGTGAATGTAGACCATCCGGACATCGAGAAGTTCATTGAGTGGAAGGCCAAGGAAGAAGAGAAGGTTGCAGCTCTCGTAGCAGGCTCAAAGATCTCTTCCACCTTCATGCAAGAAATCGCCAATGCAGCAGCAGATGGCGGAACAGACGAAGCACACAACGAGCGTCTGCGCGTATTGATCCAGCGTGGCCTAAACCGTGGAATCCCGTACAACATCATCAAGCGTACGCTTGCGCTGATCGACCAGGGATATACGAATATCGATTTCCAAGCCTTTGATACGCACTATGAAGGCGAAGCATACAACACGGTATCTGGACAGAACTCAAACAACTCTGTTCGGGTAACGAATGACTTCATGGAGGCTGTCATCACAGATAGCCCGTGGAATCTTGTTTGGCGAACAGACGCTACAAAGACTGTTACGGTTCGTGCACGCGATCTATGGAACAAGATCAACATGAGCTCGTGGAAGAGCGCAGATCCTGGATTGCAGTTCGATACAACGATCAATGAATGGCACACATGTCCAACAGACGGACGGATCAATGGATCCAATCCGTGCTCCGAATACATGTTCCTTGACGACACAGCGTGCAACCTTGCATCATTGAATCTGGCGCACTTCTACGACGAATCAACACAGACCATCAGGGTTGATGATTACCGTCATGCCGTGCGTCTCTGGACAGTTGTCCTCGAAGTATCTGTGTTGATGGCCCAGTTCCCATCAAAGGAGGTTGCGCAGCGTTCGTATGACTTCCGTACCCTAGGACTCGGCTATGCCAACCTGGGCACAGTACTCATGATGATGGGCATACCGTATGATTCACAGGAAGCTCTGGCAATCTGTGGCGCACTTACATCCGTGATGACTGGTGAGTCTTATGCAGCCAGCGCGGAAATGTCGCGCGATGTAGGCCCCTTCCCGAAATACAAGAAGAACAAAGACGCGATGCTTCGCGTCATTCGAAATCACAGGCGTGCAGCATATAACGCATCTGATGAGGAATATGAAGGTCTCACCATCAAGCCATCGGGTATTGATGAAGCGATTTGTCCGGACTATCTGACGTCGGCATCTCGTTTGGCGTGGGACAAGGCACTTGCTCTTGGGGAAGAGCATGGATATCGCAATGCACAAGCAACGGTAATCGCTCCTACTGGAACGATCGGGCTTGTGATGGATTGCGACACAACCGGTATTGAGCCGGACTTTGCTATCGTGAAGTACAAAAAGCTTGCCGGTGGCGGATACTTCAAGATCGTGAATCAGTCTGTGCACAAGGCGCTGAGTGCCCTTGGATATACAGATGAGCAGATCGACGATATTGAAAAGTACTGTAAGGGGCACGGCTCCCTCGTGGGATGTCCGCACATCAACCGCGCATCGTTGAAAGCACTCAACTTTACCGATGAGGCAATCGAGGCAATCGAGCGTCAGCTCGACAGCACATTCGATGTGCGCTTTGTCTTCAACAAGTACACACTTGGTGAAGAACTCTGCGCCCAGCTCGGATTTGATGCTGCCCAGCTTGATGATCCAGGCTTTGACATGTTGCAGTCTCTTGGTTTCAGCGTAAAGCAGATCGACGAAGTGAATGACTATATCTGCGGCACAATGATGATCGAAGGGGCTCCGCATATCAAGGACGAGCACCTAGCAATCTTTGACTGCGCCAACAAGTGCGGAAAGCGTGGCGAGCGCTACATCGACTACATGGCGCACGTACGTATGATGGCCGCAGCACAGCCGTTTATTTCAGGCGCAATCTCGAAGACGATCAACATGCCAGCTGATGCCACTGTTGACAACGTTGGAGACGTGCATTTGGCTTCATGGCGTTTGATGCTCAAGGCTATCGCACTGTATCGTGATGGTTCAAAGCTTTCTCAGCCCCTTAACGCCAGCAACGACAACTTCGACGAAATGGTGCTTCTTGGAGACCAGGACGATTGGGACGAAACAGTGGACCAAAAGGCCATCCAGAAGGTTATTGTTGAGCGAGTTTACCAGCGTGCAGAGCGCCGCAGACTTCCAAAGCGCCGTCATGGCTACGTCCGTGAAGCTACGGTTGGCGGACACAAGGTCTATATCCGTACGGGTGAGTTCGACGATGGATCACTTGGTGAGATCTTCATCGACATGTACAAGGAAGGCGCATCATTCAAGGGGCTCCTCAACTGCTTTGCGGTGCTGACGTCTAAGGCCCTGCAGTACGGCGTACCACTTGACGAGCTCGTTGATACGTTCACCTTTACGCGCTTTGAGCCAGCTGGATTTGTTGAAGGCCACGAAGCCATCAAGAATGCGACGTCGATTCTGGACTACATTTTCCGGACGCTTGGGTACGATTACTTAAACCGTACGGACTTTGTTCACGTAACTGGCGCCGACACAAAGCCAGCAGCACTTACATCGAAAGAACAGTCTTCGGAAGCGGCACCTGTCCAGGCCATTGCGCAACCAGTAGCCCCGTCTCAAGATTCGGAGATTACCCCTGCTGCAACATTTAATGAAGTAATGGAAGCTGTATCATCCCACACGGATGGTGACGGTGCCAAGCAGAAGACCCTCGATCCAAAGAATATGGGGTACACAGGGGAGTCTTGCTCGAAGTGCCAGAGCACCCAGGTTGTCCGCAACGGTGCGTGCACAATGTGCCTCAACTGCGGAACAACAACGGGTTGTAGCTGATATTCATACAGAAGGTTACTAACCCCTCCCGCATATCAAGAACATTAGATTGCGGGAGGGGTCTTTTTCTGCGTGATACTACGTAGTAAGCCCCCGGGGAATAATCCAACTGCTACGCGAATTCCTTTGCAAAAAAGGCTTGCTGCGTCCTATCTTGTACGACTAAACCCTAGAAATCCACACAACGCAATTCAACATAGGAGCTCATTATGAACTTCCGCACGATCACGATGATGGCTGCAGGCCTTTTTGCTGCAACCACACTTGCAGTTGCTGGTAACGGCGAATCTTGCTCAACTTCATCAGCAGCCAAGGCTAAATCTGGCGCTTCATGCTGTTCAGGTAAGTCTACAGCCGCCGTAAAGAAGGTTTCTGATGATCACTGCACAACAGCTGCAAAGTCATCGAAGGAATGCTCAACAGAGAAGTCTGCAAGCTGCTCGACAATGAGTGCGAAGAAGGAAGGGGCTTCCTGCTGTTCGATGAAGGCAAAGGATGTAAAATCCACGTCTTTGTCACCAAAAACAGAAGTTGGTGTTGTTACACCAGACAAGTCACAGAAATAATATCCTGCTGACAAAATAGGGGGACGCCGGAAGGCGTCAACAAAAGAACGGGGCGTGGTGCCTCGTTCTATGATTAATTGGAGGATCGGCATGTCCAAGGGCGGTGCTGGAAAAGTATACTTCGTGTTGTATCTCGCGGTTATCCTCGAGCTCCTTATCATCATTGTGGAGCGCGACGAGGCCGAAGAGCATTTGATGGCCAAGCAGCGTGAATCGATGAAAATTGTTCAGTCGATTCTTTCGCAGCTTCAGACTGGTTCTGGAGTCGAAGGATTAAGCACGCGTCCGCAGGACCAGATTGTGCTGACCGACCGCATGCCTCCAGGTACTCCAGGGCTTGATCTCATCGAGCAAGAACGTGTGTATCAAGTCGACGTGGGTGTAACAGACGTCATCTCTGATCTTACCAAGGTTATCAATGATGATAAGCTCGATCCCAAGGCAAAGGCACAAAGGCTACGTGATTTCGTTCGCACATCGAATGTTCGTGACCTTCAATACCAGATTTGGTTCACACCGGCAAAGGATTCAGTGCCCAAATTCCCTACGGATGAAGAAATTGGCGACCTGTTAACGACGATGGGCGATGGCTTCAGAGAGGCGTCAGTTCCTGGTTACAATTGGACGCTCAAGGGGTTAGCAACCATGCAGTTAGATACAACGTGGTTAGCCAATGCAAAGGTCCCAATCGATAACCCCCGTTCATGGTTTTCCAATGCCAGCACCGCACCAGTATACACGATAAAGGATGCCAAGGGTGCATATGCCAATTTTGCGCCAGCAGACAAGATCAAGAAACCGCAGTTTCAATACAATCATGCGGGTACAATTGCAAACGGGGGCGGTGAGTCCAACCTAAAGCACATGAAGGTTAGGACGTTCACAGCTGGGTTTAAGCCAGCTGGTGGTAGTGAGGGAATTTATAAGCTTCACTTTTACTCCCGCACGAACAAGATCATGGGCATCCGTAATAACGGACCTAATGGCGCTAGCAGTCTATCTGACGAAATGACGGTCAACATCGGTACACTGCAGCTTAAGGTGAAGGATCTAAAGAGTGTAATTCGAGACCTAGATAAGGATGCCGATCCTCGCGTACAGCAACTAACTGTTGACTACCTAAAGGAGCGTCGTCCGCGTAAGTACTTCAAGGAAGTACAAAAGATTGTCGATTCACTTAACCTCAAGAATCCTGACAAAGCGAACAACGCGAAGCTCTATGGTTACATCAATATGATTCTCTACGGAGGATCGGATGATCTTGAGCAAAATCAGGCATCGATGGGCTTTACAGTGAGGGTTCTAAGCCCTGATGTACCTCAGGCTGAACCTTTTGTACAGTTCGAAAACGAAAAAATGTATGCCTATGCTTCTGTTGGAGCCGCGTTCTATGTTTCCACGGGGCCGGGTGTGCCAGGTACACCTAAACCAACGGGTTATGTAGAGAGCGCAGGCAAAAGAGTTCAATTGTCGTTTGAACCGGCAGGAAAGGTTGATGCAGCGACTGCTCCGGGATCGGGTGGAGCAACGCGTTGGTTAGCGTACTCGAGTGAACCACTTACCAATGGCGAGTGGAAGGTCTCAGTTACACAGTCGACGGGTAAGCAGTCAAAGGGCGCCGATGCATCAATTTTCGTGTATCCATCGACTCTAAAAGAATCAGACGGCTCGATTTATCAAAATGCAGACCTGCGACTAAGCAGGTTGTATTATGGTGCGGGCAACTATTCGTTTAGTTTCCTTGACAAAGCCCCTGACGACAACTCATTTGAGAAGTTTAATGTTGAGCAGTACAGCCTCGTCGTGACTTCCGACAAAGATGCCCAGGGAACTGTGTTTAGGGGTATCAATGCCGTTTGGGAGATTCGAGAAGACGTTAACGCGTATACGCTTACGCTCTTATGGAAGAATTTGCGCGGCGAGACTGTAACACTGTTCAGCAAGGGACCTATAAACCTGCTACAGAAGGGTCCTGGTCTCCAGCCACAAGCGTCAAATGTTTCCACCACACAAGTTGGCTCCACAGATTTTGAGACCACAGCCATTGTCAAGATTAACCCGCCCGCTAATCTTGCAGATGCCAAGATTCTCAAGCCTACAATTGTTTCCTCTCCTAAGGGGGACATCAAGAACTTGACTGGTACGCAGATGTCTGCAACAATTGAAGAAGAGTCACCATATAACTACAGAGTTCGAATCTCAATTACAGGTGATCCCGATCCAGAAGCAAGCAGTATTTCGGGTGTAGTAAGCTTGCAAATCGCAGCAAGCGTCCGCAATCCAAAGAACGGCAAGGAAGGATCAATAGATGCCGGTAAAAACACAATTCAAATTCCGGTAAACTCACCAATCGAGCGCACACAATCTAAAAAGACTCGCAAACGCCGATAAATTGGGAATCAAGACGAAAGAAAACACTCCATGAATAAAACGAATAGCAATAACACAGTGGCTGGGGTTTCCATTACAGGGCTTGTAGCTTTTGTATTGCACATGATCGCAGCCACATTCAACCTGCAAGCAAATGATGATAGAAGGATTCGTGACATCATCGCTAGGTCGAATAATTATCGTTATAGCAATATCCAGCTTGTTGAAGTGCAGGGAGATTATGCAGCGCGCCTCAGTGAGTTTTTCAAAGAAGAACAAATCAAGGCAAAGATTGAAGGTGCGAATAAAGAGCTGCAACCAAAGTTTGAGGCAGTTGCTAGAGAGCTCTTCGGTGATCGAGATGCTATCTTAAGTCGCATGGTCGACGACCCAGAAATTGGCAAACTTAGAAGTGAAGGTAAGTTAGACAATGCTCAGATCGAAGCACTCGTAGATCAGGCGATTGCATCTACACAAAGCACAGGTGCTGAAGACAACTCACCTAACGCTTTCTACTTGTTAATGACGCGTGGTTCAGGTGACGGCCAACGCACATACATAGCATTGCTGCCTGCGCGCAAAGAAGGTAGAACAATTACTGCTGCCTTAAAGAACGTTCAACAAGACAAAGTACAGACACCTGAAACGATTTACCGTCTGTATAGCCGGGGTGAAGAAGGTGATGCTGAAAAGATGTATCAAAAGCTGTTCGCATCAAAAGATTCAAAGCCAGCTTTGTCCAGTGAGCCTGAAACATACTCTTTCTCAAAGTTCTTTGACAACCTCGTTGGACAAAGTAGCTACAAAGATGTTACGATTGAGTTGCAGTCAATTGGTGATATCACGTTTAAGCGTGAGCGAACAGGACAATCGAGACCGCTTGAAGATTTTCGAGATGAATCAAAAACAAGAGCTAGCCAATCTGATATACAAACGTATTTACGAGTAACAGATGGCCAGCCATTCGACTATATGAGGCCAAATGAAGTAATCGTCGGTATGGATCAAGTCAGCTGGAAACACTATCCTGTGGACCCTGAGCTATACGAGGGTAATGGCTTTACTGGCTTAGAATGCAAGGATGCTGTTGCAGATTATAAGATTGCAAATGAAGACAGAAAAGGTCAAGTGATTGAGAGCGTTGAACCTTCGTCTCCAGCCTACAAAGCAGATCTGTCATCTGGGATGATCGTGTTGAGCATCAACAATCAACCAGTTGACAAAGACAAAAAGAAAGGTGTCACCTTCAAGACGGTCGCCGAAAAAGCACGTCCTGGTGATACAATTGTTATTGAAGCAGTTAAACCAGGAAGTGATCAAGTAGATTACTATACGGTTGTCGTTGACCTCGAACCAATGCAATACAATACAACGCTTCCGTCAAGTGGAGTAGAGTTGCGGTACGGTGCAGAAGAAATCAATTATCCGTCTGTATGGAGTGAGAGAGCTACACTCAGTTATACGTATGGAGATGATAAACTCGGTGCGGTGAAGATTGGCGCTGTTTTACCTACAGGTTTGTGGTCATCTACCCTTGCGGAATCTTTTTCACAGCGTCAGTTCACGCAGTCATCCTCAGGTGGCATCTCAACAGACCTAAATTTTAGCACAGCACTGTTCAAGAACAGTGGCGTGTTCCGCATGCAGTTTACATACCTGTTTGGCGATGCAATGCCCGCACCGTTTGCTGGTCATGCAAAGAACGCTGAAGATTTCAATCCGCTTACTGAGGGATCGAGTACTCTGTTGCGCGTAAGTGGTAGGTTGCTCTACAGCTTTGGCCTAAGTGTTGACAAGGACTTTTTGTTCCGCATTAACATGGGGCCGGCTTTTTATGTGGCAGAATCATGGTCTAATCGAATAGATACAAATGCAAGCGGTGAGCAATCCTTGAAGATGTTCCAAGCAAACAGTGAAACGATTGCAGATTTCAATGCCAGGGTTGAGTTCATGACTGTTAACACTACGACACCATTTGGTTTAGTTGTCAGTTACTTTGATCGTACGCTTGCCGGAAATCTATGGTTTCAATTCCCGATCATGAACAACGACAATTTGTTGGCCTTGCGTTGTGAAGGCAAATGGTTCTGGTCGGCATTACGCGATCCACGTAAATGGGAGAACGCTTCAGTTGTGATCCCAACAATTAGTCTTGTGTGGAATTTTTAAGGAAGAAACCAGCGTGACAAAGAACATGAAAATTAAAGTGAATTCTTTCTTGATGCTGATAGTCGGTTTTTATATCCTGACCTTGCCAGCGTCAAGTCAAGACATGGACTTGAACAAGAAGCGTAATGAAGCACTCAACGCGTTGACCACCATCGACAGCAATCTTGTTGATTACTTTCCAAGGTGGGTGATTTGTGAATCAGACCTTAACGTAAAGTTGAAGCATGTTTTCAAATTGTTCGGAAAACGACCAGAGAAGATTGAAGGTAGTCAGATCCGTGTTACTGCAGCACCAAAACCTATGGGTGAAGAGGACAAAGAGTTCGCACTGTTATTGATCCAGTGGGGCCACTTTTCCAAATCACAAGAGCAGGATAGAAATGGAGCGAGTTACGTTACCCTTTCAACGCAGGAGATAGCTGCACTTATTCCAGAAGCGATTCGCAATACTGTTTCTGGTAAATGGAATCAGTTTGGGGAAGAGCTAGATGTGCCAACAAGAGCATATTGCTACATTCCCATCGATCCAAAGGAAGAACCTACTGAAGAAGAGGTTCGCGAGATGGTTAATTATTTCCAGCCAACGACGAAAAACCATGCTATAAGCATCAGTGCTTATGAACAAGCGATCAAGTTAGGGCAAGAAGGTAAGCAGATTTGGCTAAGTCAGTCGACAGGGAATGATGTTATCGGTTTGCCATTCTGGAGTGCAGGTGAAGGTAGAGTCCAGTTGCATCAGATTGCTATACGAAACGACAACCCAACAATGGCATCAGCAATACCAAGCATTTTGGCCTTAAGACTTGGTTTCGGATACCGTATTTCAGCTGGTTTGCCAGACTCAAATGGTTTGCTTGACTTCATAAACTCAAGGCGTCTTGATGCGGGCCCTGGTGGTAAGCTGTCGGTGGGATTAGATTTTAATCTACCATCGCATGAGCAGTTTGGTTTTACCTTTAACATTGAAATGCCCCTCCGCAAACTTGGTATGAATAATCAGATCGGTAATCTGTATTCATATGCTGTGTATGCAAATGACGAGCCTGGTCGATTTGACTATGAAGGGTACAAGGATTCGTCTATCTACTTGTTACGCACAACAGGTCAGGCTGGATTCTTCTATAACTATTGGCCAGATGCTGACAATGCATCGAACTTTCTTCGTTTTGATCTTGGTGTTAGCTATGCAAACATTCAGGAATCCGCGCTATATCGTGACCCAGTGACGGGTAATACTGCATTAGTAGGGGATCTCGAAGGGTTGCGCAATTTTGAACCAAGGAGCGCTTCAGATTGGTTGTATGCTAAGATTGAATACTTGAATCAAAGTGGCAGACCATTCGGACTTTCTTTGCAGTACTCTAACCAAATGCTAATGAGCCGAGTATTTGTACCGGTTATTGGGGATTGGCTCTACATAGAGGCTAAATACGCATACAACACTCGCTCGGCGAATGAGTTAGCCAAGAGACCTTTCGATTTTGAATCGATGTTTATGCTGTCTCCTGTTCTTCGTTTCGCATTGTAGTTTCTTTGCACAATACAAACTACTTCAGATAGATTCTACAGCATGCAATTCAACGGTAGTCGTAAATGCACCTTTTGTGGTTTCACATTGGTGCGTTTGTTACTACCGTTTTTGCTTATTGTATCCGGCCATGTAAACATTCTTACGTGCCAGGAATTACCCCAGGATAGCATTCAACGCATCAGGGCACGTGCCACGGATGCACGGTTGAATATCAGGAAAAGCCAGGCTTTAATATCAGTTCGTAACGTAGACATTTCAAAATTGCCTACGATAACGCTTATTGTTGAGGCACTTGATGACTCGAATGTTATTCTTGATACGTTAAATCCAAGTGAGTTGTCAATAGTTGAAAATGGAGTCGAAAAACCAGTTCTGTCAATAAAACCTATTCAAATTGAGAATAGAGTTGCTGTTGACTTTGTTTTCGTGGTTGATGTTACCGGGACGATGCAAGTCTATATCGACGGAATTAAGAATAACATCGTATCCTTCACTTCAAGCCTCTTAAACCGAGGTATTGATTACCGCCTTGGTCTTATAACGTACAAAGATGTTGTCGAAACCGTCAACCAACCTACAACAGATGTTGAAGTGTTCAGAAAGTGGATGTCTTTTTTAAAGGCCGCAGGTGGGGTCGATGAAAAAGAGAATGCGCTAAATGCGCTTGCGGAAGCCGCTCGTATTAAATACAGGCCATCGGCATCAAGAGTAGTTGTACTTGTTACTGATGCACCTTATCATGAATCTGGTGAACAGGGGTTTGGCACGACAAACTATACTACAAGGTCGATCATTGACTATCTGGTTAAGTATAATATCCGGACGTATTGCATTACTCGAAAGGATCTGATTAGTTATCAGCAGATAGCATCAGGAACAAAAGGGTCTGTTTACGATATCACAGCATCATTCTCCCGCATCCTCGACAGATACTCAACCCAGTTAACCAATCTGTACGGCATTACATATCGATCAGATTCAAAGATGGTGCGTGATTCAATAAACGTCGCCATTCTTGATGCAAACAAGACTGAGCTCGTACGTCAAGTACTTCCCATTGTAGAAATCGGGCGCAAGATTATCATTGAAAATCTACTATTTCCTGTAGCCTCAGCGGTGCTTCCCGATTCAGTTGATGAACTCGAGGTCCTATACGAATTCATGAAAAGTAGGCCCAAAGTTGTTGTTAGGATCGAAGGCCATACCGACAATACAGGGTCACCAAAAGTAAACCGAGCTCTTTCCTTAGCACGGGCCGAAGCAGTGCGGGCGTATTTACTCCGTAAGGGCATAGATCCCAAGCGCCTTCAAGCAGTCGGCGTGGGCCCCAGCAAACCAATTGGTGATAACGCCACAGAATTTGGGCGCCGCCTCAATCGCAGAACCGAGATCGTAATCGTAGGGAAGTAAAGAGCAGCGAGCATCGAACAGCGAGCATCGAACAGCGAGTGCCGAGCAGCGAAAACCGTACCCTTGTACCCTTGTACCCTTGTACCCTTGTACCCTTGTACCCTAGTCCCCAGTACCTCGTCCCTAGTCCCTTACAATCCCCTTCTTCCTAAACACCTCCACATAGGCCTTGTTGGCAGGACGTGTTGTATCCATGCAGTTGATGACTTCCACGGGGCCCATAATGCGCGAGCGGAGCTCAAATGCGGCGGCGGTGCTTTCTGTGCGGCCAAGTATCATCGTAGCATCACTGCCGGTGAGGTCGCCCACAAGGTAGACACGCGCGGGTAGGTCGTTTTTGGTAAGCAAGCCCCCTATCATTGAGGCAATAACAGATTGTTTGCCGATAGGTATGAGCTTTGGAGTAGACATTGCCTTTTTAAGATTCCTGCGATACTCACTGAGCGAGGCGCACCAGGGGTCGGTTGTTGGAGAGCCGATGATCATATCGGTCCGCAGGCTGTCCTTCCCAATGTCGTTGGTAATGATGTTTATGATGCTGTCTGCGCGCTGCGGTTGAATCTGGCTATAGACGATTGTGTACACAACGTTGCTCGCATGTTTCCTACGGTCGCGCGAGATTACTTCCCCGGGTTTTGTAACGTCGCGGTAAAGCTGACCTAATATCACGGCAGTGATGGCTAGTGCAGCAACGACCAGATAGATGTATAGCCATCCGTCTTTCGTTGTTGCTGGAAGCATGGACTCTTCAGAGTCCTGCAGATTATCGCTCATTCTTCGGTAACGAGTTTGGTTGCGGTTAAGTCTACTTCAACCGGGTACGAGCCCGTAAAGCATGCCGTGCAGTAGTCAATGCCAGGTCCCTGTGGAACAGAGTCCATCAACCCTTGCACGCTGAGGTAACGCAAACTATCGGCTCCGAGTTCACGGGCGATATCTTCTTCGGTTTCAAAATGATTCGCGATCAATTCGCCCTCGCTCGGGAAGTCCATACCGTACATGCATGGGTGCTTGACAGGGGGCGATGTGATACGCAAATGAACCTGGGATGGATGTGCTTCGCGGATGAGTGAAATCAGAGACTTCGATGTTGTGCCGCGCACGATCGAGTCGTCTACCACTACCACCGTGTTATTCTCCAGCACGCCACGGACAATGTTGAACTTTGTCTTCACCTTGAACTGACGGTTGTCCTGGCCCGGCGCAATGAATGTGCGCCCTACGTAGTGTGATCGAATTAGACCGATCTCATACCGCGATGGATACCGCTCGTGATTTACGCGAGAGTATCCGAGTGTAGCGGTGTTTCCCGAATCAGGCACTGCGATAACAACAACCTTCTTCTCTGGATCAGCAGATTGGACAGGGCTTTCATCAGCGAGATTCTTGCCCATCTTGCGGCGGACCTTGTCCACGGGGTGACCAAAGATCTTTGAGTCTGGTCGTGAGAAGTAGACATACTCGAACACACAATGACGTGATGTCTCCATCGACTCGTTGATGTAGTGCGAGGTAAATTCACCTGTCTCAAGTGTGTGCTGATTGATCTCGAGAATCTCGTTGTGCTCAACATCTCTGATGTATTCAGCACTGATGATGTCGAGAGCGCAGGATTCTGATGCGATTACATATCCGTAGCCGTTCTCATGTTTAATGCGGCCAATGCAGAGCGGTCGAAATCCCTGTGGGTCTCGCGAGGCATACATTGCAGTCTCAGACATCATCACGAGGGAATATGCGCCCCTTGCCGTTTGCACAGCCTCACGTATCTGCTCTATCTGTGTTGGCTGCTTGCTGCGCGCAATCAAATGCAGGAAGAGTTCGCTGTCTGATGTTGACTGAAAGATCGCACCGTCGGACTTGAGTTTCTGACGCAGCGTACGTGTGTTCGTCAGGTTGCCGTTATGTGCGAGGGCAAAATTGCCAGACGTGTAGTTAAAGTGAAACGGCTGAATGTTGGCGATCGAATTGCTGCCCGTGGTCGAGTATCGGTTGTGTCCGATAGCAGAGCTCCCCTTGAGCGTTTTCTCGAACACATTGTGATCTGAGAATACATCGAGAACGAGACCCTCTCCCTTATGGATGCCGAAACGGGGCTTGCTACTGCGCTCATCGTTGTACATCGACACAATGCCAGCAGCTTCTTGTCCACGATGCTGCAATGCATGTAGTGCGTAGTATGTTAGAACAGGTGCTTGAGGATGGTTGAATACGCCAACAATTCCGCACATGTTATTCGTTCTCGTTCATGTTGTGAAATACATTCTGCACATCATCATCGTCTTCGAGCTTATCGATGAGTTTGATGATGTCTTCTGTCTGCTCGTCTGTTAGGGTTACCGTGTTGTTCGGGATACGTCTAATCTCTGCGCTGGTAACGGTAACGTTTGCCTGCTCTAGTGCGCGCTGCACGCCGATGAAGTCAGCAAATGATGTGTAGGCAATGATGTCGTCGTCTTGTTCTACGATGTCATCGGCACCGGCTTCGATAAGCGTAAGTTCAAGATCGTCGCGATTGACTCCAGCAGATGGGATTGTGAACACGCCCTTGCGGTCGAAGATGAACTCCAGTGACCCCGAGGTACCGAGAGCCCCGTTGCACTTGTTGAAGTACGAACGCACGTTTGCTACCGTGCGGGTGAGGTTGTCAGTTGCGGTTTCGACGAAGATTGCTACGCCGTGCGGACCGTAGCCCTCGTAGTTGATCTCTTCGAGGGAGGCAGAGTCCTTGGCCATTGCCTTCTTGATAGCGTTCTCAACGTTATCCTTTGGCATGTTGGCAGCTTTGGCGTTCTGGATGATCACGCGCAGACGTGGATTTGTCTCGGGGTCGGGTCCACCAGACTTTACCGCAACCGATATCTCCTTACCAAGCTTGGTAAACGTTCTTGCCATGTTGGCCCAGCGCTTCTCTTTGCGGGCCCGTCGAAATTCAAATGCTCTACCCATAGGTGCTGATTGTTCGGGGAAAGTGTGTGATCTAGATCTTGTTACTATAGATGCGATACGTTCTGTAGCGCTCTCCGTTCATCGTCTGGGTTAGCCCCTTGTTCATCATCTCGTTACTCTCAAGGATCCATGATGCCTCGCCCTTGAGAATGCCCTGCTTCTTTCCGCGATTTGCGATTTCCATGTACAATGCTGCATCGATGCCGGTACCGCGAAACTCCGGTAGCACGCCAAGAACGACAATGCGGACAAGGTCGACCTTGCTCTTCTTGGTCAAAAGATGCCATACACCGCCCAAGGTGCCGCCGTTGCGGTTATGGATGAGCGTCTGGTTGATATCCGGAAGAGCGATGCAGAAGCCTGCTGGACGCCCCTTTGACTCGACAAAAAACACGAACTCAGGATTTACAACCTGCTTAAGGTCTGCTGCAAGAAAGTCAAACTCGGCATCGGTGAACTTTACAAAGCCCCAGTTGTCTTCCCATGCCCGATTGTACATGTCTTTAATAGTCGCAACATCAGCTTTGAACCCGCCCTTGAGATTGATCGAGCGGAACGTGAGGTCGTACCGTTTTACGATGGCATCGAACAAACGCGGGATCTTCTCTGATGCGAAGTTCTCATTGCGAAGGAGGTATGCGTACAGATCCTGCGCCTTGTGGTAGCCTGCGCCTTCGATAAGGCCCGCGTAGTATTGCGGGTTATAGGTCATCAGCATTACTGGCGGTCCGTCGTAGCCATCTATCAACAGACCACATTCATCATTCATCGATGGATTCACTGGACCACGCATTTCATCCATACCGCGCTCGCGAATCCATGCTTCGGCTGCTCTAAACAACCCATTGGCCACTTCCTGATCGTTGATACAGTCGAAGAAGCCAAAGAAGCCAGCCTTGTCGCGGTGTGTTTTGTTGTGGTTGCCATTGATGATCGCTGCAATGCGACCAACGATCTGTCCGTTTCGCTCGGCTAGGAAGCACTGAACCTGACTGTGCTGATAGAAGGGGTTCTT
>JBIJAX010000012.1:0-47990 GCA_044345485.1 Kapaibacterium sp. (SeqCode)
AAGTCGATCTCACCATTCTTGAGAGCTACTACAGCGGCAGAACGATCATTGATGACTTTATAGAAGAGTTTATCGGGATATGCTGGATTCCATTTGTCCGATCCAGCGTTCCACCATGAAGATGAGCGTTTCAATGAGATTGACTCACCGGTTTTCCATTCATCGAATGTGTATGGACCAGAACCAATATTGAGTTTCACATCGCGCTTCACCTCAGGTGTGTTGTACCACGCCGCAAACTCTTTCAATGCTGCGTTAGATTGAGCCTTGGCCATATCGCCTGTTTCAGCAAACGTATAGCCATCTGTGAGGTTCTTGGGGTCAAGAACATGCTTTGGCATGATCCACAAGCCCCCTAGGAAATACTCAGCAAGGAAATACGGCTTTGTCATGGTGATAACCACCGTGTAATTGTCCTTTGCTTCGACATTCGCAACAGATTCATAGTAGTTTCTAAGTGCGGCACCATCTGTAATGAGAGGGTTCTTGACAACCTTATAGCTAAAGACTACGTCTTTTGCGGTAAGGGGCTTGCCATCACTAAACTTGACATTCTTGCGTAGAGTAAACGTATAGGTGAGATGATCTTCACTGATGGTAGGACGCGACTCAGCGATCACAGGATAAAGATCGGTGGTCTCGAAATCTTGTTCGAGGAGCTTCTCATACACGCGATTGAACAGTGCACTCGACGATGCATCATTGGTCACCATCGGATTAAGTCCTTCGGGGTCAGAGAGTTCATGTATAACAGCCCAATCCCCTTTGACTGGTTCACCAACATCTCCAGCAGCATCGTTTCCGCCCCCGCCGGAGCATGAACTTATGGTGATAACTGCAGTTAATGCCAAAACAGTTGTAGTAAGTAACCGTAGGTTATTCATCATCACTTTGGAAATATGTGACACTTCGTAAATCCTGATTTGTTGAAGATGTAGCTTTTGCTTCGAGATGTCGCTGTAGGTTCTGTGCAAATGTCTGGGCGGCGTTATACCCGTATGTTTTTAACAGGTGATTAAGTGCAATGGTTTCAGAGATCACGGTTACGTTTTTGCCCGGGAATATTGGGAGTTTCACCGATGGTATCGACACACCCAAGATCGAGATCGTAGATTCTCCAGTCCCAAGTCTATCATACTCATGTATCTCATTGTAGTCTTCAAGCTCAACAATCAACTCTAAGCGCTTCTGAAAACGTATAGCGCGCACTCCGAACATCTGCCTAACATCGATTAGACCAACACCGCGTATTTCCACCAGGTGCTTTACCAGTGATGACCCCGTTCCCATCAGTACACTTTCACGCTTCTTTGTGAGCATGGTTGCGTCATCGGCTACAAGCCGATGGCCACGTTCAACAAGGTCCAAGGCGATCTCGCTTTTGCCGATACCGCTGTGTCCCACGAACAGCATTCCAATGCCGTATACGTCAACGAAGGAGCCATGTAGTGTTACCTGTTCTGCGAACTGATCATCAAGGTACTCGCTAAGAACGTAGATCGTTTTCGTTGTATCAAACGGGGTGGTCAGGACGGCCACCTGGTGGTCTTGAGCGATCTGCAGCAGATCTGTATCCAGCACGTGATCATTTGCACAAACAATCACTGGTACATTAAAAGAGCAAATCGTTCGAAAGGCTGCACGTCGCGCATCAGGCGATAAGCTCTTCAAATAATAGAATTCGGTATTGCCAAAGAGCTGCACGCGGTAATACGTGAACAGCTCTGTAAATCCGGTTAGCGCAAGCTGAGGTCGGTGTAGACTTTTGTCGGTAATGTGATTATCAAGGCCGATATCACCAGTTAGCGGTCGCAGATGTACAGGCCCCGCAAGAAGTTCGCGAACGGTGACGAACTCCTTGCGGACGGCATTAGGGACGTGCATGATAGATTATGCCTGCTGAGGGCGAAAGGTTGAAACTTTGTCATGGATGCGGCTTAGCTGACGGTGAATCTTCTCACCTGCATCATGCACCGCCTTCGTAACGTCTGTTGCTGATTCTTTTGCGACAAGCAACTGACCCTGGATCTTTACCGTGAATTCACAAACACGCTCGAGAGGTCCCTTATCTATGATCGCATCAACTCTGAGTATGGAATTGCCGTATCGCTCAAACGATTTAGCGGTTTCTATCACTGTGCTGTTTTCAGCCTCTGTAATTGCACAGTGACGGGCTGTGACATGGATATCCATCGAAACCTCCTACATGAATAATGAGAAGAACGATCCGTGCTGTCAGCCTCAACATAGTCAATGTGCTACACAACATCAAGGTGTTCTGCACGGTTATCAAGTATGACGTAAACCCCTCAATATTCCTACATCTGGTATTCCACGATCGTCGAAGCTTACGTTCAGATTACTCCCGAACAAGGCCTGATGGTGATCCGTCTAGTTTCACTTCCAGTTACTCATGCCCAGGGGGCTTACAGAATTCGCTTGCCCAGAGACGACGCAATGATTTCAACAGCAAACTCTGCTGTTCGATTTCTGTCATCTAGAACGGGGTTTACCTCCGCAACCTCAAGCGAGGCATAGGCGTCTAGCTGTGATATCATTTCCATCAGCAAGTGCGACTCACGCAGGGTAAGGCCACCGCTTACGGGCGTACCAACTCCCGGAGCAACAACAGGGTCTACACTATCAACATCGAATGAGATATGCACGTGGTCTACTTTGCGCGCCATGTCTTCGATCACACGCGATGCTATCTCGTACATGCCAAGCCGATCAACATCAAACATTGTATAGGCCTGGATTCCAAGTTTGTGAATAAGCTCGCGCTCCCCGGGATCGATGCTACGTAGTCCGATCATAGCCAAGTTCTCTGGTGCAAGCTTTGGAAAGTCTCCGCCAATTCCTGTCAGACTTGGGTGGCCAATTCCCATGGCTACGGCCACTGGCATGCCATGGATATTGCCGCTCGGTGTGCTTTCGGCTGTGTTCATATCAGCGTGAGCGTCTATCCATATTACGCCAAGTCGTTTCGCGTGTTCCCTGCAGTGAGCGCCGATACCCGCGAGCGAGCCTACGCTCATCGAGTGGTCTCCGCCTAAGATCAGTGGAAAATCACCGTCGTCGAGAATGGATTTCACACGCGTAGATAAGATTGCCGACATCTCGGCAACCTCAGGCAGGTACTTGAGGTGTTGGTCCTGTAACTCTTGTACCTCAATATTTCGAATTGCGATGTCGCCTTCGTCGATGACACTATAGCCGAGCGACTCAAGCTTTACGTCAAGATCGGCGATTCTCATGGCTGAAGGCCCCATATCAACGCCACGCCTGTCTGCACCCAAGTCAATGGGGAATCCCAGCATCCTGATGCGCTTAGAATTTCGCATGCTTATTGCCCGTAAGGTGAGTCAAAACGGTATGGAGCTGCTTCTTTAACTCTTTGCGATGCACAACTAAATCAACGAACCCATGCTCTAGCAGAAATTCAGAACGCTGAAATCCCTCAGGCAGCTTGCGCCGTATTGTTTGCTCGATTACACGTGGACCAGCAAAACCAATGAGTGCTTTTGGTTCGGCAATGATTACATCTCCAAGCATTGCATATGAGGCACTAACGCCGCCAGTTGTCGGGTCCGTTAGGATAGAGATGTAGGGTAAGCCGGCTTCGCCAAGTTCGGACAGAAACGCACTCGTCTTTGCCATTTGCATCAGAGACAAAGCAGCTTCCTGCATACGTGCACCACCAGAGGCGCTGATGAAGACAAAGGGCATATTGGCCTCAAGTGCACGGCGGCCGGCACGAACGAACTTTTCGCCGACCACACTACCCATCGAGCCACCAATGAATCCAAAATTCATGCAGCCAAATGAAATTGGTAATCCATGAACGGAACCGAGTCCCGTTGTAACGGCATCTGGAAGATCGCTCCGTGAGTATGCTTCTTTCAAACGAGCCTTGTACGGACGTGTGTCCACGAACTCGAGGGGGTCTGCAGACCGCACGTTGGAGTCAGTTTCTCGAAATGTGCCCTCATCAAAGAGCACATCAATATACTTCGAGCTTCCAATGCGGAAATGGTGCGAACACGACGGACACGTGAATGCATGCTCCTCGAGTTCCTTGCGGTAAATGATGGTAGCACATTCCGGACATTTCGTCCAGAGCCCGTCAGGCATCTCTCTCTGTTGTTGTTCAGGAGTGATGTTTTTGTTTTTGCGTAGAAACCAAGCCATGGTCAAAAATACTGCTGAATCGGCTTACGGCACCACGACAAAGCACCTAGGTCGCAAATCGCCCATCATGAAATACATGCCAGGTTGCAGCGCACTGGCCCCCTTACCTGATAGATCGATTCGAACACCATTGACCGTATAGACAAACCGCACGTTGTTTAGGATTGGATGGGTAGGCAGCGATGACTGCTGTATGAGTAGATTGTCTGAGGGATGTGGATGGTCAGGGGCATCGTCGATGCCGGTCGTCGTCACCGATGCATCATGAAAACTAAGTGCACCAACTCCCTGAGCATTAACTAGCCATGGTCCTTGAAACACTGTCACGTTATCGTCGTAGGTATAATCCGGAACGTATGAAACATGATAGACAGTGGATGGAAATGTCAACACAACCGAGGAACCAGATACAATTACGGAGGTTGGATGCATCCAGCTATCAGCATTGGCGAACCAAGCATCAGTTGATTTTCGTGGCACTCCAGTAACTACTGTATCTGATGTCATGCGCAGTCCATCTGCCCTATCGAACTCAACGCGAACCGTGGTTGAGTTGATTTGTGTTACTTGTCTGACAGTCGGAGACGACCTATAAACACCCGGCTGCATTCCAAGCTCATTTCGCTTGTAGATCTCAAACAGCTGTTCCCCTAAAGCCCCGTAGCCTTGTCCACCATAGTGGCACCCGTCATGCGCCGGTAGAGCGCTGGCCGCGTGCACAATTACATTCGGAAACTCATATTCAAGTCGGCGTTGTTCGTCGCGGAGCTTTGCATGATAAGGTCCACCGCAGCCCGGACGAATCTGAACCACCACGACGTATTCGAGGTTGGGAAGATCTTCCTTCCATGCATTGTAGAGCTGGCCAAAAAGTTTTACATAATCCACTCTGCCATTGTCCGATTCACCCTGATACCAGAACATCCATCGAATATCATCTCGTCTACCGCTCTTGATTACTCGGTACAGCCATGAGCCGTAGATTGTTGCACGATTGAGTCTGTTGTTTGGGTCTGGCAGATGCTGCTCGATGCGCGTTCCGCCCACGCCGCCGTTTATACAGAGCGATGGACAACCCATCTGATCAGCAATGGCATTCTGCAGATACAGTCCCCATGCACCCACATGAGGTCCGCCACCATTACCATCTGCCTTGCTCCCGTAAAACACTGTATCGGCTGCAGATGCGCTAAAGTTCTTGCCGAACGTACGGGCATAGGCAGAGGGCACGACTGCTGCATCGCCAAAGATCGAATTTGATTGACCATTCACAGTGAAGGCTATCCCGGAGAGGATGTTCTTTGCCACATACACTGTATCTAACAGGGGGCTTCCTGTGTCTGCCATCACGATAATGCTGGACTCACCAAAACCTGCAGAAGGCGAAATCCATGGAATTGTATCTACAGTGCCTACTTGAACATCGTAGATTGTTCGCACACTAGGCAACCCGCCAGTTTCGGTGCGAATCTTTACTGCCTGCACATTCGAGGTGTTGACACGATAGATGATATTGTGGGAACGACTCGGCGATACCACAGACATGTTCCTGGGTGCCTCAAGCACGGTTAATGGCCTCGGCGCAGGCTCTTTGTACTGCGGAATTCCATATCGCTGATGGAGATGTCGTTCTATTGAAGTCCGTTCCTGTTCTGCCGGTATGCGATCATACAGCAGAATCTCTGATATCGTGCCGGTATAGCAATAGCCCCGCTGATACGCTCCGATATAGATCACACTATCGATGTTTGCTGGAATCTCGCCGCTCGCAGTCTCTTTTCCGTTGTAGGAGATTGTTGCTACGCGTGTGGACTCTGAATAGGTGATGCGAACGACGGTAGGGCCACTCAGTGCCGACTCGGCCATTAGTAATCGATTAAAGTCTCCAGCATGGAGAATCGTAGGCTGACCCGGAGCGTATGTAAACAATGCTCTATTCTGACCAGATATCATGTTATTGGCAGAGTGACGGCCGTCCCATTCAGTCACAAGGTATATGGTGTAATCTTTGCCGACTGGAAACACAGACGGTGCCTCAAGAAACGAAACGCCGTTAAACAGGATGCCTGCCCTGCCGTTGATTGGCTTATCCGTTAGCACTGACCCTGCTGACGCGATTGCTGTATGGCCCCCTATAATCGACTTCCAGGCAGTTACCTGATCTGGTACGCCAGAGGATGTGCGGTATGATACAAGCGTATCTGCCCGGAGCCACAAGATGGCCCCAGATGTAGGAATCTGCGACCAAGACCTCGCGCCTCCGATCAGCGCGATCACCACAAAGAGTAGTTGTCTCATGCAGCCCTCCCCACCATGATGAGGTTACTTCGAGATCTCCAGAATCTCGTATTGGATAACACCGGCAGGAACTTTCGTTTCTACAAGCTCGCCAACCATCTTACCCATCAATGCCTTACCGAGTGGACTTGTAACACTAAGCTTGTTCTGCTCGAAATCTGCCTCTTCCGGAGACACCATCTGGTAGTCGATGGTTTTATTAATCTTTTTATTCATCAGCTTCACCTTTGACAGGATATAGACTTTATCATCTGGGAAGTCTCGACTGTCAATAACCTGAGCCTTGCCTAGGGTTGTCTGAATCTTCGATATGCGAATCTCTAGCAACTCCTGCGCATGCTTCGCTGCGTCGTAGTCTGCGTTTTCAGACAAATCGCCATGTGAGCGCGCCTCAGCGATCTTTTGAGCGATATCCCTGCGTCCGTTAGTCGTTAACTCCTGCAACTCTGCTTGAAGCTGTAACAGATATTCTTTGGTAAGGTAAACTGCATCCCCTGCCATTGAAATGTCCTTTTTATGTATCGTGTTTACTATGTGGTGATCTGATAAAAAAAACAAAGCCGCTAGGCGGCTTTGTTTCTCTGGTTTTCTAATCTACGCAGGGAGCTGCCCCCCTGCAAGTGCCTGTTTACAAGTGTCGTAGCAAGTGCCCCATTTTGTCGCGTTTTGTCTCGAGATACTGCTGATTATCTGCATTTGGCACAACTTCCAGCGGCACGAGATCTACAACTTCCAGGCCGTGAGACTGCAGGCCAACCCGTTTTTTAGGGTTGTTTGTCATCAGTCTCATCTGCCGAATACCAATGTCATGCAGGATTTGTGCACCGATTCCATAGTCTCGAGGATCTGGCGGAAAACCAAGGTGCGTGTTTGCCTCGACGGTATCTAGACCTTGCTCCTGAAGTGCATAAGCTTTGATCTTATTCACAAGACCTATTCCCCGACCTTCCTGCCGCATGTAAAGAACAACACCTCTTCCCTCACGTTCGATCATCTCAAGAGCTGCGTGCAGCTGCGGCCCACAGTCGCAGCGGCGTGAGCCGAAGATGTCACCTGTAAGGCACTCGCTGTGGACTCGAACTAGAACCGGTCTACCATCAGAGACATCACCCTTGATCACGGCAACATGTTCTTTTCCGTCGAGTCGGTTCTCAAAGACGCGAAGAACGAAGTCGCCGTGGTCGCTTGGCAGCTTTGCTTCTGCAACCATAGTGATTAGCTGTTCAGTACGTCTGCGGTAAGCGATCAGGTCTTGGACGGAGATCATCTTGAGGCCATGCGCCTTGGCCATCTCCAACAGATCGGGCACGCGCGCCATCGACCCATCGTCCTTTAGAATCTCACACAGAACGCCAACAGGCTTCAAATTGGCAAGCGTCATAAGATCTACAACTGCTTCAGTGTGTCCAGCACGGCGCAGTACTCCACCATTTACAGCAATCAAGGGGAAGATGTGGCCAGGACGGGCAAAGTCGGACGGACTTGCTTCCTGATCTGCCATAGCACGAACCGTAGCGGTTCTATCGTGCACGGAAATGCCCGAGGTTGTACCATGACTGTAATCAATACTCACGGTAAAGCGTGTACCATGCAGAGCGGTGTTATCAGACACCATCAGCGGCAAGTCAAGCTCTCTGGCACGCTGTTCGGTAACACTTACGCATATAAGCCCCTTGCCCTGTGAGGCCATGAAATTGATGTTCGACTCTGTGCACAGCTCGGCAGAACAGATAAGATCACCTTCGTTTTCGCGGTCTTCATCATCAACGACGATGATGCATTTCCCGTTACGGAGGTCTTCAACTGCTTCTTCGATCGAATCAAGCATACTTTAGAACTACTTTGAAGACACGTTTGCAATCGACGCTTTGTCGAACTTCACGTGGCAGTTAGGAGCTATGGTAACGGTAACGGATGTGTCGTCGATCTCGTGCACAGTACCGTGCATGCCAGCCGACATCGTAACTGCATCGCCCTTCTTGATGGATGACACCAGCGCTTGGTGCTGTTTCGCGCGCTTTTGCTGCGGACGGATAATCATGAAATACATGATGGCGATTAGGGGGCCAAACATGATTAAGAACGACATCAACTGGTCACCGGCGCCGCCTCCTGCCGCTTGCGGTTGTGCCATCAGAATAAATGCTAGCATGGGTTAACTCCTATGTTGGGTTATCAGGTACGTGGTTGATTGAGTTGTTCGATAATCTCGACAGACCATTGACGAAATGTACCGTCGAGAATTTTCTCGCGGGCCTGGCGCACGAGCCACATATACAGTCCAATGTTTTGTGCCGTCGCGATCATCAGACCCAGAATTTCTCCTGCGTTGAAGAGATGGCGAAGATACGCCATAGAGTAGTTTGCGCTGCTCTGTACGCCAATGAACTGGTCAATTGGTTCGTTACGCTGCTTCCATGTTGCATTCTTGATATTCACACGCCCTTGCGTTGTAAACAACGTGCCATTTCGAGCATTGCGTGTTGGCATAACGCAATCAAACATGTCTACCCCAAGGCCAATGCAGCGAATGATGTTCTCGGGTGTTCCAACACCCATAAGATATCTCGCCTTATCACTAGGCATCCGCTCAGTTGAAACAGCTGTGATTTCATACATGTTCTGGGCTGGTTCGCCCACACTTAGGCCGCCAATTGCATATCCCTCAAAATCCATGGCGACCAGCTCGTCCATACACTGCTGCCTAAGGTCCTTATAGGTGCTACCCTGACCTATCCCGAACTGCAGCTGATGGTGCCCATACAGGAATGGCTGAGTAAGGTGATGGGCGCGCCCGCGCTTGGCCCACCGGAGGGTAAGCTCCATTGATTCCCGGGCTTCGGTGTACGTCGCAGGGTACGGAGTGCATTCGTCGAGTACCATAAACACATCGGATCCGATAGCACGCTGTGTGTCGACAACACTTTCTGGGGTGAATAGGTGACGAGAGCCGTCGAGGTGCGATTGGAACTCAACACCTTCTTCTCGCATTTTTCTGAGGTCTTTCAACGAAAACACTTGAAACCCACCGCTGTCGGTCAATATCGGCCGATCCCAAGTGCTGAATGTATGCAGGCCTCCCATTGCTTTGAGCGTCTCTGTTCCCGGGCGCAGGTACATGTGGTAGGTGTTGGCCAAGATGATCGGTACATCTAACTCACGGAGCGTCCGGTGATCCATTGCCTTGACGGCACCCTGCGTACCTACGGGCATGAACACGGGAGTAGGGATTTCTCCATGTGCGGTGCGTAGTTTGCCCGCTCTAGCGCTAGTATGCTGGTCGGTGGCTTCGAGCTGAAATGGTGTGGTCTGAGTGTTCATGAGCCAACAAAACTAGCCCCTTATCGTCATACAGCGCACTTGAGGTCAAGAAAATCAACTTTCATGTTTTATTGAGGTTTACAAATGGCAGTATTAGTTGGTAAGCGTGCACCGCGATTTTCAGCACAGGCAGTGATTGATGGCGCTGAGATCGTTGAGAACTTCTCACTTGATCAGTATTTGGGCAAGAAGCACGTGTTGTTCTTCTTCTACCCAAAGGACTTCACATTCGTGTGTCCAACAGAGCTTCATGCATTTCAAGAGAAACTCTCCGAGTTCGAAGCGAAAGGCGTTGCTGTAGTAGCATGCTCAACAGATACGGAACAGTCCCACTGGGGCTGGCTACAGGTACCAAAGTCACACGGTGGTATTCAAGGCGTAACGTATCCGATCGTGGCAGACACAAACAAGACAATTGCTTCGAACTACGACGTGCTTGCCGGTACGTATGAGTACAACGAAGATGGTGAGTTGGCAGCAACGAACGAGCTAATCGCCTATCGTGGATTATTCCTTATCGACAAGGATGGAATCGTTCAGCACCAGGTTGTGAACAACTTCCCTCTTGGGCGCAGTGTAGACGAGGCAATGCGTATGGTAGATGCCTTGCACTTCTTCGAAGAAAAGGGAGAGGTTTGTCCCGCAAACTGGAAGCCGGGTGCAGATGGTCTGAAGGATACACACGACGGCGTGGCTTCTTACCTTTCAAAGCACTAATCTACGGTCGATTGCAATGTGTAAAGGCGCAATACTCGTTATGAGTGTTGCGCCTTTGTGTTGTTAGTTGCTATCGAGAATGATCCCACCGCCCACAACATCGTTGTCTTCGTACATCACAACGGATTGACCTGGAGCTATTGCCTTGCGAGGCTCATCAAACGCAATACGAAGTATGCCATCCTCATCCGTGCTGCACGTTGCCATAGCCCCCTCGTCCTTATACCGGATCTTCACAAGAAATCTGCGAGGATCGCGAAGTTCAGCATACTTCTGAAGATTTACCGAGTGTGCGCGCAGCGATGTTGATTCCAACTCGTGTTCTCTTCCAAGTTCGATCACGTTGTTGTTCGGAAGAACATTCAGCACATACAAAGGCTCACTGTGCGCAATACCAAGGCCTTTGCGCTGGCCAACTGTATAGAAGGGATATCCTTCATGCTGACCAATCACCTTGCCGTCCAGAACGAAGTCCCCTTTTCCAACTGTACTGTCAATATCCGGACGCGCATCCCGTAAAAACCTGCGATAGTCGTTGTCGGGTATGAAGCAGATCTCGTAGGATTCAGGCTTTGATGCTATGTCCAGCCCCAATCGCGACCCTTCAGATCGTGACTGAGGCTTAGTGAATCCAGCAAGCGGGAAGATCGTTCTGGCAAGGTGTTCTTGGCGGACTCCCCACAGCATGTACGACTGATCCTTTTGCACATCACTGCTCTTGCGGATCCACCTGCGTCCTGTTACCTCGTCATGCATGATCTCGGCATAGTGTCCAGTGGCTATGTACTCGGCACCCAAAGAGTCTGCCTTCTTGAGCATCTCAAGCCACTTGATCTGTCTGTTACATTTCACACATGGATTTGGAGTGTTTCCAGCCAGGTAGTCATCGACAAAATAGTTGATGACCTGTTCCTTAAACGTCTCGGAAAAATCAACGGTATAGTGCGGGATACCAAGCTGCATTGCAATTCGACGGGCATCGTTGATGCCATCTAACGAACAACATGTTGAGTCGTTCCCCACATTGCCGCCAACGTCCTCGTACCTGTAGGTCTTGATGGTGATGCCCACAACGTCATAACCCTGCTCCACGAGCAGGCCCGTGGCAACGCTGGAATCAACGCCACCGGACATTCCGACTAAAACTCGATTTGAATTCCGTTCCACGAGGTGTAGCTTTCGGTAATTATGGCAAATCTAACTACTGCTCCGCAAGAGTTTGTTGCAGCAAGGCCGAGTCGGCTCCACAAGGTATTCTGGCGCAGATACTTCGCCAGGAGTCTGCGTAGACACTTTCATAGTGGTTTTGTTGCAGGCGAGGAACATATCATACCGGAGGCCTTTGTCGGTAAAGGGGCTAAACTGCCAACAATTTTTGCGTGTACACATGCATCCTGGTGGGATGCTGCGCTAACGATAGAGTTATCACTCGGGCAATATCAGTTAGAAGCATACGGTATGATGGAGTACAAACAGCTCCGGAAGTACTCTTTCTTCTCGCGTATTGGCATGTTTAGTGTCGTTCGAGAAGATCCGTCAAGTGCTCTTTATTCGTTACGGTACGCAGCATCCCTGCTTCAAAATTCTACAAAGTCCTTATGGATGTTCCCACAAGGTGAGTTAATCCACCAGGACATACCAGTGATAGCCTGTGAACCAGGAATTGGAATACTTTCGTCGTATATGCGGGGATGCAGAATCGTGCCTGTTGCAATGCGCTATGAACAGCTCAGAGAGCAAAGGCCTAGCGTATGGGTACAATTCGGGTTGCCTATCGTTGTCAACGGTTCAGAAGGCGTGCGCAACATCACTTCCCTGGTCTCGCAAGGGCTAATGGATGTCCGGGATAAACTCCGAGCGGATGCTATCCGAGAAGATCACTCAGCGTACCGAACTTTTTTGCACGGTTCGATGTCTATGGAAAAACGATTTGACAAGTTTACGCGTCGGTAAACACGTAAAACATAAAACGAGGTAAACAATTATGGCAGTTATCGCTGTGCACGATGAGCAGTTTCAACAGCACATCAATTCGGGTCGCCCGATTATCGTAAAGTATTTTGCAGACTGGTGTGGTTCATGTAAGCTGTTTGCTCCAAAGTTTACGCGCCTTAGTAATGACGAGCGTTTTCAGTCTGTAGAGTTCTTAGAAGTTAATGCTGAACTCAACCCTGAAGCGCGGCAGACAGCCGGAGTAGACAATCTTCCATTTTTCGCCATCTTCAAAGACGGTAAACTTGTCGAGGGAACAGCAACGGCTAAAGAAGATACCGTAGTAGCAATGCTCCAAAAGGTGTCTTCATGAACGTTGCATCGATACGACAGCTCGCAGATACGTTCAGCAAGGAACAGCTGCAAACGGCGGAGTCTTCGTTACTTGAGGAACAGCCCCTTGCAATCGATGTTCCAGGTGTAGACGAAGGCGAGCAGCTCACTCACGTTATCGCAGCGCAATGGGTTATTACGCATAAAGCTGAAACTGGCGTAGACACAATGACCGCCATCCGAGCATACACTAAAAGAGTCAGGCAGAGTATTTCATAGCTCTGCCGCCCCGCGCGTGGGGCGGCGATTCATTACTGCTTCACAAGGGTCATAGAGGCGGTTCCATTGGCTGCGTTAAGCCGCACAATGTATGCTCCTGGAGACCATAAGAGTGTTGCAACCTCGACAGTTGTTGTGCCGTCTGGGACAACCTGGGACCATACACGTTCGCCTGTCATGGAATACACCTCAACTACTCTGTTACTCCATAGCGGTAGTGTTAGGGTTGTCTGGTCGAGAGCTGGCTGAGGAGCAGCCGACAGCGCTTCAGAAAGCAAGTTTTCATTAACTGAGAGCACATTCGGATCGTACTGAAATGCATCTGACCTCGTGGAACAACCCTCGGCTGTGAATACTTCCACATTGTAGGTTCCCGCGACATTCGTTACATAGACCCTCGATGTAGCACCTGGGATCTTGACGCCATCCTTGTACCACTGAAAAACACTAACCCCACCAAATGCGGTAGAACGCAGGGAATCCTTACCCACTATGCTCACAAGGGGCTTGGCAGGGACTTTATTGATGACCACATTGACGGGAGTTGATATAGCTCGACAGCCGTTGGCGTCTTCTACACCAACACTGTAAGACGCAGTGGCCCCTGTTCCTTTCAGTACGATACGGCGATTGGTGTCGCCATTTGACCAACGATAGGATGCGAATCCAGTATTGGCTTCTAGGATCACTGAATCGCCTGAGCATACCGTTGTTGCTGTAAGTGCCTTTACCGTTGGCGTTGACGCCGTACACTGCTTGACGTCGATCTCCCAGACACCTCTGCCATACGTCGCGATACGAAGTGTGTTTGTCGCCGTGATTAGCCGCATCGCACTCACCATAATCGGCGGCATCCCGGTGCCATATGGCTGCCAGAAACCGCTTCCTTCGTCCGAAAAGAATACGCCAAGGTCTGTACCTACAAACAGCCTGTTATTGCCCCCTCGCTGATAGACCACAGTATTACACGGCACGTTGGGGAGACCAGTTCCAGTGAGATTCGTCACAGTACCGTTCGAAACCTTCATGAGCTTCTGTCCAGCTGAAAATCCACCCAATGCTACAAAGTACGTCTTGGGATCAGTTGGATGTACTTCTATACCCATGATAAAGCCGCTCAAGCCAGTCTGCTGTTGCCAGTTTGTACCGCCATTTGTCGTGAACCATAACGCATTATCGTATGCCACGTAGATGTGCTTTGGATCAGAAGGGGCTACAGAAATCCATCTTGTTGGTACCGATGAAGAAATGTTAGAAATTCTCGACCATGTTGATCCAGCGTTGGTGCTCTTGTAGACGTTGCCATAGCCAATGTACACGGTTCCTTGGGTTTTGGGATCTGCTGCGATAGGCGCAACCCATGCCGCTTTGTTATCGCCACGTGAATTCTGATTTGATGCAAACGTCCAGTTTGAACCTTGGTTTGTACTGCGCCAAAAGGCACCATAATACTGGCTGCCATACATGATCGACGGATCAACGTAATCAATAGCTGCCATCATTCCGTCGCCATCGAGCGTGTGAACAAATGACGAACCGTTATTCCTTGACAGCGCAGTTCCGTTGTCTTGCGCGCCGGCAATGGTAAGGCTAGGATTGATGTTCGAGGTTGCTAGCCCATAATACTGCTGGATTTTCATACCATTGCTGATATCGCGCCACGATATCCCCTGATCAGTTGAGCGCGCAATTCCACCATCATGTGTCGAGTAGAGTCTGTTTTGAGTTGGGTGGAACTTAAAGTAATGATGGTCTGCATGCACCCATGGAGCGCCCCCTGATCCCGTCCAGTGTGCAGACAGCACCCACGTTGAACCGTTGTTGGTTGTTCGCCAAGCATTGATACCACCAACAAACATGACGTTGGCGTTTGATGGTGAAATTTCCATAGCAAGATCATAAAACCCTTGCCCGCGACTGTCTCGACCATCTGCATTCCAACCGAGCAGATTTAGGTTTGTTGGCAATTCAGCAAAGGTCTTCCCCCCATCTGTAGACTTGTATACACCTTCCAACCCTTGAGATTGAAAATTTGATGCAACAGCAGCCACGACGTTGGCATTGGCCTTTGTCACGGCTAAACGGATACGATTGGCACCAGGGATAGAATACATTGATTCCCATTTCACACCGCCATCAGTGGACCGAAAGATCTGCGCTCCTCCATTGAGAGTGTATGTCGACGCATAGAGCACCGACGCCACCAACGGATTGCCTATAAGATCTCTAAACGTTCCAGACGATTGCTGCTTCCAGCTTTTCCCACCGTCTGTCGTGCGCATAATGCCAGAGTAGGTGGCTGCAACAACGATGTTCTCATCGCGAGGGTCTACCCAGAGGCGCGCGATTACGGCGTTTTGCACGGCGTCATAAGTTAGTCCGGTGGGAGCCCACGTACCACCGCCGTCAGTGGACTTGATGATCCCGTAGGTGTAGGCCGGATATCCAGTCAGGTCTCCAGGACGTGCTCCGTTTGCATCTCCAGTGGCCGCGTACATGACAGAGGGGGCCTTGGTTGATATGGCAATGTCGCTGATACCGATCACAGGTATTGCTGTAATGTTTACCGGAGACCATGCTCCTCCGTTATTGGTGGACTTCCAAATTCCTCCAGCGGCAGTCCCAGCGAAGAGAAGATTCGGATCGGTCGGTGATATCTCAATGCAATTGACACGCCCTATACCGTTCCATGTCGAGATTTCGTTTGGCATGTCTGGAGCTGTTGGACCCAACTCCTTCCATACCTTGGCAGCCTGCACATCTGTAAGGGGCTTTCGCGACTGGATCTTTTGAAGTTCCGAAAGGTAAAGCGACGGGCGTGGAAATGTACCATCACTATGAAGTCTTCCCTGCCAGAACCATTCCCACCTTCTGAATTGCTTACTGATGCGTGGCGTTCCATCTGGATTAGGTTGCTCAAGTGCCTGTTGCATCGCGTTGCGAACACGCTCATACTCGGTTTCTGTGGCGTTTGCGATTGCGACAGTTGCGCAGAGTGTGATGGTGACTGCGAGAAGGTGTAAACGCATAATTGTAAGTTCTACTTGTTGTGACTGCTGAGTACTCGTATCTGAAATATCGACAACGACTCTGGGCACTCCATAGTTCCAGTGCGTGAGTTCGCAATTTACGACCGATATTTGCTTGATTTTACAAGAAAAGGAACTACAATGGACGCATCATTTTTGGACAGATTGTCGGCTGAACTGGCCTCCATCGACGAGGCAGGGCTGTACAAGCGTGAGCGTGTGATTACCTCACATCAAAGACCAGAGATCACGGTAGCCGGTAGGTCGGAACCAGTTTTGAATTTCTGCGCAAACAATTATCTTGGTCTATCTTCCCATCCACGTGTAATTGAAGCAGCCAAACAGTACCTCGACAGCCACGGATTTGGTGTGTCGAGTGTTCGGTTCATTTGCGGAACGCAGGACATCCACAAAGAATTGGAACAGAAGATTGCCAGTTTTTGTGGCACAGATGATACCATCCTTTATGCTGCATGTTTTGATGCGAATGGTGGAGTTTTCGAACCCCTTCTAGGTGAAGAGGATGCGATTGTTTCCGATTCGTTGAACCATGCCTCAATCATCGACGGGGTTAGGCTTTGTAAGGCTCGCCGCTATCGCTACGAGTCGTGCAATATGCAAGACCTTGAAGCACAGCTGCGTCAGGCGCGAGCAGATGGTGCGAAGGCGATATTGATCGTTACAGACGCTGTGTTTTCTATGGATGGAACAATTGCTCCGCTTGACAAGATTTGTGACTTGGCCGATCAATATCAAGCCCTCACAATGGTTGACGAATGTCACTCGATGGGATTCATGGGCAAGCACGGTAGAGGCGTCGTCGAGCACTGTGGAGTAATGGGTCGGGTAGACATTATCACTGGAACCCTCGGAAAAGCTCTTGGTGGTGGCATTGGTGGATTTACAACAGGTAGGCAGCAGATAATCGACATGTTGCGCCAGCGCTCTCGTCCATATCTCTTCTCAAATTCCCTACCGCCTTCGGTTGTTGGTGCTGGAATCGCTGTAATGGATCTGCTCAGCACTACAACTGAACTCCGAGATACACTGGAGTCTAATACTGCATACTTCCGTGAGGGTATGTCAAAGCTTGGGTTTGATATTGTACCTGGTACACATCCGATCACACCTGTGATGCTCTATGATGCGCCGCTGGCACAGTCAATGGCTAATAGACTTCTCGACCATGGAATCTATGTCATTGGATTTTTCTACCCAGTAGTGCCTAAGGGCAAAGCCCGTATTCGTGTACAGGTATCGGCGGCTCATACTCGCGAACATCTCGACAGGGCAATTGCAGCATTCGGCGCTGTTGGTAAAGAACTTGGAGTGATCTCATGATCGTTGGTGTTTGTGGTGCTGGCACCATGGGGCGAGGTATTGCAATAGCTTCCCTACTGGCCGGGCATCGTATTGTGCTGTTCGACATTCATCAAACGGCTGTAGATTCTGCATGCACGTTTGTCAAAGCCCAGCTTCAAAAGGCTGTAGAGAAAGGAAAACTCTCTCAAGAGGCCTTCGATGGTGCTGTAATCGGAGGTGGTACAGATCTCTCGCTGATGAAGGATTGTGAGATTGTAATTGAAGCAGCAGCTGAAACACTTGAAATCAAGCATGCGCTATGTACATCGCTTGAGGCTGTCGTCTCATCAACGTGCCTGCTTGCAACAAATACATCGTCTATAAGCATAGCGTCTATAGCTCGCGTTTTGCAGCGTCCGGAGCGTTTTGCTGGACTGCACTTCTTCAACCCAGCGCACATTATGAAGCTTGTAGAGGTGATTCGCGGTCCGCGAACATCAGATGCAACAGTTGCTGCTTGTGTTGAATTTGCGACTGGACTGGGCAAGACACCCGTTGTAGCCAAAGATGCTCCAGGGTTTATCGTTAACCGTATTGCGCGCAATTTCTACAACGAGTCTCAACGCATTGTGATGGAAGGGGCTGCTTCGATTGAAATCACCGATATGCTGATGAAAGGCCTTGGATTCAAAATGGGGCCATTTGAATTGATGGACCTCATCGGTGTTGATGTAAATCTCGATGTGACCAAGTCTCAATGGCACCAGTTTTTCCAGGAACCTCGGTTTACTCCGTCGCTACTGCAGCAGCAGACTGTGGATGCAGGTTTGTTCGGTAAGAAGACAGGTCGCGGCTTCTACGATCATTCAACTGCAGAATAGTTCGCTCGTAATGCGTGTTGAGCTGTTTCTCGCCAAACGTTTTGCTGTGTCACTTCGACACGATGTGTTTACGTTCGTTGCAACGACGGGCACTACACTCAGCATTGCACTTGGTTATGTAGCTGTGTGCGTTGCCATTAGTATCCTCCAGGGATACTCGGAAAAGATAATCGAGACCGCAACGATGTTTAGTTCGGATGTTATCGTGCGATCTCAGTATGCCGTCGATTTTGAAGATCCTGGCCCAATTCTACAGCGCATTCGTTCACTACCCAACGTTCGTGATGTTACCATAGCATTGGAGCGAGAAGCCTTAGCAAAACACAATGGGCAGCTTGATGGAGTTTTGCTCAATGGCATCGATTTGCCCCGGTATGCAGTGTTTGCCCAAGCTCTCACATCACGCGACACATCGCGGCATCTTCAAACAGGAGTTGTCATAGGTTGTGGACTTTCACATACCCTCCGCGCAAATGTTGGCGACTCTATAACGCTGATCTTTCAGAAGAAGGGCGCTACCGTTCCTGGTGTTCGAAAAGTACGTGTCGTTGGTGTGTTTGAATCAGGAATGGGCAGTCAAGATGAGAATGTAGCCCTGTTGCACATCGATTCATTGCGGGCATACTCAGGATCATTGCCTGCTGCCGCATCAGTGGTAATGGTAAAGGCCAACGTAGTTGATCATGCTGATCAGGTTGCACAGGAGATCCGACACATTTACACCTCTTCTGCTTTCGTATCTACGTACAAAGAAGTGTTCCAGGGAGTATGGGGCTGGATTGAAATGCAGAGAAAGCCAATTCCCATAGTGCTCGGCCTTCTGTCGATTGTTGCTGTTGTTTCGATAGTTTCATCGTTGCTGCTCACGATAGTGCAGAAAACGCGGTCGATTGCAATACTTGCTACACTTGGTCTATCATCACGACGAATTGGATACGTTGTTCTGCTTCGTGCGTGTACGTCTGCCTTACTTGGCGTGCTGATCGGTGGAATCATCACGGTCGTGTTTGTTTACGGTCAGTCAACGTATTCATGGATACAACTTGACAGCACTCTGTATTATGTCTCGGTCCTACCGGTGCATTTCGATCCTGTCTTGGCACTGCTGATCGCTATAGGCATCATCCTGCTAACAGTAGTGGTGTCACTCGTTCCAATGGCAATTGCCCGACGAATCACGCCTGCTCGCGCGTTGCGTTTTTCGTAAACAGGTAGTGGTCAACGCTTACCCGACCAGGACCACTAAACAGTACCATCAGACTTAGCACCAGATACATCAGACCTGCCTCCTTATCCTGAAACGGATCAGAGCCATGGAACACCATTACGATGATCGCAAAAAGTCCCACGTTAAACACTGCAGAAAATCGGGTGAACAGTCCTACAACGAGAAATATGCCACCCAGAAACTCAGTGTAACTGGCCAAATAGGCCTGTACAGTTGCAAGGGGCCAGCCAAGATCAGACAAGTGCTTCGCTAGTCCTGAAACCCCTCCAAACACCTTAGGTGCCCCATGATGAATAAGAAGTGCCCCAAGTGTTACTCTACCCAAAAGGATGGGGAGAGTGGGTATCCATGGGCGAAGCAGAAGTTGCTCAATGTTCTTCGAAACAATTGACGGTACGTTCATAGTGTTGCTCAATCTTGCGCAGCGAGATGTGTGGGAAGCGCAGCCTCATATGTATCGCGCATTGAAGACACGGCTATGCGGCAGTCAGAGTTTAGTACAAGATCTGTACCCTCTGTTAGGCCTAGAATAGTAGTTGGTACATTATGCTTGTTGCAACAGTCCTGCAACAACGCAAGTTGACCCTCTGACACTGTTACGATGATCCGGCTTTGTGCCTCACCAAACAGCGCAGCTGCATGATGTTCAAATGGCCATGTGATATGTGCACCAATTCCATGACGGAAGGTCATCTCCGCTAACGCAACCATGAGGCCCCCTTCAGCACAGTCATGCGCTGCTGAGACATATCCTGAACGGATTGCTTCGAGCGTAGCTTTTTGGAGTCGGCATTCTTCATCAATATCGAGGTACGGGGCATCGCCCAAGATTTTGCCGGATGTATGTTTTTGATACTCCGATCCGCCCAGTTCGTTACGTTGCCAACCCAGCATCACCACGCGCTGTCCCTCGAGATGGAAGCCATTGCCAACTGTCTTTGTGATATCGTCAATCAGACCTAGCATGCCAATGGTTGGTGTTGGATACACCGCATGACTTTGTGATTCGTTGTGAAAGCTAACGTTGCCCCCTGTTACTGGCGTATCGAGAGCGCGACACATGTCTCCCATGCCACGAATCGCTTCTGCGAACTGATAGTATACTTCCGGATCGTATGGATTGCCAAAGTTGAGGCAGTTTGTAATCGCAACTGGCTCTGCGCCAACACATACACAGTTACGTGCTGCCTCGGCTACGGCACTCATGCCGCCACGGTGCGGGTTGAGGTAGACAAATCGGCTATTGCAGTCTGTAGTAACGGCTACAGCTTTGCCTGGCAGCTCTTTTATCCGCAGGATTGCTGCATCGCCATCAGAACGCATAACCGTATTGTCGCCTACTTGCGAATCATACTGTTCATAGACCCAACGCTTGCTGGCGATCGTTGGGCTTGCAAGAAGTGCTGTTAGTGTCTGCTGTATTTCGGTGGAAGAAAGTACTGGACCATTATCAAGCGCATGGAGTGTCTGGTCCAAGTATCCAGGGCGCTTTTGCTCGCGCACGTATACGGGTGCATCTCCGCCGAGTACCAGAGACTGTGCAGGAATACATGATACGAGTTGTCCATGACGAGATATCGAGACAAGCTCATCATCAGTTACTTCGCCTATGCATACGAATGGAACATCCCACTTTGCACAGATCGCAGCTGCTTCGGCTTCCTTGCCTTTTTCAATAACAACAAGCATTCGCTCCTGAGATTCAGAAAGCATGATTTCATACGCGCTCATGCCCTCTTCACGAAGTGGTACTTGGTCTAGATCGATTCGCATGCCGACATTGCCTTTTGCGCTCATTTCAGCAGTTGAACATGAGATTCCAGCAGCGCCCATGTCTTGCATGCCAACAACCACTTTTGCAGCTATGAGTTCGAGCGATGCTTCGAGCAGGAGCTTTTCTGCAAACGGATCGCCTACCTGCACTGTAGGGCGCATATTCTCCGTTTCCTCGTCGAACTCTCTAGAAGCAAGAAGTGATGCTCCATGTATTCCGTCGCGTCCAGTGCTGGATCCCATGATAAACACCGGATTACCAGGTCCCTGTGCTGTGGCAGAAGCCATACTGTCTGCCTTAAGCACACCTACTGCCATTGCGTTTACGAGTGGATTGTCCGTGTAGCACCTGTCGAAGTACACTTCGCCCCCAACCGTAGGCACGCCAAAACAGTTTCCGTAGTGTCCGATACCGCTCACGACGCCCTTGACGAGATATCGTGTCCGGTTTGATGTCGGGTCTCCAAAGCGAAGTGAATTTAAAGCAGCAATTGGACGCGCACCCATTGTGAAGATGTCACGTAGGATACCGCCAACTCCAGTTGCAGCGCCCTGAAAAGGCTCAACAGCGCTTGGATGGTTGTGTGACTCGATCTTGAAGGCGACACCGTATCCGCCCCCTACATCGATCACACCAGCATTTTCTTCACCTGCAGCAACCATCATTCGGCCACCCGAGCGAGGAAGGGTCTTAAGCTGAAGAATACTGTTCTTGTATGAGCAGTGCTCACTCCACATTACGGAGTAGATACCAACTTCGGTGTAAGTTGGTGTGCGCCCTAGCACCGAACAGATACGATCATATTCCTGCTCTGTAAGTCCGAGTTCACGAGCTGTTTCGACGGTTACGGGGATTTCGCTATGCGGAGTATTAGACATCTGATGGAAGTGGTTGACGTCGCTCGTCTTCAGCTGCATGTCCAAGGGCAGCGATCGATGCAACGTGTGATAAAAATGTTGATGAGATGTCAAGGGGCCAGTGGTCCTTCACGAAGAACGTACTGTAGTTTCCTGACACAAACGGTGTGGATTCGAGCACCTGTCTACAGAATGGGATCGTGGTTTTGAATCCTACGATCTGGTATGAATCGAGTGCGCGTTTTGTGCGTTGGATGCATTCCTGACGTGTATCAGCATGGACGATAAGCTTGGCCACCATGGGGTCATAGTGAACACTGACTTCGTATCCCTCATACAAGGCCGAATCATTGCGTACTGATTCCCCGGTTGGGAGCTGCATGTAACTTACTACGCCAGTATCTGGCAGAAACTCATTGTAGACGTCTTCTGCGCATATACGACACTCAATTGCGGCACCCTTAGGTTCGGCAATATCTTCCTGGGTTATCGTCAGAGTTTCTCCTGCTGCGATCCGCAGCTGCTGCTCAACGAAGTCTACCCCAGAGATCATTTCCGTAACGGGGTGTTCAACCTGGAGGCGTGTATTGACTTCCATGAAGTAGAATTCACCTCGGGCATCGAGCAGGAATTCGAGTGTGCCGGCGTTTGTGTATGACGCTTTTTGAACCAGCCGCGCTGCGGCCTCGCCCATGGCTTTCCGGATCTGCGGAGTTACTGCTGTGGACGGCGATTCTTCAATCACCTTCTGGTGACGGCGCTGAATCGAGCATTCACGCTCGGGGAAATAAAGAACATTCCCGTGGTGATCTGCCAGGATCTGTATCTCAATGTGCCGTGGATGCACGATATAGCGTTCGATGAAAACACGGTCGTCATTAAATGACGTCTGCGCTTCTCCTTGCGCTGCGCGGAATGCAGATTCGATCTCTTCTGCTGATTCCACGATCCTCATGCCTTTTCCACCGCCTCCGGCAGCAGCCTTGATAATCACCGGATAGCCGATACGATCTACAACTGCCCGCGCTTCATCAAAAGAGGCAACGGCACCATCGCTGCCAGGAGAGATCGGCACCCCAGAAGCTATCGCGATGTCGCGAGCTGCCGTCTTATCACCAAGCATCGAGATGGCCTCTGGTGTTGGACCGATGAACACCATACCCGCGTCTGCTACTTTTTGCGCGAATTCAGCGTTTTCGGATAAAAAGCCATAGCCGGGATGTACAGCGTCGGCACCAGACTCTTTTGCTGCCTGAAGTACCTTGTCGATTACCAGGTAGGACTCCCGAGGTGTATAACCTCCGATGCCTATGGCAATGTCTGCTTCGCTGACATGTGGAGACCTCACGTCTGCATCAGAGTAGATAGCAACGGTCTCAATTCCCATTCGTTTGCATGTGCGCATAACGCGCAGAGCAATCTCGCCACGATTGGCGATCAACACACGAGTAAACATGGTTGCGAAAATACGGAGTTAAAACTCGACCACCGTAATACCATCGCCCCCTTCATGAATCGTTCCTATCCGAAACGAGGAAATCTGGGGGTGCTCATGCAGGTATTCATGGACGGCTTTCCGCATCGCACCGGTGCCTTTTCCGTGAATCAAGGAGGCCTGATGCAGCCCGGCTCGGATTGCATCGTTGATAAATCCTTCGAGCGTACGCAGGCCCTCATCCACGCGCATACCCCTCATGTCTAGGGTTGTACGGGCATCGAGCTTAAGGTTTTCAACAACATTGCGTTGGACTGGTGGCTTGTCTTTCTTTGTTGCCTTCACCAGCTTGGTAAGGGGCACGGAGAATGTAATCCCGTTTACATCAATACGTGCATGTGTCCCGTCGATAGCAATAAGCGAACCAGTAGAGGTGGTACCAGAGATAGAGACAACATCTCCAATCTTTAAAGTTGCTGCATCTGTGATAGGTTCCTGAACTGGCGGCTGAGTCTCACGCTCGGTCAGAGAGGCTTTTTCCATCTCAAATGCACTCTTGATCGTAGCTACTGACTTTTGCTGCTCGCGTACTTCGCGTATGGTGTTTTCAACCAACGCATTTGCCTTCCGCAGAATATCCCGTGCCTCTTCTCTCGCTTCTTCCACAACAGTGCTGCGCTTCTTCTTGATGTCTGCCAGTCGTGTCTCCGCATCAACGCGAAGCTGTTCAGCCTTTGCAAGTTCAGCTGCAGCCTGCATGTGTAACTTCTGAGCATCGAGGCGGAAATTCTGAATGGCCTGTATGCTTTGCTCAAGTTCATTGTGTCTGTCGCCTAGATACTGTGACGAGCGCTGAAGTACCACTTCAGGCATCCCCACCGTACGGGCAAGTGCAAAGGCATAGGAATTGCCCGGAACGCCAAACAAGAAGGCGAATGTTGGCTTAACATGCTCACCATCAAACTCCAATGAGGCATTAGTAATTGACGGTCTAGTCAACGCATACTGCTTTAGAGAAGACTGGTGTGTGGTAACAACAAAACAAGCCCCTCGTTCGATCAGTGAGTCGAGTATTCCTGCCGCGAGTGCGCCCCCTTCTGCAGGATCGGTACCAGCACAGATCTCATCCACAAGCACTAGCGCCTCTGTATCGCAGTGCGAAAGAATGTCGCGCAGGCGTATAATCTGAGACGAAAATGTTGACAGGTTAGATTCGATGCTTTGGTGATCTCCGATAGCTGTCATAATCCGACGGGGATGCAGCGTGGCCATGCCCAATGGAAACAACCCCATCATTGCCATATTGATCGACAATCCGATGGTTTTCATTGCAACGGTTTTACCGCCGGCATTTGGACCAGAAATCAATATCCCGCGCGAAGATCTGTCAAATCTTATGCTCAACGGCACAACATCCTTTACAGGATTTTTTGCAGCGAGCGCAAGAAGTGGATGCCGGACGTTGTGAAGTTCAATCTCGTCATCCGAGGTCAGTACGGGCTTGATACCACCGTAGTTCATCGCAAATCGTGCACGCGCGATTACACTGTCGATGTATGTCAGCACATCTACGGCTGCTTCGATCTCATGTGACACGCTCCCGACCTCTGCTGTCAGTGTGGTCAAGATGCGAATCATCTCTCGTTGTTCCCTGCCGTGCAGGATGGCAAGTTCGTTGTTGAGTTCGTATGTCTCTGCAGGTTCGAGAAACACGGTCTGACCCGACTGCGAAACTCCGTGGATAATGCCCTCTACTGAACGCTTGTTTTCAACGCGAAGAGGAAGAACAAATCGTCCGTCTCGCTGCGTTACAAACTCCTCCTGTAGCAGTTCCTCTTCGCCAAATTTCTTGAGAATGCGCTGAAGTCGAAGTCGCAGCCGAGCACTCAGTTCATGAATGTCTCGTCGGATTGAGAGAAGCTCTCTGCTTGCCGTATCCCGAATGAGCCCCGTGTCGTCAATGGCATCCGTGATGTGCTTCTCAAGGATCCTATCATCAACAAGCGCACTGCACCTCTGATCAAGCGTAGGGGCTTTACCAGAGTTAAGATGAAAGTATGATTTGACAACCCGGGATGTCTGCAGGGCCTCCAGAACGAGCAGGAGATCTGGCGCAGAGAGAAAATTGCCGACAATACGGGTGCGTGCCACAAGTCCTGATACGTCCCCCAAGCGCTCATAGGGAATGGCTTCGCCGGATCGGAGCAGGTCTGCGCATTCACCAACACAGTCAAGGTTATGCTGAATTTCGACCGTGCTCATGGACGGACGCAGCGCTCTTATATGGTCTGCGCCAGCGTACGATACGCAATAACGGGCAACAGCATCAAGTAGCCGCGGTATCTCAAGTTCTTCCAGAGAATTCTCTACAAGCTCGGCAGCCTCAAGTTCTGCCATCATGATCCGCTCAATAGCTGCTTGACCACAGACTGGATAAGGCCACCGTCTGCCTTGCCCTTCATCTGCTTAACGGCCATACCCATGACTTTACCGAAGTCAGATGGTTGGCTGGCACCAAGCTGAGCCGCAATGTCGGCCACAGCTGACCGAACTTCATCCTCGGTCATTTGAGCCGGCAGGAACTCCATAATGATCGCAAGTTCCTGACGCTCTTTTTCGGCAGCCTCTGTTCGTCCTGCTGCATCGAATTGTTCTATAGCATCTTTGCGCTTTTTCGCAGCAGAATTGATGATCTTGAACGCATCGTCGTCGGTCATTTCCCGCCCCGCACCGCTTTTCTCGAACTCTAGGATGCCTGCTCGGATTGATCTCAGAGTCTCGAGGCGAACCTTATCGCCGGATTTCATAGCAGTCTTAATCTGCTCGTTAATGTCGTCTGTTAAAGCCATAGCTAGTCCAAATGCGTGGTATGCGATGCAAAGTTCCGCAAAGATACTGTCCGTATCTTTGCAACATGATTAAAGCCGTTGTCTTCGACCTTGATAACACACTTGTAGACTTCATGGCCATGAAGCGTCAAGCTGTGGATGCCGCCATCGGCGCAATGATGGATGCGGGACTAAACTTGACGTTCGATCAGGTCAAGACCCACATTGATGACATCTACAAAGAACAAGGGATCGAGTACCAGCAGGTATTCGATAAGCTCTTGCTCGATGTACTAGGATTTGTTGATCCCCGCATCATTTCGGCAGGCATCATCGCCTACAGGCGGGCCCGTGAAGCTGCCCTGAAGCCATACCCTCATGTAACGGCTACGCTGATGCAGCTTAACCGTCGCGGGATAAAGCTTGGTATCCTTAGTGATGCTCCAACACGCGAAGCCTGGCTCCGTTTGTGCTTTATCAACTACCATCACTTTTTTGATGTTGTGGTTACGTTTGATGACACAGGAGAGCGTAAGCCAAGCCCCCTCCCATTCAAAACAGTGCTCCAGAGGCTTGATATCGCACCAGAACATGCAATCATGGTTGGTGACTGGGCCGAACGTGACATGCGTGGCGCCCGTAATGTGGGTATGAAAACAGCATTTGCCCAGTACGGCGACTCTTTTGGTAATCAAGATCTATCAGACGTTGATTACGTCTTAAGCGACATTAAGCAACTCCTTGATATTGTAGCATGATACTTCCAGTATACACGTACAATCATCCTGTACTAAAAGCCGCTACGGCCAAGATCGATGACATGTCAGATGAACTCGCATCGTTTGTCCAAAACATGTTTGAAACGATGTACAATGCAAACGGTATTGGGTTGGCAGCTAATCAGGTTGGTAAGGGGCTTTCAGTTACCGTTATCGATATCAGTGATTCAGAAGATGCCGATGAAACAGAACGTCCTCTCGTCTTGATTAATCCAGTGATCGAAGCATTCTCTGACGAAGAAACCGAGTTTGAAGAAGGGTGCCTCAGCCTGCCAGATTTTCACGATAAAGTAGTTCGTCCTGCAGAGATCCAGGTGAGGTTTCTTGATCAGCACATGAAGGAGCATGTCCGTGAAGCAACAGGTTTGCTGGCCCGAGTGATGCAGCATGAAATTGACCACCTCAATGGCGTGTATTTCTTTGAACGCTTAACTCCAATTCGCAGAACCTTGGCTAGTGGCAAACTCAAAAGAATTGTTCGCGGCGACATTGAACCGGCGTATCCAATATTTCAGAACACCTAAATCACGATTGCAGAAACAGAGGATTATGAAGAACTACATCAACGGAACGTGGCTTGCATCTGAAACTGGCCGCACGTTTCAGAACATCAACCCTGCTGATACGCGCGATCTGATCGGCGAATTCCCGAGGTCTTCAGCCACAGATATTGCCGCTGCCGTGGGGGCTGCATCTGCGGCGTTTCATGCCTGGAGGCTTCTCCCAGCTCCGAAGCGTGGTGATATTCTGCGCAAGGCTGGTGACATTTTCACCCGTCGTAAGGACGAACTAGCTGAGATCATGACCCGCGAAATGGGCAAGACAGTAACGGAAACAAAAGGCGACATTCAAGAGGCTATAGATACAGCATACTATGCAGCCACCGAAACAAGGCGGTTGTTTGGCTATACAGCCCCCTCCGAGATGTCGAACAAGATGAACATGTCCTTCCGTATGCCAATCGGCGTGTGCGGCATTATCACGGCATGGAACTTCCCTATTGCAGTGCCGTCATGGAAGATCCTCCCTGCTCTTGCTGCTGGTAATACTGTCGTTTTCAAGCCCAGCGATGATTCTCCTCATAGCGCAAACATCTTTGCTGAGATCCTTGAAGAAGCTGGGTTGCCACCGGGAGTGTTCAATGTAGTTCATGGAGATGCAGAAGCCGGTTCAGCGTTAGTTGAACATCCGGATGTACGTGTTATCGGCTTTACGGGGTCTACGCAGACAGGCACTGCCATCGCGTCCCGATGCGGTCAGCTCAACAAAAAGGTATCACTCGAGATGGGCGGAAAGAATGCCCAAATCGTGATGCCGGATGCAGATCTCGACCTTGCGCTTGACGGTGTCTTGTGGGGAGCATTTGGCACAACTGGTCAGCGTTGCACAGCAACAAGCAGGTTGATTCTCCATGAGGACATTCATGATGAGTTTGTTTCTCGGCTAATTGCTCTTGCAGAAAAGCTTGTTCTAGGAGACGGACGCACAAGTGGAACACAAGTTGGCCCTGTCATTAACCAGCGCCAGTTAGAGAAGATATTGTCCTATATCGAAATCGGTAAGCAACAGACAACGTGCGTGGCTGGCGGTTATCGAGATGTAGACGGTGATAAGACACACGGATACTTTGTTGCGCCTACAATCTTTACCGGTGTTACGGCAGAGCACACTACGTTTCGCGAAGAGATCTTTGGTCCAGTATTGAGCGTATCAAAGGTGCGATCATTTGAAGAGGCCATCGCTCTTGCGAACAACTGCGCCTACGGTCTGTCTTCGAGCATTTACACCAAGGATGTGAATCGGGCATTTGCTGCTATGCGTGACATCGAGGCAGGCATTACCTATATCAACGCACCTACCATCGGTGCAGAGGCGCACATGCCATTTGGTGGAATAAAGGGTACCGGGAACGGACACCGCGAAGGGGGCTGGACCGTGTTCGATATCTTCACGGAATGGAAGACCGTTTACGTTGATTACTCAGGACACCTTCAGCGAGCTCAGATCGATAACTACTGAGCGCGTAACACGAGAGAAATACCAACACTTATCATGACCATCCCGGCAACTGCTGAGATGGTCATTTTGTCTGTACCAACGAGATAGCTCGCAAGCAGCGTGACGAGAAAAGTTATTGCCGTGTTAACCGGAATAAACGTTGCTGCCTTGTAGGATGAGAGCGTATACGTCATAACAATGAAGGCCAGAAGCATGAGGCCAACTCCGAGTAGACCTTTCGGTGATACACACGCGGAGATCGACTCTGCGGTGGTCATTGAAGGTTTCGACAACACGTGGTGCAGAACATGTGCGCCTGAAACACTCATTGACGACTGGAGCACACATAGTGCCAGGAGTTTTATCACTGACGCCCCCCGTTTTGCAGACGTTGACGCTGAAGTGCTTCGTAGTACTGACGGATGATACTCTCGTAGTCCTTGGTATACCCCATTTTCAATTGGTCCAATAGCGTTCTGCTCTGCTGCTGCTTATTAGTAGGCAAGCTGATATCTTCTGGCGACGTGCGTACAACATCCTTCCCCGAATTAGACTCCCGAGACTTTTCATAGTCACGTTCCGTCATTGAACGCGACGCATCCAGCAACCTCGATAGAATCCGCTCCTGGCGAAGCCGTGTTTCCGAGCTGATAGAACCGCTCTGCATGTCAGACATTACTTCCTTCATCTCCTCCGCGATCTGCTTGAGATCTCCAAGAGGCTGACGTTGTCCCCCGATCTTTTTCCGCTCTTCTTCAAGTTCTTGGATTGCCTTCATTGCCTTACCTTGCTGTGCGGCAAGACGCCCCAGCTCGGCACGGCGTTGCATGTCGGACGAACCTGAGCCCTGCCCCATTTGCTGCATGCCCTGATTGATTGACTGCTGCTGGTCTGCAAGCTGTTGTAGACGCTGAAAGGGGCTCTGTGCTCCTCTACCCTGCCCCTGTCCGGGCATACTGCCAGATCCACCTTGTCCAGCCCCCTCTCCCTGCATCATCTGCGACAATGCACTACTCATCTTTTGGGCCGCACTGTTCATAGCACTCATGGCTTCGGACTGCGACTGCATTGCCTGTGAGCTGTTGCGCTGTGACATCGACTGCATAGCATCCTTCATTGCCTGCAGCGCATTACCAAGATCCTGAGCCATTTCGGGTGAAACGCTCATTGACTTTTGACCTAGTTGCATCATCGAGTTCGCAATGTTCTGCATTGCCTCTTGAGCACGCTGCTGCCTCTGCGCCATCTGCGAGTACTGCGAGGAATTCGGATCGAGTGACTTCATTTGCTCTCGCAAGGCTTCCTGATTCTTAGAAACATCTAGAAGGTCGTTGATTCCTTTCTGCATCTGGCGCATGGATTCCTTCTGACTGTTGCGCCGCATCTCGCGCTTCATATTCTTCATCTGCTGGGCAAAGCGCTGAAGATTACTTGAAGCTTGTTTTTGCTGTGCAGATGCGGACTCGTTATCACCTTTTTGCAGGTCTTGCTGTGCCTTGTCCATTTGATCCTGCGTTTGCTCTGCATTAAGATCCTGTTGAGCCTGCTGCATCTTGTCACTCGGCATATCCTGTCCGAGATCTTTCATCAGTTTTTCCAGTTCCTTAGATTCTTGAGCAAGTCGTTCCAACTCCTCGCTTAAGGCACGCTGTTCCTGTGCTAATCGCTGATTCTCTGCCTTATCCTTGGGATTTGTTTGTTCTGCACGCTGACGCAGCTCATCTTGTTTGCGGGCGAGCTCCTCAGCGCGTTTTGCTAACTCATCTGTCTTTTGCTCTGCCTGTATACGCTTGAGCAGATTCAGTTGTCGTTCAAGGTTCTTACGAAACTCTTCTTCGCTGAACTTGAAGTCTTTCATCATCTTCTGCATTTCTTCTGGTGACAACTGCTCCATTGCTTGCTTCATTTGTTCCTGCATGCGAGCAAGCTCGGGAGATTTGACCTCACGCATGAGCTTCTGCAGCTCTTGGTACTTCTGCAGCGTCTCTTGAGAAATAGCCTTGTTCTCTTGGAGATTCTGTGTCATCTGCTCGAGACGCTGAGCCACATTTTCCATCTTGGACTCGAGTTCTTGTTGTTTCTTCAGGAGGTCTTCTGCCTTCTTTTTGTCAGACCATGACACTTCCTGCTGCTGTTTCGATTGTTGCTTCTGCATTTCTCGTTGCAGTTGCTCGGCCTCCTTGCGCATGTTCTCGGCGTCTTTTACTAATTCCTTGATCTCCTTCTGTGCGTCATTTTGAGTTTTGTCCGCATTTGCAAATACCTCATCAAGTGACGGCATTCGTACGATCATCGTTGACGTTTTTGCCTTCTTTGGACCGCCTATCACATCATTGTCCGCTACTTCCAAGTAGTATTCATAGGTGTCGTCGGGAGTGATGCCGATCTTTGACAGATCCCACGAATACCGCACGTCCTGACCTATTTCCTTGCTAGGTATTGCGATGTCGATTGATCGGAAGTTTTTCTCTGGCTCGGCATACTTTGAATTCGTCAGTCTATACATCAGCTTCAATGAGCTAAATCCGTAATCATCGCTGATTGTTGTTACGATATCAAGAATTGCCTGCTCCGAAAGACTGGTGTTATCCTTTGGCTCAACGAGAGCAATCATTGGATACGCATCGGACAATGCAACAATCGTTGCGGTAAGCGGGTCATTTGTCGTAAGTCCGTCAAAATCAGTAAGCCGAATAGAATAGGAACCATTGCCGCTTACGCGAAACATTCCACTTGCCTGAAGTCCCTGGGTACGAAGGGGCACTTTAGTAGTGTCATGTTTTCCAGAATTCTGATCGCTCCGCACTATAACCACCGATGCTTCGCGAATGAGCTTGTTACTCGAGATGGAGACATGTACACCAGATCCTACGAGCGCTGTAACATCTGGAGCTGTTACTGATAATGTTGCAGCGGGAAGTTTCGTGTATGAGGGTGGGTGAACACTACCAGCAAATGATCGAAGCAGCGGCCGATCTATTACGCACAACGACAACGTGTCTGTAGTCACAGCAGAATCCAGCCATATGGCTGACGCGTAGACAGCAGCATTAGTTGTCATGCCTTGAATGACGAACCTGTAGCTTCCTTCCGAACCTCTGGAAACTGTATGGGGAACATATGCCTGAGATGTCTGGTCTTTTACGTGTATGAGAATTTGCTCCGGTGGAATGCCTCGGGCTGTTACTCGTATTTCAGCATTTGCCCCGCGCATCAATGTATCGGGCTCAGCTTCTATGTGAAGCGTGTATGGCGCTGGCGGCAGAAATGAAATGTTATGGTTCAAGATTCGAAGAAATCCAGTTTGTATCTCTGGCACTATCAGCATCATAGCCAGAATTGCGCCAGCACCGCTAGATCTCCAAAGAAGTAGGCGTTGCTGCTGTTTCTTGTCCACAATCACAGTAAAATCTTTGTCTCGAACCTTTGCGTCGACGATGGAGAAGGCCGAGCTTACGAGGTCCGATGATGTGTCCGATGAAGTAAGCTGGAGGATATTCGCGAGATCGTCTTCTACGTCGTCATAGTGTTTTCCTATGCGCTGCGCCGTTGTGTTGAGTGTCTCTGAAACAACCAAGCCAACTGCCCTGAGAACATTCGGCACAACAAACACTATCGAGCCACAACCAGCAACGAGCAGAATTGTGTACCATAACAACCCACGGATAAATGAGCTGAAGTTGAAGAAATACTCCAACGATGAAAACAGGAGCACTAATGCTGCTACAGATAACAACACCAGCCCTAACCCAAGTAGAGCTTTGTACAAACCCTCATAGCGCTGTGCGGACCGGATCCTCGAAATGATATTCTGACGTTGTGATGTCATGTATGCAGGTTGAAATGCAAGAAGTTGGCCTATCGCGTTAACGCGTAGACAAGAATATTGGTGCCAATTTTCAGTGCAGTCTCCCGGCGCTCAGGAGAGTCGTGGTGGACTTCGGGGTCAGCCCATCCATCACTTGGATTTGATTCATAGGTGTAAAACACTGAAAGCTTCCCATTTACAAACAACCCAAGTCCTTGTGGCGCTTTGTCGTCGTGCTCATGAATCTTTGGCAGACCGTTAGGAAAATCAAAATGGCAATGGTAGAGTTTGTGAGAAAACGGTAGCTCCTGAAGCTCTTCGTTCGGAAGCAAACGTTTTAACTCCTTACGTATGGAAGCATCCATTCCGTAATCGTCATCTATGTAAAGAAAGCCCCCTGATTCCAGATACGCGCGCAGATTGCGGATTTCAGCATCAGAAAATGCAACTGTTCCGTGCCCTGTCATGAAGATCACCGGGTAGAGAAAGAGATTGTCAGTACCCAGATCAACAAACTCATAGGTGGGCTCAACCAATATTGTTGTGTTGGCACGCACGTAGCGCAGGAGATTGATCTCTGAACTTGGATCGTTATACCAGTCACCACCACCAGAGTATTTAGCACGAGCAATCTTTACGGCGCTACCAATCGTTGTAGCCTGCTGTGTTGTACTCTGCTGCGTAGACAGTTTAACCTGCGCACTTGCAGCCGGCGTTGCAATGCTGATTGCTGCTGCACCTGCAATGAACAGCGATACTATTAGCCGTGTTTGCACAGTACTACCTTTTTGGCGTTTTCCTCGAACCATGGGTGTCCGAAAACACGAATTGGCTGCTCGGTAATTGTCCATGTTGGATGCATTTGTCGCGCTTCTGCCAATTCTTCGGTAAGGTCGCCCCCTTTTAGGAAGGCGCAAGTGCAATTGGGCTTTACAACTTCTGTTACCCAAGACAGAACCGTACCGGTTCTGGCAACGGCCCGCGAGATAACAACATCAAACGATTTGCGATACTGCGGCTGAGCCGCCAGCTCCTCTGCACGGGCATTAAGCACTGTTATGTCCTTCAATGCTGTATGCGCAGCAAACATCTCGGTCATCGTCGCTTTCTTCTTGATCGAATCCACGAGTGTGATTTTTACATCAGGACGCGCAACTTTTACTGGTATCCCGGGAAGACCACCGCCAGTTCCGACATCAAGCACGCGAGCCTTCTGTTTGATGTCTACGGACGTGAGCAGCGTTAGCGAATGGAAGATGTGCCGCTCCCAGACGTTTGCATCGTCTTTTCTTGAAATCATATTAACACGCTGATTCCAATACACGAGTTCATCGTGATACCTCTCAAGCGTGTCTACCTGTGGCTTATCTAGAACAATCCCGTTAGAAGAGCACGCAGTCCAAAATTCAAGTGGTGTCATCGACTTTACTGGTAATTTCCAAGGCAAAACGCAAAAATACACCCAGATCTCCAGTAACGAGGCAGTAACCTGTATGGCCAAGAAAGAGTCAAAGACTGCTAAGCGCCAGCGATTGTTGGCAATCCTCGACCGGCTAGCGATTGCGTATCCAGATGCCAAGGTAGGGTTGGATTTCACGTCTCCGCTTGAGCTGTTGATCGCCACTATTCTGTCTGCCCAGTGCACAGACGAGCGAGTCAACAAGGTCACACCGGCTCTTTTTGCAAAGTATCCTACTGTAGACGCCTACTATGCAGTACCTCAGGAAGAACTGGAACAGGATATTCTTTCTACAGGGTTCTACAAGAACAAGGCAAGGAGCATCCAAACCTGTTGCAGGCAGCTTCGGGAGCAGTTCAGCGGTACCGTTCCTACTACACTTGACGAACTGGTTACACTAGCAGGCGTCGGCCGAAAGACAGCCAACTGCGTTCTATCTAACTGCTTTGACATTCCAGGAATTACGGTTGACACACACGTTACGCGGATTTCTAACCTATTGGGACTCGTCACATCACACGATGCCGTCAAGATTGAGTTTGCACTAATGGAACTCCTCCCAGAGGAACGCTGGAATGAGTTTGATCACAGTATAATCACGCACGGTAGGCGAACGTGTATTGCTCGACGTCCCCAATGTTCAGTTTGCCCCATCAATGATCTCTGCCCATCTGTGCAATTGTCGTAGCGGCAATGTCACGTAATGGTGCGTATAATGCATCTATAGGGGTATGGGAACACTATCAACATTGATCATTCGCATCGCGCTACTGATGTTCACTCTAGTGAACATCACGGCGCAAACTCAATCCGATCCGGTATGGGGTGTGTTGTTTGGCGGTACGTACAATTATCATGACGCCTCGTTCACACGGTTGGGTACCTACCCTTCGTGCTGTCCATCGTTCACAGCCGGTGACGGCGTTGCCATTCATGGGGGCGCATTTTATCGCTTTGGCATTTCGAAGGTTCTTGCACTTGAGGGTCGGATTGTAGCAGGCGGCGATCATGGTACATTCCTGTACAATGAAAACACCGTCGTTGCAGACCTTCGCGACACTCTTCGAGTTGTCAGGGCCACTTTTGAACATCGGCTCGAAAGCTCAATCGTAAGTGTTGGCATCGAACCCATGGCATCAATTTCGATTTTCAAGGGGCTAGATCTTGTCGCGGGCCCAAGAATCTCTTTTAACATCATCCAGCAATTCGAACAATCTGAGACACTTACGCAACCGGCCGACTATGGGGCGTATCTCGGAGCAGACCGTACATGGGTTTCTACACGTGCTGAGATTCCGAACGCCAATTCCATTCGTCTTGCATTGCTGGGGGGAATTCGAGTGCGTCTTCCTCAAAAGCCATCATCATCGTATGGACTGGGATTTGAACTTCTTTACGGGTATGGACTTCAAAATGTAACGCTTGATAGTCCTTGGAGGATTCACCAGCTACGCCTGTCGGCTTCCTTGAGTCTTAACAACCGTAGGGCTGAGAAGCCTATGTGGGACACCTGTGCCGGATGTCCTGGCAATATTGTAAACGCAGTGCCTGATACATCGCCGCACGTTGTCGATACTAACCCACCAATAAACGTTGCTGCGACCCTACTGCAGCTAACACCAAGAATTGAGATTGCTGCAATTGACAACGGTGATACCACGACAGGATCCATAACTGTTTACGAGCGAAAGAGGCGCATCATACTTCTTCACCCAATGTTGGGACACGTGTATTTCGATGAAGGTCAATCGATCCTGCCACTTCGTTATCAACAGGCGATCACCAAGTCGTTCAACGACACGCTTTACCTAACACCGTTGGAAGCCCTACAAGGTGAACTTGGTATTATAGCTCAGCGGATGAAAATTCATCCAGATGCTTGGTTGAGTATTACAGGCACAACTTCCGGCACATTGCAGGACGCCGGACTCAAGTTGGCGCGCGCTCGAGCAGAGGAAGTCAGAAGCATGATGAACAAATTAGGGGTGTATGACGATCGCCTTCGTGTTAGTGCTCGCGTGTATCCCGAACGTCCAACAACATTTGCAGATTCTGGGACACAGTTTTTGGCTCAAGAGGAAAACAGACGCGTAGAGTTAGCGTCAAATAATCCCGCGATTCTAGCTCCTGTTAAACTTGGTACTGTTGAGAAACTGCACTCCCCCGCTAGCATCATAATCAGATCTGAAGTGGACACTTCTCGAGACTCAACATCGAATGATTATACACTCGCTGTGCGCCGAGGACGAGATAACGTAGCGTCGCGAGCAATGGGAAGGTCGGACGGAAAGGGATCGCTGACTCTTGATCTGCATCAGGATTTGCAAGGAAGTTCTGGAGACAGCCTATTCGTAGAAATAACGACTGTTCGCGATGGTCGAACGGTTGCGATTGCAAAACGGCAGATACCGCTGGTGCAAGACGAGGAAGAGTACACCAAGACTTCGCGATCCGGCGACCTGGAGATTGAACGGTATGGACTTATTCTCTTCGAGTTTGACGATAGCAGGATCTCCAAACAGCATGAGCGCCAGCTGCAGTTTATTCGTTCACGGATACGTGAAAACACTACTGTGACCATCATTGGAGCCACTGATCAGATTGGTTCGCAAGCATACAACCGTGAGCTTTCATTAAAGCGTGCGAAGGAAGTTGCACGAAGACTTGGGGTCCCAGGAACCACAGTTATTGGCAACGGTGAGGAAAGTCCTTCTCTTCCAAATGAGCTGCCTGAAGGCAGAGCCTCAAACCGCACGGTGATTATCCAGCTAGCCACCCCAGTCCGTTGAGCATTCTAGATGTGCATATCTCATTGAATCAGCGGTTGGTCACCCTACGTCGATGTGGTATCATTGTGCCTGCAATCTAGACTGTGCAAAAGGGGTTTTTATGCGATCATTCTTCAGTAGACTGATCATCGTTGTGGGCATTGGCATGCTTGGTGCGATGCATGTCTCCACGCAAACGTTCGTTACGCTGCGGTATAACACAGACAACTTTCCCAATGTCTCGGCCAGAGTTGTAGCGTTGGATAACGCGGGTATGCCGCAGGGAATAGGCACTGGCGAGATATCGATTACCGATAACGACGTGCCACAAATGTATTCACTGTCGTGCGATCCATCTACGTCGGGAAGGAATATCTCTCTCGTTGTGGCCATTGATGCCTCTCTGTCAATGGCAACTGCAGCTAATCCAACTGCGATGGATATGGCAAAGAATGCTGCACGAGGCATAACGCAACTGCTTACTTCGACAGCTGATGAGCTGGGACTCATTCAGATTGGTGCGTCCGCCCAAATGATGTATGGATTATCGACAAATAAAACAGGATTTGTTTCTTCAGTTGATGCAATGAATGCTGTTGGAGGCATGAATTCGGGTAAGGGGCTGTTTGATATTCCCTATGGTGCGATAACCCATCTGCAAAATGCTCGAAATGCACGGTCGCTTCTACTGATAACCGACGGTGCAAGCTCCTTTGATGTTAGTAGCGCAATTGCAACCGCTCGAACATTTGGTATATCAGTCTATGTCTTAGGTCTTGGGCCTAGCCTTTCCCCTTCGATGCAAATGTTGGCTGATTCAACCGGGGGTGCGTGGAGCAGCCGAGTCAATTCGATTGCAGAAGCACAGGCATACGCGCGCGCATTTGTTGCAGATGCAAAACGGTTACCTGGATGCACGATTTCGTGGACCGCGACCAAAACGTGCGAGCTGCTGCACCTAGTGTCCATAGTGCGTGGCTCCATTACGAGACAAGGATCGTATCAACTCCCTCAATCAAAGACAGTCTATCTAGAGTCAAACGTCACGGGAATTGAGTTCGGAACAATTCCGACAGGGTCTACATTGTCCAGATCTGCCACGGTGACCGCTCGGAACGGATCCGTGGAGATTACAGGTGCCACCATCGCTGCCTCTGTGTTCCAGATTGTTGGATCTCCCCGTTTTCCAGTGCAGTTGAAGGATGGCGAGAGCCTTACATTAACAGTTCAGTACACCGCAGCCAGTGATGTTGGTATCTACGACAAACTCGTCTACGCTACGTCGTCGTGCTCGCCCCCTACCGTGTACCTGCATGGAGGCAATGCTAAAAGTGGAGAGCTGCTCACACTTGACGGGCCTAATGGTGGCGAACGGCTCCTCGCGGGTGAGGATACCGTTGTTCAATGGTCTAATGCCCTTCCCGACGACTTTGTTCGTATCGAGGTGAGTTATGATAACGGGGCTACTTGGTCTTCGATCATCGAAAATGCGCAGAGCTTGAAGTATTCGTGGCGTCCAGGACCTCAGTTGGCAACACAGGCAAAAGTTCGAATCTCTCGCACGGTGATCGATCCGAACGATATTCTCGTCATGAGGGGGCAAGACCAACCAGTATATGCGTCGATTTTTACCGAAGACGGCAAACACGTGATAACTGGTGGACACGATGGCTCCGTTCGGATATGGAGTGCACAAGATGGCTCCCAGGAGCGGATCGTTGGACTTCACAGCAATTGGGTATGGTCACTTGCTCAGAAGCCGGGTACATCAATTGTTGCCTCAGCATCACATGATGGAAGCATCCGAATCTGGGATTATTCTAATGGTCAGAGAATTGCGACCATACCTGCTGAGGGACGCGTGTGGTCTGTTGTTTATAACAATGACGGTTCAAAGTTGTATGCAGGTACCGATCGAGGCATTGCTGAAATCAACACAGCAACATGGACGGTGTTTACATCTAAAGTCGTAGATCAAGGTCCTGTATACAACCTAAAGGTCACGAAAGATGGTCAGAAGTTGGCCGTGGCCGAAGGACCGCAGGCAACACTGAGGGATCTCAAATCTCTCAATGTCGTCCAGTCGTTTAAGCAACCCAATTCAAATGGACATCAGTATGCCGTTGCTGTTAATCCGGCAGGCACGGAATTGGCAAGCGGCGGCGCAGACCTTGCTGTGCATGTCTACAAGACATCTGATGGCACAACGATCAAGGGCCTACCACCGATGAAAGGTGGTGTGCTTGCACTGGCATATTCAGCACCTGGTACAACGTTGCTCGTAGCTGGTGGTGATGGCACTGCGAAAACGTATTCAGCATCAACACTTGAGCTACAAACATCACTGGCTGGACACGAAGGAATCCTCTACTCTGGGAGCTTTTCACCAGACGGTAAGCGTGTTGTGACCTCTGCTACGGATTTCACAGCCCGTATATGGTCTCTAGAGCGTATAGGAAGCGTATCTGATGTTTCTGATTCACCTTTCTCCATTTATGGGGGAATTCGCGAGTCTGCTCCGCAATTCATGGGTGATGTGGTAGTTGGTTCGGCCACTGATGCCCGCAAGATCGTAGTATCAACGAATGACGATGCACCACTTGTTATTCGTAGTGTACGTTTCGCTTCTGGCGACACCACGGATTTTTCATTGCTCGATTATCCAATGGTGCACTATGTCACCAAAACTGACCCGTACATTGCCGACATTGCATTTACACCAACTAAGGCAGGTCCACGAGAAGCATATCTAACATTCGAAAGCGGCATGGGTACCTTCTCCGTGCTCATTACCGGAAATGGTGTCGCACCTCAGATCCTTGTTCCTGCCGTCATCGACTACGGTAGGCGAGTTGCTAACCAGTCCGTTGTTGATTCGATTATCACGATCAGGGTTAATGGCTCGTTAACAGCACCTGTCCGTATTGCATCCATGTCTATCGTTGGTGAACAGAGTGGACAGTATTCAATTGTAGACGGTGGTGGAAGCGTTACCATCCAGCCTGGCCAGTCACATAAATTGACCGTTCGTTTTGATCCAACGAATTATGGTCGCTTTGCTGCAGCGTTGGAGTTACGCATCACTGGTGGACAGACCTATGTAGTAGGGTTGTACGGCGAGGCAACTGGTGATGGAAGGATTTCCTCTTCTTCAAATACCCTGTTGTTCCCTACCGGGACATGTAGATACATCAATGCGCAAATGCCGTTTGATCTCCGTAACTCAGGTAATACGGACCTACAGGTATACTCTGTAGGAGTTGATGGTTCAAATGCAGATGAGTTTACTGTTGCAACGCCTGATACATTTCCTATTACGATCCCCCCGAACAGCGCAAAGAGCTTTGTCGTAACATTTGCTCCAAATCGCGTCGGTGTGAAGGATGCTCGTATTGTGATTTCTTCCAGTGCTATCAACGCATCTAATGGAAGAACCACAGTGAACATTTCAGCGAGAAGAGATTCGGTTGGATTTGAGTTGTCACGCACTGAAATGGACTTTGGAAATGTTGCAGAGAACACAACGGTCTCTGAGAGGATCCTGCTATTGAACACAGGAACCATTTCACTGAAATGGCCCCGCAATTCCGTAACCGTTGGACGATTCCAGATCGACAGCATCACTCCTGATATCACTGCCGGTGGCAAGCGCTCTGACATGACAATACGATTCTTAGGTGGTCGTGCCGGAGAGATCTACGACACAACCTATGACTTTGTTGATACTATTTGTGGTCGCAAACAGACCATTCATCTGCGAGCTACGGTAAAGTCATACATCGGTGCCACAATTGAAGTTGATACCGTGTACACACTATCGGGCTCGTTGGTCAGCGTTCCAGTCTATGTGAAGAATATGATCAATTTCGATCGGACATCTGTCCGAACGATTACTGGTCATTTCAGCGCCAATGGGACAATTCTCAAAGCTGCTGGTAATGTGTCAAACGTGAAGCTCAGTGACGAAGGCGTATTAACATTCGATGCCCCCATTCCAATTCCTGTGTCAAACGGCCAAGCAACAGCCCTTACATTCACAACTGCCATTGGTAATGACACAGCATCGTATGTAAAAATCGACTCCCTTTCATATTCTGACACATTAACGTTTACAACGGTCAATGGCTCGGTTATCCTTTCGGATGTTTGCAAGCAAGGGGGCGGTGCAAGACTTGTTAAACTAGGCTCGCAATCTGCCGGCATCGTGGTTGGACCGAATCCTGTTCAGGATAGAGCTGATCTGCATATCTCCGTGGCCGAGTCTGGTATGTCTACCATAAATCTGTACTCGATAAGCGGTGAGCATATTCAGACAGTTCTTCATGATAATCTCAGACCCGGAGTGTGGGCCTTTGATATTGACACTTCAATACTACCTGCAGGACAGTACTTTCTCGTGCTGCGTACTCCAAGTGAATCGATCACACGCAGAATGGAGGTTGTACGATGAAGAACTATCTAGGTACATGTATTTTCTTGGCTCTAGGGCTTGTACAGGAGCCTCTTCTAGCTCAACAGCAAAACGCGCGTTTGGGCATCGTGCTTCATGGCGGTGTAGACCAGCATATTACAGCGTTCTCTCGCATACCTGAGGCAGAAAACTGCTGTCCAGAGTTTACAGGAGGTCAAGGACGGGTCTTCGGAATAGGAGCCCAGTATCTTTCACAACTAACCCCAAGCATTGGGCTAGACGTGCGGGTCGGGTTTTATAGCACTGGGGTTGATCTGGGAACAACTGAATCGTTACCAATTCTCAATAAGGGGCTTATCGAGACGGCAACTATTCGTCATGACCTCAATGTAGCTACCTCACTACTGACCGTTGATGCATTAGGCCGCTTCGAGATAAATGATCGGTTGCATTTTCTTGGTGGTGCAACCCTGGGATACAACCTCTCTGGTACATACGACCAAAAGGAAGTGTTTGTTACACCAACAAACGCAACATTCGTTGAAAATGGCCAGCGTGTGCGCAATCAACGCACGGGTTCACTTAGATATCTCAACACCGTTTATGGTGGGATAACAGCAGGACTTTCATACGAGATGGCGGTGAATTCAGAAAGAACTGTCTTTATTTCTCCCGAACTCCTCGTCACCTTGAGCCCTACAAATCTCCTTCAAGAAACGTCGTGGTTGGTTCAACGAGCCCGAGCTGGTGTTGTGGTGTCGTTTGTACCTCCTGCGATTGAGGACGAGCTCAGTTTCGGTGATCTTTTCGATTTGGCTCGAAACACGCCATATCGTCCAAATGCGGATGCCACATCTGTTCCTATTCCATCGGTAACGGTACAGGGAATAGACGAGAACGGCAACGTGCTTGCTTCCAATGCGGTACGCATCGAAGAATTTGCTTCGAATCGTGTGCGCCCCCTATTGCCATATGTGTTTTTCGAAAAAGGTATGCATGCGCTCTCGCCGCGATATAGGCAGATTTCTAAGGAGCAGGTAGAAGACTATTCGCTCGAGAATTTCTACAATCTCGATGCAATGGTTACCTATTACCAGATGTTAAACGTGGTTGGCAAACGCATGCAGCAGAGGCCAGACGCTACGTTGAAACTGGTTGGATGCCGCGACAAGTCTGAGGACGGCCTCAGCGATGACCTTTCGAAGAGACGCGCATTGGTAGTTAAGTCGTACCTCGTGGATACATGGGGCATTGATGCAGCACGGATTAGCGCTGAGGACCGTGGAATGCCAGCGAGTGCATCTTCAACAGATGACGTTGATGGTGCTTCTGAAAACATGCGCGTTGAGCTTTCGTCAAACGATCCGCTTCTGCTCTCGCCTGTCGGATCGCGAGACACGATGCGCGTGTTTTCGCCAGCGGGCATGAGATTTACGCCCCAGATTCAGAATGCAACAGAAGTCAAGTCCTGGACGTTGTTCGTCTCCCAGAATGAACAGATCATCAAGGCAATGCATGGATCTGCAGCACTTCCTGCTGAACTCGATTGGAGACTTGCTGAAACATCGAGATTTATTCCTCAGGGTACACGAAACCTCGAATACATGATTGTTGTGCAGGATTCCTCGGGCAGGGTTATACCGAGCGAGTCTGGATCGATACCTGTGAGCGAAGTGCTGCTCTCCGATAAAGCAAAGACAGGTGGAACGGATAAAAGTGTGGACAGATTCTCGCTTATCCTCTTTGGTTTTGACAGGGCTGACATATCACCCGAAAATCAGCTGCTCATCAACGAAGTAAAGAAGAGCATCACGCCCCGGTCTGTTGTCAAGGTTATCGGATACTCCGATCGTGTTGGAGATGCAGCCTACAACCTAGGCTTGAGTGAGAAGCGGGCAAAGGCTGTTGCTGCGGCACTTGCAACTGAGCGTACATCTACGCAGGGTGTTGGCGAAACGCTGCCATTGTATGACAACGAGTCACCCGAGGGACGCTTCTACTCACGTACGGTCGAGATCATTGTTGAGACGCCGCGGTAAGGAATGAACATACTGGTGTTCAACTGGCAGGATCGACTGCATCCACAAGCTGGAGGTGCTGAGGCGCATCTGCACGAGACATTCTCGCGGCTTGTCAAGCGTGGACATACTGTGCATCTCGTTACCTGCGGGTTTGACAATGCCCCTTCTCACGAGCTCGTAGACGGCATGCATGTCTACCGCATAGGCAGTCGCAGTACGTATAATGCGCATGTGCCGTTCTGGTGGATACGGGTTGGAAAGGGGCTTGCCGTAGACGTGGTGGTCGATGATATCAATAAGATCCCGCTCATGACGCCGCTATTCATCGACAAGCCGATAGTGGGTCTGATTCACCATCTCTTCGGCAAGAGCATCTACAAGGAGGCCTCGTTCCCAGCTGCCTTATATGTGGATGTGATGGAACATTTCATTCCACGTGTCTATGCCAAAACCCCACTGGCAGTTGTCTCAGAAAGCACGAAGACTGACTGCGTTGAGAAGGGGCTGAGGTCATCAAACATGTCGATTATCTACAACGGGATAGACAAGTCAGTCTTTCCTATGCAGGTGCGGCAAAAAAGCGGGAATCCTGTCGTTACCTATTTCGGCAGACTAAAGGCATATAAGTCAATAGACCACGTACTTCGCGCATTTCAAGGAGTTCTTTCGCAGGTTCATGATGCCAAACTTTGGATCATTGGTCGGGGCGATGATGAATCCCGACTTAGAGCTCTGGCGGATGAATTGCACATACAGCAAAGCGTTGTCTTTCATGGCTTTGTTGATGAACAAAAGAAGCAGGAACTTCTTTCGGCAAGTTGGGTTGTCGTAAATCCATCGATCAAAGAGGGCTGGGGTATCACTAACATCGAAGCCAATGCATGTGGAACTCCAGTTGTTTCGGCAGATTCACCCGGACTTCGCGACTCAGTGAAGATTGACGTATCGGGCAAACTGTATCCGTATGGCGATATTCGCATACTGCAAGAGACGCTCATAGACATTCTAACAGACAACGCGAAACGAACCGCATTATCACATTCTGCTGTTTCGTATGCGGCGGGATTTTCCTGGGATGAGAGTGCTTCTGCGATGGAGGAGTTGTTATCAACATGCATTGCCTCGCACGAGTAGTACTTGTTGTTCTCGTAGTTGTTACCACCCTACAACTGCATGGGCAAGTGCTGCGCGATAGTAAAGGACAGGATTTCTGGCTGGCTGTACCGCCGAATGATCATATATCGGGTTCCGGTAATGATCCAGCAATCGTGTCCGTGTTCGTTGCTACGTCTGAAGTCACGCAAGTAAGCGTTGACGCTCGGCGACGAGATGGCACTACCGATAAGTATGCTGTAAATGTGCCTGCAAATGTGGTCTGGGAGTTTCGCTTCCCCGCTGATCTTTACGAACTGCGAGGAATGACGCAGATCGGTATGTTCGGCACCGATGATGAAAAACCAAATCCCGCTAGTATTCATGTGATGTCCAGTGCAGATGTAACTGTGTATGCAGTAATGCGTGATGACAATACCAGCGACGCATGGCTCGTGTTACCAACAGATGCACTTTCTTCCGAATACCTCGTATCGACGTATGAATCAGATGCTAACGGAAACATTGCCTATCCAAGTCAGTTTGTGGTGATCGCTACCGAAGATTCAACAGACGTGGTCATAGACCTTAGTGTAGACCGTTCTTCACGTGCAGACGGTTCCAGACGGAACGTACGCCTTAACAAGGGGCAGTCCTATTTGCTGCAAGCCCGTGTTTCGAACGGGAGAACACATGATGACCTCACTGGATCGAGGGTTTCGTCCACAAAGCCAGTTGTTGTGCTCGGTGCCCACCGCCGTGCGCAGGTTCCAGTGCTTACTTCGAGTGCCAGCAGAGACTGTCTCGTTGAACAAATGCCCGGTATCGATACCTGGGGCAAGCGTATCCTAGTTCCTTCCCTAACGCCTGCTAGCTCAAATCAGCCATTTAACGATGATGATGTAACAGTATGTCGAATTCTAGCCTCTCGCGATAGCACCATCGTAACAGTAAACGGCCTGACGCCATGGAGGTTGGATGCAGCAAGGTATTGGGATGTCCCGCTTGATAGAGCCTTGAACATCGTTGCTACACAGCCTGTGCTAGTCACAATCATCGATCGAAGCGCGAACAGATTTACCCTTGGTACGAGTGCTCCGGGAGATCCATCTCTCATCGTTGTTCCCCCGTTTGAGCAGTTTCTGGATGAATATCGTGTTGTTACCGTTGAACCACGGATTAGTGGCAATGCATTTTATACGGCGCACTATATCACGTGTATCGCACCGACGGCAACAATTTCAACGTTGCGAGTCAACGGTGTGCCCCCCGGAGCCATAAATCCCATTCCAGGCTCTACGTTCTCGCAGACAACCTTTAAGGTCAATGTCGGGAATCACTATGTTACGTGTGACGAGGCCTTTGGAGTTATCGTCTATGGATATGGTCCTGCTGAATCCTATGGCTACACTGGCGGTATGGCATTCCAGAAGCTTTTTGAGCCTTCATTACGACTACGTGTGCTTGATGCACGAGCAGAAGCTGGTGTTGTCGATACAGTCGCAGTAGTTGTTGACAGCATAGATGATGCAGACAACCTGTATCTCTCAGGCATACGATCTGTTTCTTGCGATGTGTCCTTTGATGGAAGCATTTTCGTCCCCACTACACAGGATTCCCTCAGTGTTAGCGGCACGCGTGTTACAGCCCACCTCCGATACACCTACGATACACTTCGTGTTGGTGATACCGTTGGGATGATCAGAGGTATTCACACGCTTGGCATGGCAAGCGAATGCACTGCGAGCATAGATACTACGACATGGCGCACGCCAACCGGCTACCCAGTCTTGGTGCGCACAACTCTGATAAACGGCGTCATCGAGACGACTGGCATCTGTGATGAACAAGGCAACAAGCGTTTGTTTGATCCAACGGCTCGAACCAAACCACGAAGAATGTTCTATGACATACGTGGCAGAAATGTAGACCCTATGCAACCGGATCTTCCAATAGGTGTGTACTTCGACCGATGATCATTGTGTTTAATAAACCCTACGGTGTGCTTTCACAGTTTACGGCCGAAATGGATAGCTCATGGTCTACATTGGCAGAGTTTGGCCTACCAGATCGAGTGTATCCTGTTGGCAGACTCGATGCTGATAGTGAGGGGATGCTTGTACTTACGGATGAAAAGCACCTCGTTGCGCCTCTGCTCGATCCGGAACATGGCCATCCACGAACATATTGGGTTCAGGTTGAGCATGATGTTCAGGAACAAAGCCTTTCTTCTCTAGAACGTGGTGTTTTGATACAAGGACGATTGACAAAACCATGTAGGGCAATGATGCTCACAACGCTGCCTTCCCTACCTGAGCGGGTTCCTCCAATTCGCCAACGATTGTCAATACCTACAACGTGGATAGAGCTTGAGCTCACAGAAGGACGGAACCGTCAGGTTAGACGTATGACCGCCGCCATAGGACATCCAACGTTGCGTCTGATGCGCATACGGATTGGTAGTCTATCGCTTCTTGACTTGTCGATCAATTCAGGCCAATGGATCGTTTTGAACGACCTGCAGCGTAGGCTGCTTCTTCAACATTCTCACTGATCGCCCGATCGAGAATGCAAAGCCGGTTACCATTGCAATCACACCGATCCATACAAGCGAGATAAGGGGCTTGACGGAGAACTCAACAGTAAACTCCTCCCGAGCAAACGGACGCGGCTTGCTTACATCGTAGAAGGCAAATGTGCCTTTGGATTTTGATGGATCTTCGTTGTTACGGTCGATATTGATCAGACCTACTGCGGTGGTTGTGCCAGGTATTGTTGTCCACTCCGGATCAAACGCCGGACCATTGGGCCCAGTGGTGATGCGCGTACGAGCCTTGACATTTACCGTTTCTCCACTTGCCGTGGTTGCAACAATCTTTGCAGACATCTGCATCCGTCCATCTTCTGTTTGACCTTCCTCCATTGGCATCGTAAAGCCATCAAGGAAAAGGCTTACGTTCTTGTCAATCGGTACTTGCGCTGATGCGCCCTTCTGAACTGTTGTTTCATGAAACACGTCCTCACGACCAATGTTCTTCGGAGATACATAGAGATCGTTCATCAACCCCCAACGGATCCCAGGTTCAAGAAATGGCGACTGGCGCTGGTTAAAATCACTCCAGTACAACACTGGAGCAACTGTGCGGCGCTGACCATCATGTTCGATACGGACGTAGTAGCGGAATTTTTCTCGATCGCGAAACTCCTTATCAACCTGCTCCTTGCCAAGATACGTGAGCGTGTAGGTGC